>URQX01000018.1 GCA_900550175.1 uncultured Veillonella sp.
TTTGCAAATAGGATTTCTTTTGTATCCGCATCAATGAGAACAACAGCCTCACCTATCGTAGATGGCGGCGCAATATACGCCGCATGAGAAACACTAGTACCGAAAATAATAGCGCCTATACAGGCTATCATCAAAATAAGTCGTTTCCAAACTATACAAGCATTAGTTGTTAAAGATATCATATATCTCACTTTCTGTATCACATATTAACTTTCAGGGTTATCATCAATGGCAACATCCGTTCCACTTGCTTTTTTCTTAGTTCCCTTAATTTCACCAGTAGAGTTATCTACATTTTGAAGATATACAACACGTTGAGGATATGGAATGTCGATACCATATTTATCGAACGCATCTTTTACATCAGACATAATTCCATATTGCACATCTAAGAAGTCTTTCGACTTAACGCGTGCATAGGCAGCAATGCGTACAGAGTTATCGCCAAATTCAGAAATACCAATTTCCATATTTTTAGGATTGAGTACACGTTTATCAGCAGCAAAAATATTTTTTAAGATTTTAATTGCTTCATGATGATTATTGTTATAACCAATATCAAAGACGAACGGAATAACCCTTTCGTGGGTATAAGCAATATTAGTTATGGCTTGGGAGGTAAGGATAGAGTTTGGTATATACACATTTTTTTGATCTTTAGTAGTGATAATAGTATACATAAATTGAACAGACTTAACACTACCTACAGTATCTCCAACTTGAATAACATGACCTGCTCTAAAAGGCTTAAATATAAGAATTAATAAGCCTGATGCCAAGTTAGATAAGTTGTTTTGTAAGGCCAAACCAATACCTAAACCAAAGGCACCAAAGGCAGCTACAAAGGATGTAGTAGGAACACCAATTTGATTTAAGCAAATCAATATTAGACCTACTAGCAATGCATAATTGATGATCTGCGTAATAAAGCTCATCGCAGCAGAGTCATAAGAGGCCTTAGTCATAATACGGACAGCAAAGGTTTTCACCCATTTAATAGCATAACGACCTACCCAAAATATAATAAGAGCTAATAATATATTGCCCGCTTGAGAAAAGAACCAATCTCGAAGTTGAACCAATACATTAGCATCTTTAAACAATATTTCTGATGCAGAATGAAGAATATTGCCCATATTAAACCTCCAATAATAAAACTTTATAAATAATTGAGCACATCTATTAATATGGTCATCATAAACATATATGCTATAATTTAATAAATATATTTTACACGATATAGTAAAGTTATTATATCGTTATATTACATATATAACAATCTAAATCTAGGGAGACTTATATGTTTAACAATCCATATGAAGCACCACAAGAGCTTGCAACAGGAGGTCATGTAACGAAAGAATTAAATTCCGTTACAGTACACTTTGACGACATCCATTATGCCTTATCTAGTGGTCAACTCAATGGTGGGTATCACCATACGTTAGCCGTACGAAATCAACAATTAACATACCAAATCGAAACAGAAAAAGATTTACCAGGTGGCTCGGTAGCCAACTATTTAGCCCAAGAATTCGAGCAAATCGATACACCTGTTCATTTTAGTACAGCGCTTCTTACGTCTGCTACAATGAACCTTCACGCATACGCCAAGGTCGAGGAACACGATACGATTGTGGAGACCATCGTTACTGCAGGCTATGAAAAAACGGCCCATCGTGCAGGCACAGGGTATTGCTATGAAGAACGGGACGGAGCGTTTGTGACGCCTGGCACAATCAACATACTAGTCTTTACGAATAAGGCCTTAACTGACAGCGCCATGGTGAAAGCCATCATGACAATTACGGAGGCTAAAACAGCAGCCCTTCAAGATTGGGGTGTTGAAAGCGTACGCCTCTATTCATTTATTAACGAAGATATTCCTGATGCCATCACAAAAGAGCGCAAGACTTCTGCCACCGGTACCTCTACAGATGGTGTGGTTCTCACTATCGATACCAATGGTGATGTGTTAACAGATGCAGGCTCCTTCTCCCTATTCGGGGATACATTAGCTAAGGCTGTTTATATAGGTATACAACGAGCCTTAGAAAATGCTATTGGCGCCGAATAAAAAATACGCATTCTAGGCGAAATAAAAAACCGCACATCCTAGGCGATCGGGATGTGCGGTTCATTGTATATAAAACTGTTACATACAGTATAATATTTGAAAATGAATATCAAATTAAGATTTGAGAGTTTTTCTCAAATCTTTTTTATTTTTCTAATTAATATTCATAGAAGAACTGTTGTAACTTTTTAAGGTTTTTAGTTTTTGTAAGACCAAGCATCAATAGGATGCGAGCTTTTTGTGGACTTAATGTATCACTTACAAGATAGCCTGCTAGTGCATCTTGTGGTACGGCAGACACCATGCCACTCCCTGTGCGAGAGGCACGTACAGTTGGGAATGCTGTATTTTGTGTTATTTGACGTACATTTTGAGGAATTGTACCATGCCCTAACCCCGTCAAGATGAGCCCATCAGGGTTAGTCGCCACTACACTCATCGGTACCATGTCATCCATGCCACCATAGCAAGTCAAAATGACTACACGAGGCAATTCTTTTAAATCATGTACATCAAAGATAGATTCTTTCGTATGACGACGAGTAGATGCTTTATAATAATGAGCCACTCCCTCTTGTACAATGCCAAGATGACCTACTAATGGGCTATCGAAGGTTGCTACATTCGTTGTATTCCGCTTAGAAACATCGCGTGCTCCATCAATATAGCCATTTAGAACAACAAGTACACCTTTACCTACAGACTCAGGCGTTCTCGCCACTTGAATCGCTTGTAATAGATTAATCGGACCATCTGCACTGATCGCCCCAGCAGGTCGCATAGAGCCAGTGATAACGATAGGCTTATCTGTATGCACAGTAAGATTAAGGAAATAGGCAGTTTCTTCCATACTATCTGTACCATGAGTGATAACAACACCACCGATATCCTCCTGATCAACTAATTTTTGTACTAACTTGGCTAAATCCAACCAATGCTGGACAGTAATATCGGAACTTTCAATATTACTAAACTGAGTATATGTATATGGACCATATGGTTCCGTGCCAGGTACAGAATCTAGAATTTCATTGAGCCCTAGTACCCCTGCAGTATAGCCGGTCAAATCTGTATCGGATGCGCCTTGTCCAGCAATCGTACCACCCGTACCAATCAAAGCTATTTTTGTCTCCATATTACCTCCATCATAAAAATACATAAGAAATAATAAATTTTGTGTTAATCAACGTCGGGGCTGAAAGGAAGGCATCAACTCTAATTTATGCTTATTAATACGGTTCAAATGATCAATACGTTCCTTTGTCTTTAAATTGTCAATCTGACCGGTCCTAATATAACGATCCAGCACTGCATAGGTAAAACCTAATTTATCTTCATCAGATTGACCACTAAGGCCATCACTAGGCGTTTTATCTACAAGATATTTAGGAATATCTAGGAGGCGACCAATTTGACGCACCTCTTCTACAACAAGATTAGCGAGAGGGCTAAAATCACCTGCACTATCGCCATATTTTGTAGAATACCCTACATAATCTTCAGACCCATTACATGTATTGGCAACCCGTGCACCATTTGGCAAGTTTTGGCCCACTGCATATAACGTAGCCATGCGAAGGCGCGGGGGTGTATTTATAGCTGCATCTCGAGACAAATCATTTCTACCCGTTACAGCTTCATACCCTTCTCCTTGAATAATAGCATTTGTTAAGGCTTCGTAAGCAGCCCCTATATTAACAATAATATGAGGAATACCTAAGTGATCCACAACGGCCTTAGCATCATCGATATCAGATTGAACGCCGTTTGGCATGAGCACTCCCACTACGCGTTCTGCCCCAAGGGCTTCTTTACAAAGGGCCGCCACAATTGTGGAATCCTTACCACCTGAAATACCTACTACGGCACTACAACTAGGCCCATTTTGACTAAAATAGTCTCGAATCCATTGAATGAGAGCCTCTTTTGTAGCTTGTGGATTGTCTAACATAAGCCCACCTACTTCTTTCGGAAAATACGATTTAATAAATCCATTTTCATTCGATAGTATCCTGGACTCATATCAAGGTAATGACGATGTGGATTTTCAAAACGTTGCTCTTCAAGCCAAATTTCAGTTTCTAATTGGTCTTTAACATATTGACGAAGCTCATCTAAAGTTGGTAATTCTACTAGTAATTTTCCATCCTTAATAATGAGTTGTTTCATTTCTTTGAAAGTACAGTTTTCAAAGTACAATTCACGCCACGGTTGTTCTGGATCAATATAACGATATGGTTCGGTTGTATCTGGTACCTCTTCTAACAATGTTAATAAGTCTGCAATGGCACGACCTTTCTCATTGTACACACGGTACACCTTTTTAAATCCTGGGTTCGTAATCTTTTCAACAGATTCCGAAATCTTGATACGCGGCTCCCACACACCATTTTTTTCAACCCCAGCAATCTTGTAAACTGCACCAAATACAGGATCGCTCTTGGAGGTAATCAGTCTTTCACCAACTCCAAAGATATCAATGGGACCACCTTGTCCCAACAAAGAGGTTATCGTATATTCATCAAGACTATTAGAAGCCATAATTTTACAATCTTCTAATCCTGCTTTATCGAGCATGTGGCGCGCTTTTTTAGCTAAGTACGCAAGGTCACCAGAATCAAGGCGAATTCCTTTTAAACGTTTTCCCATAGGATCTAATACATCTTTAGCTACTTTGATTGCATTAGGTACACCAGAGTTCAAAACATCATAGGTATCAACGAGGAATACCGCTCCATCTGGATAAACTTCAGCGTAAGCTTTAAAAGCTTCATATTCAGAATCATGATACATAACCCAACTATGAGCCATAGTACCGCTCACAGGGATGCCAAATTGTTGGCCCGCTAAAACAGTTGCCGTAGACTGCACCCCACCGATGTAGGCTGCTCTCGCACCATATACAGCGGCATCTACATTGTGGGCTCGACGTGCACCAAAATCAGCTACAATGCGACCATCTGCAGCTCGTACGATACGATTTGCCTTTGTGGCGATAAGGGACTGATGGTTCATCATAGTTAGCACTGCAGTTTCTACGATTTGTGCATCTATGAGAGGTGCTACGATAGTTATAACCGGTTCGTTTGGATAAATAATCGAACCCTCTGGGAATGCATATACATCACCAGTAAAGGAGAAATCTTTTAGATATGCTAAAAATTCCTCACTAAAAATACCTTGAGCCCGTAAAAAATCAATATCACGTTCATCAAAATGTAAATTTAAAATGTACTCAACGATTTGTTCAAGACCACCAAAAATGGCAAAGCCACCCTTGTCTGGATTGCGTCTAAAGAATACATCAAACGCGACGCGATCCGTATTTTCATGTTGTGTAAAATAGCCGTGTGCCATGGTCATCTCATAAAAATCCATAAGCATACTAATATTGCGACTGTCGTGTTGCATCGGTTCACCAACCTTCTAAAATATAATGGATTTAATCAATCGTTAATCGTATAACCTCATTATACATTATTATTCCTATATAGCTAGTCTATACATCTGCTAATGCTTGCATTAACTATCCTAATAATCATTCTTGTGATATAACTATATATATACTAATTATTTATATATTCCATATATATGCCGATGAAAGTTATCACTAAAACAAATACAATTATTAGTATTAATTCGTATACTAATAAAAGTACTATATTCAGTATAATCCATCAGCATATATATCTATTATTACATCAGAATGAAAGGAACCATTATGGAATCAATCGTTCAAGCTAAACGCGTATTAGAAATATTTAAAGAAATGAGCCAAATTCCTCGTGAATCAGGAAACGAAAAAGGCATCAGCGATTATATCGTAAACTTCGGTAAAAATTTGGGGCTTGAGGTTCATCAAGACGATCAATTTAATGTAGTCATCAAAAAGCCAGCATCTCCAGGTTATGAAAACCGACCTTCTATCATCTTACAAGGTCATATAGACATGGTATGTGTTCGTGATCACGACTCTAACCATGACTTCACTAAAGACCCAATTGCCAATATCATCGAAGGCGAATGGATGCATGCAGACCACACTACATTAGGTGCGGATAACGGCATGGGTGGTGCGATGATGCTTGCTATCCTTGAGGATGATAGCCAACAACACGGCCCTATGCAATTATTGTTCACTACTAATGAAGAAACTGGTATGGACGGCGCTTTCGCTATTAAAGAAGGCCAAGTAAGTGGTGATTACTTACTCAACCTCGATACAGAAGTAGAACACGATTTTACTGTTAGCTGTGCTGGTGGTTGCCACGTTCATGTAAACATTCCTTTATTGCGTGAAAATAACCAACCTGGTTATGATGCAGGCTTAACTCTTACCGTAACAGGCCTTAAAGGCGGTCACTCTGGTATCGAAATCTGCGAACAACGCGCAAATGCTAACCAAGTATTAACACGCGTACTCTATGACATTCAACAACAGTATCCTGTATGCTTAGCATCCTTTGAAGGTGGCGTAAAACATAATGCCATTCCTTCTAAAGCAGTTGCTGTATTATCCGTACGTGCTGAAGATGTAGAGGCTATTAAAACATTAATTGCATACCAAGAAAAACAATATCTCCATGAATATGGTATCCAAGATCCAGGTCTTAAATTTGTTGTAGAAGATGTAGCAACACCTGATGTAGTCTATGCAGATGATACAACAGAAGCTCTCATTACTTACATCTATCTTGCACAAGATGGTGTTCATTCTGTGAGCAAATCCATTCCAAATCTTGTAGAAACTTCTGACAATATCGCTATCGTACGCGAAAATGAACATACTATTGAAGTACTCATTTCTATCCGCAGCTCCAATAGCAACAGTCTTGAATTCTTGGCTAAGAAAATGATATTACTTGCGAAAACACTAGGTGTATCTGCAGAGCGTACTGGTGGTTATCCTGCATGGGAATACGATAAAGGCTCCAAACTTGAGGAACAAGCTATTTCCTTGCATAACGAAATGTTTGATACACCAGCTAATGTCAACGCCATTCATGCAGGCCTCGAATGTGGCTTGTTAAAAGGTGTATTACCAAATACACAAATGATCAGCTTTGGTCCTACTATCGTAAGCCCACATACACCAATGGAACGCGTTCATTTACCATCTGTTGAAAATGTATATGTATATCTAAAAGCGTTATTAGCTAAATTACAATAAACATAAAATAATAAATTTTGACTATATACTTTATGTATAATTTGGTATACTAAAAGTAATCTAATTAGAAATTTATATAACGAAGTCTCCCCCCCTCCTATAAGGAGTTCAGTCAACTCTCCCCCGACTGAACCTTCTATAGGAGGTTTTTTTTGTATTTTTCAGAAAACTTCTAAAATTAATATTTATTCATATAGGAGTATTTTTTCATATATACGCAAATCGATATATACAATATTCTTTACAATTAATTATGAATATTATATACATCTGCTAATATACTCATATAAGGTATATAATCAATATATTTAATGAGAATTTTGAGAACCATAGAACTTTCATAACTATGCATATACCCTAGGGTGTATTTCCTGTGTTATCCTATGGGTGTATACTGTGTTTACATTACTCAGGAGGTATGTATGATTCCTATTGTTATCATATCCGGATTTCTAGGTTCTGGAAAAACAACATTCTTACAACATATACTAAAAGAACATAAACCTACAGATAAAATTCTAATCATAGAAAATGATTTTGGTGAAACTAGTCTCGATGCAGCCAATCTAGCTAAAACAGGGGCTACCATTCGCGAAGTTACATCCGGCTGTATTTGCTGTAGCTTGCAAGGAAACTTCCAACAAGCACTACTTGATATCCTTCAAAATTATGATGTAGATATTATCTATATCGAACCATCTGGTGTCAGCAAATTGAGCGAAATCATCCATACATGCGAGGATGAAGAGATTGCAAAGTCCGCCTATGTTCATGCATCGGTAACAACTGTTGATGCCATGCAAGCACCTATGTTTATCAAAAACTTTGGTCTCTTCTTTAAGGATCAAATCACAAACAGTGACGCTATCTTCTTGAGCCATACCGAAGACATTCAACAAACAATCATAACAAAACGGATGATTCACGAGTTAGCACCAAATACTCCTATTCACGAAGAGTCATGGAATACCATTGCATTACGAGACTATATCAAACGCCTCTATCACTGTCACGATGACCACTCTTTACATGATGAGCATATGTTTATGAGCCATACATTCAAAGACTTGCGTAAACTCACCTTAGTACAGTGGAAGACTATCTTAGAAGGTATGCCAGATACCGTACTCCGTGCTAAAGGTATTGTACCAACCACTGAAGGGCCTCATGAGTTACAATATGGAACTCACTACTGTTCCCTTGCGCCTAGTGAATCCACGGACTATAGCTTAGTCGTTATTGGTACTGATTTTAATGTACCAATGGTACATAACGAAGTGTGTCAATCATGATACCTGTTTATATCGTTACCGGATTCATCGGTACTGGTAAAAGTACTTTTATAAATGAACAATTACAATATCGCAAAAAGCTGGGCGGCACAGCATGCATCAGCGCTGAAGAAGGTGCTATATCGCTCATCAAAGAAGGATTACACCTCAATCCTGATAGGCTTAGTGCAATTACACCTAATGAACCCGATACATATAGTTCTATAGCTGATGAAATCGCAAGCTATGTCGACAAGGTAAAGCCTAAAGAAATATGGATTGAATGGAATGGTATGATCAGCTTTCACCAACTAGAAGCCTTGCTATATAGTGACAAGCTGCGCCATATATTACAAATTGAAAAGGTATTATATATTTGTACAGACCAATTCATCGCATCAATTTTACCTGGTTTAGGCAATGATGTAACAAGCCAATTATATAGTGCAGATTGTATCATCACAGAAACCGATACACATCACGCCTTATTGCGGACCTATAACAATGACACCAAGATTGTAACAGCGCCAACGCCAGAAAAGGTAGCAGAACTATGCCGCAATTCTACGTGGGGACTCATACCAAATCTATTAGTTATCGGTATTACCGCCTACATACTTTTAGTTACCGCGTTCCGTCATGACATTCCTTACTCCATTCACCAATGCTTTGCCATCATTACAGGACTCATTATCGAAGCGGTTCCATTCCTTTTATTAGGAACTATTGGCTCAACCGTTATACGCTATTTTGTACCACAGAGCGTACTATTAAAACTATTAGGAGATCATTCTTGGAAGAGCTATGGTGCCGCCATGGTTAGTGGCTTAGCCTTACCAGTTTGCGACTGTGCTATTATTCCATTATTTAAAGCACTCACAGATAGAGGCGTACCATTATCTGTGGCCCTCCTATTTATGCTCGCTAGCCCCATCATCAATCCTATTACGATTCTATCCACCTGGTATGCCTTTCCAGATAATCCAATGATTTCTGTATGGCGTATCGTACTTGGCCTTGGCGTAGCTTTATTGGTGGCCTTATCATTCCGTTTTATACCACCATCTACGTCTATGATGAAAGCTAAAACGGCACAGAACCTAAGCTATGAAGAGATCGTCTTAGAAGCATCGAAAAGTAAACATATCACTAAAAGGAGATTACTAATTCATATGGAAAAAGAGTTCTCCCAGCTCTTATTCTATTTCTCCATTGCAGCTTGTGTACTATCAATAGTTCAAGTGTTTGGAAAGCCTTGGCTTATCAACGCCGGTATCACATTACCTGACGTGTGGGCTATCCCAATTCTGCTAATATTGGCGTTCTTCTTCTCTATTTGCTCTACATCAGATGCTATTATTGGCAAATCCTTGAGTACCCTGTTCCCTATGAGTTCAGTCATGGGGTTCCTCATCTTAGGGCCTATACTAGATATTAAAAATGTATATATTTTAAAACAATACATGCCCACATCGTTCATTCTTCGTCTAGGCTTAACGATTGTTGTTATATCCTATTTAGCAGCATTAGGTTTTCAATTCTTTTTAAGCTAATATTTAATCATTACTATTTCAGTGCTTCATGAATATAAAAGGAGATGATTCTATGAAATTAGGACTGAAAGATCGCTTTTCCATTGTAAAAGGCTTACTCTACCTCACCTTAGGTATCTGCTGTGTGTACCTAATCGTAACCGGTCGTTATTTGAACTATATCGCACCACGATATGAACTGCTACTAGGTATTAGCAGCATAGCTCTCATATTAGGCGGGTTAGCTACAGTCATTTGGGCTCCATCGCGCTATTATAAACATAACTGGCGCTCTATCGTACCTATCATTATCCCCGTAGTTTTACTCATCGTTCCCCCTGTGCTAGTACCTACAACTACTGTTCAAGGTGCAGCACGCATCAATGATGATACAAACAACTTCAACTTTACAAATGATGCCATCGGCGAGGTGATTACTGTTAATAGTGAAAGCAAAGAACCAGGCATTTCTAAAGACAAAAAAGAAATTGTGCTAAACTCAGACAATTTCTATCAAACCATCGTAAAGGTTGGATCTAATGTAGACCAATACAAAGACTACACTGTATATATGACAGGTTATGTAAACCGCGATGATAATACACTAAAATCTAATGAATTTACCATCTCTCGTATGGCTATGTCCTGCTGTATCGCTGACGTGGCACCGATTGGCATGACCGCCTATAAACCAGATGGTGATAGCTTAGCTAATGAACAATGGGTTTCTATCGAAGGCAAAGTATCTACACGAGATTTCCACGGCCGTCAACAACCATACGTAGAAATTACAAACATAAAATCAGCAGAACCTATTTTAGGTTATGTATATCCTTAAACAAACAGTCTTGAACCAATAGCCTCAAACAGGCTTAAATAAGTACATAAACACCAAAAACCGAGGCATAATGCCTCGGTTTTAATAAACATATATTTACCAAACATATAATAGTATTATATAAGGACTATATTATCGATGTAATTCTTTAACAATTCGTTTGCCAAGAGATGCTGCAACGGCACAAAGGAAGATATCTGGACCTACGGGAATCAAGAAGCATGTAATAATAACGGCCTCTACTCCAATTGGTTTACCTAAATACAAGTTCATAATGAAGTATAGATAGATCATACCAAGGCCATACACGATAAATAGATTTAATATAGATCCTGCTAATAATCGTTTAAAGGATAAAGTCTCCATAGATTCTGCAATACGGCCTACTGCATAAGCACCTACCATAAAACCAATTAAATAACCAAAGGTAGGTTGTAAAATGTAACCAGGGCCACCACCAGATGTAAAAATCGGTACTCCAATTAAACCTAAGACAATGTAAATGCCAACGCTAGCAGCCCCCCATCGGCTACCCAATACAATGCCTGCGAGGGTAGTAAATAAGATTTGTAATGTAAATGGACAATTAGGTAATGGTACCCGTATGAAAGCACCTACGGCAATTAATGCTACAAAAAGTGCTGTCATAGTTAACTGACGGGTAGTGATGCGACCTTGTTTCGACACGGTAGAACTCATGGTATACCTCCATTAATAACACATCAACAAACTACTAACTACCTAAATTAAAACACTTGTATTTTTAATTGTCAACTACGTGTGTTGACTTTTAGTTAACTATGTAGTCTAATACTATATATACAGTAATTTCAAGTATTTTATTTTTTTGACTATACATTATAGTTATTACCAATCGTTCATAATAACTAAAAGATATACTCATCTTCATACAAAAAACTTTGTATTTCATCTTATATTCATGTAGCAACATTAAATTATACGTAAGTAGATTGAGTAAAATCTACTTTCACAAAACAGTATATAAACGTACCTTATATTAGGAGGCATTCATTATGAAAAATGTTAAAAAAGTATCAAAGGTATTATGTGCATTTGGCGTTAGTACAGTATTATTAGCAGGCGTAGTTGGCGCAGCTAGCAACCATGCTTACAACAACAATAGCAACTGGAAAGGCGTTGGTAGCGTAGCTCCATCCGCTCAAGCTAACTATTCTGTTGATTACATGGGCGCTGTTACAGTATTCCAACAAAACTTCCCTGGCGCTACTGTAAAATCTATTTCTTACGATGCTAAACATAACCCTTACTATGAAGTAGAAGGTTACTACAACAATCGTGCAGTAGAACTTAAAGTAGACGAAGCAACTGGCCAAATCGTTGGTAAAGAAGTTAAAGGCTATGCTAAAGCTAGCAAAACTATTAACGTTCAAAATATCATCATCCCTGAAGTAGCTGAAACAAAAGCTCTTGAAAAAGTTGGTTCCGACTTCCAAACTATGGAATGGACTGTTGAACGTGAAAACGGCCGAGCTGTATACAAATTCGACATGACAACTGGTGGCGACAAAAAAGCAGAAGTAAAAGTTGATGGTATGAACGGTAAAGTTTTAAGCGCTAAAGTAAAAACTACAAAATACTAAGAAGCTCTTTTCATCTAGTGAACCCCTATCCTAACCCACTAAGATGACACACTACACATATATAACACACATACTATACACACAGTATCCCAATGGATACACTCTCTAACACAAACTAACACACAAACTTAGAGAGCCCTATAACTCATAAAGGGCTCTCCCAAAACCCTATCTCACACAATAGGTAAAGGGTCTGTGCTCACACACCACAGACCAAACGTTACACACACTATACTCCCTTTAAAAGACCTTGGATCGTTGAATCCAAGGTCTTTTTTGTGTAACAACGAAACAGTATCTAGAAACAAAAAGACCTCCCATCGGGAGGTCTTATGTATAAGTTTTATAGGTTTGATAGTTCTTTGTTCTATTTCTTAAGCGAGGTCTAGCTTAAGGATGTCATTTGTGTGTTCTGAAAGTTAGTTCTATAGTTTCCCAATGAGATTTGAGAGATTATGCTTTATCTAAAGCTTGAGCCAAGTCTTCGATAATATCGTCGATATTTTCAAGGCCGATGGACAAACGGATCATATCTGGTGTTACACCAGCAGATTTTTGTTGTTCTTCGTTAAGTTGTGCATGTGTTGTAGACGCAGGGTGAATAACAAGAGATTTAGCATCTGCTACGTTAGCCAAGTTGGAGAAGATTTCCAAAGAATCAACAAGTTTAATACCTACTTCTTTTCCGCCTTTTACACCGAATGTGAATACAGCACCAACACCTTTAGGGAAGTATTTATCAGCTAAAGCTTTGTATTTGCTGTCTTCTAATTCTGGATAGCTTACCCATGCCACTTTAGGATGTTTAGTCAAGAAATCTACTACTTTACGAGTATTTTCTACGTGACGTTCTACGCGCAAGGACAATGTTTCAACGCCTTGCAAGATTTGCCAAGATGCAAGTGGAGTAATGCATGCGCCAGTATCACGAAGCAATTGAGCGCGGATTTTTACAGTGAATGGAATTGGCAAATCACCATATACTAAACCATTATAGTGTTCATCACCTTCGGAGAAGCCAGGATATTTACCAGAACCTTTATAATCGAATTTACCAGACTCTACAACTACGCCAGCCAATGTTGTACCATGACCACCAAGGTATTTAGTAGCAGAATGAACAACTACGTCAGCACCATGTTCTAATGGACGGAACAAGTATGGAGATGCAAAGGTGTTATCTACGATCAAGATAATGTTGTGTTTATGTGCAATATCAGCTACTGCTTGTACGTCGATAAGGTTGATACCTGGGTTACCGATAGACTCGATGTAAACAGCTTTTGTATTTTCATCGATAGCTGCTTCAAATTCTTCTAAATTATCAGGATTTACAAATTTAGTTTCGATACCAAGACGTGGCAATGTAGCAGTGAACAAGTTGTAAGTACCACCGTACAAAGTGGAAGCTGCTACGATATTGTCGCCCGCATTAGCTACGTTCAAGATAGAATATGTAATCGCTGCGGAACCAGATGCTACTGCGATACCACCAGCACCACCTTCAAGTTGTGCCACACGAGCATCCAATACATCTGTAGTAGGATTGCCAAGGCGGGAATAAATACCACCAGGATTAGTTAAGGCAAAACGACCTGCTGCTTCTTCTGCGTCTTTAAATACGAAAGATGTAGTTTGGTAAATAGGTACTGCACGCGCACCTGTTGGATCTACCGTTTGACCGGCATGTAATTGTAATGTTTCAAATCTGTATTGTTTACTCATTATGACAACTCCTTTATATTAACTGTGAATTTAGTTCGTTGTTTATACCTAGTATAGTACTATGCTTTAAAAATTATGTCTACTATTTTTTATATGAACTTATCCATAACTTAAAACTATAGTGGGCTTTAAAAGTCACTAAGTAGTTTCAAACTACCCTAGCGAGCTAAGTAACTGTATAAATGAATGTACAGAAAAGCCCCTAGTAACTTCTAACTGACTAGTTCATATTAGAGACTATCAGAAGTAATTAGGGGCAATAGCTACATACGATAGTTTAGATATAGGCACCTAAGTTTTTATCGCGTTCAAATTTCATTTTTTGAATTTGTTCAATAATGTACGGTGTTTCTTGGTAAACATAATAATTTAACCAATTTGTAAATAACAATGTACTTACTGAACGCCAGCGTACGATAGGACGTTGTTTTGGATCATCATTAGGAAAATAATTTTCAGGAACCGCAATATCCATACCTTTTTTGATATCCCGTTCATATTCACGATTGAGTGTATCCCAATCGTATTCGGCATGACCAAAGACAAAGATATGTTTATTGTCTAAGCTACGAACAATAGCTGCACCTGTTGGCTCAGAGCCTGCCAACAATTCTAAATCGCGGTTTTCCTTAATTTGTTGCAAGGAAACTGTTGTATGACGGGAGTGTGGCATCCAGAACTTTTCATCGAAGCCACGTAAGAGTACTGGTCGATCATTGTAGATATCATGTTCGTACACGCCAAATAGCTTTTCATCCATAATGCATTTATTAATACCAAAATGATGATACAAACCAGCTTGAGCGCCCCAGCAAATATAGAACGTAGAGTATACATGCTCTTCGCCCCAATTCATAATTTCTACTAGCTCAGGCCAATAGTCTACCTCTTCGAAAGGCATTAACTCTACAGGAGCCCCTGTAATAATCATGCCGTCAAAGAACTGGTCTTTTACCTCCTCAAAGGTACGGTAAAAAGTTTCTAAATACTGCTCATCTGTATTTTTTGATTTTCGAGATGCAGTATGTATTAAGGTTAAATTAACTTGTAACGGGCTATTACTCAGAGCACGTAAAATTTGAGTCTCTGTAATCTCTTTAGTGGGCATCAAATTGATTAACAGAATATTCAAAGGTCGGATTTGTTGATTTTCCGCCCGTTCTGTATCCATTACGAAAATATTCTCTTGAGCTAATTTCGTAATGGCCGGTAAATTTTTTATTACTTTAATAGGCATATTGTCACCTCTATATATTCTACAATTTGATAACCTAATCTAAATAATCTAAATAATCTAAATAATCTAAATAATCTAAATAATCTGATTAAAAGCCTCTAGCCTCGTAGGCACGGCGCCAAGCTTCAAGGCCTTCTTCCAATGTTTTACGAGGACACGCTACATTGATACGTTCAAAGTCTTCCCCATCAACACCAAACATGGAACCAGTATCAAGCCACAATTTAGCTTCATTGATAATCCATTCATCACGCTCTTTAGGGCCTAATGGCAACTTAGAGCAATCTAACCACATGAGATACGTCCCTTCTGGGCGATATACGTGGATTTTCGGCATATAGTTTGCTACATAATCAATGGTGAATTGAATATTATCTTGAATGTACTCTTTCAACTCATCGAGCCAAGGTGCCCCTACTTTGTAGGCCCCTTCACAGCCAACGATACCCATTGTATTTAATTGACTATAGCCAGCACGGTCGATTTCTTTAATAAAACGACGACGTAAGGAATCATTAGGAATGAAAATATTACTTACTTGAAGGCCAGCGATGTTGAAAGTCTTGCTCGGTGCTGTACATACGATGCAATGCTCTGCATAGCTTTCACCTAGGTCAGCAAAGACCTTATGAGTATGCCCTTTCCAAACAAAATCAGCGTGGATTTCATCGCTTACGATGAGTACATTATGTTTAATACAAATATCGCCAAGACGTTTTAACTCATCCTCAGTCCACACGCGCCCTATCGGATTATGGGGATTACATAAGAGGAATAATGTTACATTTTCCTCAACGATAGCCCGTTCAATGCCCTCAAAATCGATGGTATATTTTTCTTCGCCTTTAATTAATGGCACATTGATGAGACGACGGTCATTATCATCAATCACCATGCTAAATGGATAATACACCGGTTGATTGATAAGTACCCCTTCCCCCTCCTTGGTGAAAGCGCGAACAGCCATAGCCAAAGCAAAGACGATACCTGGAGTTTTAACGAGCCATTTTCGGTCTGGTGTCCAGTTAAAGCGCGTAGTAAACCAATTTTGTAGCACTTCAAAGTATTCGTCATCAGATTCGGTATAACCAAATACACCATGGTTCACACGGTCCAATAGGATTTGCTTTAACTCAGGGGGAACCTCAAAATCCATGTCTGCCACCCAGAATGGCAACACATCGGCTGGTTTACCGCGTTTTACAGCAAAATCGTATTTCAAGGATTTTGTGTGAGTTCTATCTAAAATTTGATCAAAATTATATTGTCCCATAGGAACTCCTTTATTTATTGAAAGCTTGTTCCAGATCCGCAATCAAGTCTTCTGTATCTTCAATGCCTACAGATAAACGCAATAAGCGACGTGTAATACCTTTGCGCTCTGCATCTTCAGGTTTTAAATCTGGATGTGTTTGCGTTACAGGGTAGGTCAACAAGGACTCTGTACCTCCAAGGCTTTCAGCAAACTGAATAAGCTCAATGCCTTCTAATACTTTTTTTGCTGTTTCTTCGCTATCTACTTCGAAGGATAGCATGCCACCAAAGCCTGTTGTTTGGGCTTTATTGATTTCATAGCCTGGATGTTCTGGAAGCCCTGGGAACAATACTTTAGTAACCTTAGGTTGTGTTTTGAGCCATTCCGCAAGAGCAATGGCATTCTTTTGGTGTTGTTCCATACGAAGGGCCAATGTTTTGACACCGCGGATTACGAGCCAGCTATCCATTGCAGATAAGCAAGCACCTACAGTTTTATAAGTTAAGCGCAATTTCGCAGCCAATTCATCGTCTTTTACAATGGTAAAACCAGAAATAACATCGTGATGACCACCGATGAATTTTGTACCACTATGAACGACAATATCTGCACCCAACGTTAAAGGTTTTTGGAAATATGGGCTCAAGAATGTATTGTCGATGATTACAAGCGCATTACGCTCATGGGCTAACGCGCAGAGAGCGCGAATATCGGTAATCTCCATCATAGGATTTGTTGGTGTTTCAATATAAACAGCCTTTGTATTCGGTTTGAAAGCTGCTTTCACTGCATCAAGATCAGATGTACCTACATAGGTAAACTCGATGCCATTTTGTTCGTAAATATTTGTGAACATACGGATAGAGCCACCATATAAGTCATCGCCTAAGATGATATGGTCTCCAGGGGAGAATAGATGGAATACTGCGTCTACCGCTGCCATACCAGAAGAAAATGCCAATGCATCTGTACCTTCTTCAAGGCCTGCAATCAATTGTTCCAAGCGGTCACGCGTTGGATTAGACTCACGCGTATATTGATAACCTGTTGTATCACCCAACTTTGGATGGGAAAATGTACTAGACATATAAATTGCAGGGGAAATTGCACCAGTGCTATCTGGTCTACCGCTGCCATGAACGCATTTTGTATTAAATTTCATTCCAATCAACTCCTCATATTTGTATACAATATGTTAATTATAAAAGTAGATAATGACTAAGGTCAACAAAAATGGGCACTCATACAGTATGAGTGCCCTTAAAAAGTCATATCTATTTTGAATGGCTTGCCATAACTATAAGTTAAGTTAGACTAATTTTTAGTACGTTTTGTAATAAGTAGAGCCAAAATAATGCCCAAAGAAGATGTTACCAATTGAGGCCAACTAGATACAAATAACATAGTATTTACAATCTTCGGTGGGAATTGGAATAGAGAAAAGAACAAGGAATATCCTCCAAAGAGAACACCTGCTTTTACCAAGGCCGCCACGAAGATAAGCAATACCTTCGGTTTATGTTGTAACCAGTGCGCTACAAATACATAGGCTGTCGTGCCAAGAGCGGTAATCAAAATAAACGGTGGCAACGGCAACATGCCTTGTAAATGTGCTACTACTGGTGCAATCCAGGCAATAACAAGACCATTTTTCCATCCATAGCGCCATGTGGCGAGTACAAACGTAGCAGATGTAATAGAACCGATGAGGAACATACTCACCTGGTTAGGAATAAATGGGAAAATGAGACGCAAACTTTGCGCCAATAAGGCTACGGCCAACAATAGACCTGTGCCCGTAATAGACTTTGTAGACATAAGAACCTCCTACTATACGATATAGATTTTACAAGAGGTACCTACCTCATATTTCAAATTAAGCCTCTACAAAATATAGACGCGCCCGATCACCTAGTACTAGTTTATCAAATATCCAGTTAAACACAAAATTCCAACTTGAAGTGAGCTATGCCATTTTAAGATAGAAAAAGCCGCCATATGTCTGTCCAGCGACTTGCCCTCTGAAGTGAGTATTGCCATTTCAGGATAAAAAGAAGCCGCATTGTATCTACTAAGCGACTTGCAGCGAATGGAGCGCAAGGAGATACAATGCGGCGGAGCACTTTATCCTAAAAGTGGCATTACGAACTGAATCCATGGAATACCTACTACGATAAAGATCGCAAGGTAGATAAGCCCAAAGATTGCGCCCAGTTTCCAGAATTCAGGACCTTTGTTATAGCCACTAGCAAACCAGATTGGGCTGTGACCTGTACCATATGGTGTAAGGATACCCATAATCCCCATTGGTACTAACAGAATTAACATAACTTGAGCTGGATCAACACCAGGAATTTGAAGAATTAGAGTAGCAAACAAGCCTACCATAGCTGTTACATAAGCAGTGCCAGAAGCAAAGAAGTAACGAAGCAAGCAGAATGCTAATAACAAACCAAGAACTGCCATTGTAGGATCTAAAGAAACCAAAGAACCACCAGCAGATTTAGCAAGCCAGTCTAAGAAGCCTACATTTTTAAGGCCAGAAGCCATAGGTACGAGTGTAGCAAACCAAGTCAAAACATTCCATGCTGGTTTATTAGCAAGGAAGTCTTGCCAAGTCATAATCTTAGTGAAAATCATTAAAATAATAACGATCAACGCTGTTGTTGTAGGGTTTACTTTGAATGTAGAAGCACCAATCCACAACACAAGAGCCAACACGGAAATCAAAGCCATGAAGATTTCACTGCGTGTCATGGAGCCTAGTTTCTTATACTCATCCTTTGCCCAAGCTGCAATTTCAGGGGAACCTTTTACCTCTGGCTTGCAGAATACATAGGTCAACAATGGAGTGATAATGAACAAGATAAGGCCTACTGGCAAGAATGCCAAGAACCATGTGCCCCAGTTTGCTGCTACGATACCAGATTTAGCAGACAATTCAAGAGCCAATGGGTTTGGCGCCGCACCAGTCAAGAAGATAGAGCTAGATACACATGTAGTTGCCAACGCTACCCAGTTCAAATAGGAACCAATTTTACGAGGGTTCTTATCTGGATAAGAATCGAACATTGGACAAATACTAGATACGATTGGGTAAATCGTACCACCAGAACGAGCCGCATTACTTGGAATAAATGGAGCCAACACAAGGTCAGTAATAGCAATAGCATAACCAAGACCTAAAGAGGACTTACCGAGCTTTGCTACCAAGAACAAGGCAATACGACGACCAAGGCCTGAGTTTTCATAGCCAATACCAATCATGAAGGCTGCAAAGATCAACCACACGATGGCATTAGAGAAACCACTAAGTCCCCAGCTGATAGCTTGCGCATCAGTAATCGCCTTAGCGACACCGGTTGCTTTATCTACCACAGGGGCAGGACCAACCTTAAACAACATAGACACGGTAACTGCAATGATACCGATGAAAGCTGGTGGGATTGGTTCTAAAATCAATCCTACCACGAGGCCAGCGAAAATACTTACATAAATCCAAGAATTTGCGCTAAGACCTTCAGGAGCACCGATGAGCCATACAATAATAGCTACTACAAGCGGTGCGAATAATTTCCAATTCAACTTCATTAGAAACTCTCCTTACTACATCAAAACAAAAATTGTAAAAATTGCCTATTTAGTATATCAAAAATTTTAATAAGATGATATAAACTTAATCATAATACTTATTAATTGATAATAAACTTTTAGTAATAAATTTCATCCTACTAGTAGTAGAAAACGGCACCATTGTGGAACAAGGGACACATCACGAACTGATAGAACGCGGTGGTCACTATAAAGAACTATACGAAAACTATGTGGCAGGAATAAGTATGTAAAATTCATATAGCAATTAACAATGAATGAAGGAATTATCTATAACTTTTTGTGAAAAATGATATTCCCAACTTTATAAATATATACTTTATCAACCTCTATATTAATCATTTCTTTAATATACTCTGATGTAAATATTAGTACTAAAATAAAGATGTTACCAACCTTTCCAAATCCGGTAATGGAAAGGAGGTGCATTATGCGTAGTACGTTTGTTTCTCTTCTCTTAGCAGTCACGATAAATATAATTTCTTATTATATTTGTAAATGGTTAGACTTGCTATTTTTGTTAATTGGTAACTAGCCTCGGATTGTTTTCCGTAAAAAACAAAAGAACCACCAATAAGCTGCAACTTATTGGTGGTTCTCTTATTTGTGCACATGCATAGCACGTTTCTCTAGTAAAAGTATATCATGAACCTATCTAGAGGACAAGCAGAACATAAGGATACTTTATTACGATTAGTATCTCCCTTTTTTATTCACCTTTTGGTACGAACCATAGGCCGTTATTATTTTTTTCCATGAAGTCTTTGAATTCTTGAGAATGGTATGCTGCTACAAGGTCTTTCGCCCATTGTGCATCTTTATTTTTTTCATTAACTACAACTTGTAACAACCATTGTGGCAATACATCCTCGTTTGCAAGAGCTGTTTTAGGATCGATTTTTGCATTATAGATAATAGCGCCTGTAATAACGATATAATCGAAGTCAGTACGTACAGAAGGAATTGTAAGAGATTTCATTTCTGTAAATTTAAGATGTTTAGGATTTTCAATAATATCTGCTTGTGTTACTGTCGCTAAATCTTTATTCGGATTAAGTTTAATCCAACCGATTTTTTGCAATAACGCATAAGCACGAGCCATGTTGGACGCATCATTAGGTACAGCAATAGTATCGCCATCTGCCACTTGATCTAAAGATGTTTTAGAACCACTAAAGATACCTGCTGGTACTGTTGGAATTGGTGTTAATGCTACAAGATGACCATTTTGTTTTTCGTTAAAGTTTTTCATGTATGCTGTATGTTGTTCAACGTTAAAGTCAACCTCACCATCACTTAACACTTGGTCAGCTTGTACCAAATCAGACATATCTACGCCTT
>URQX01000019.1 GCA_900550175.1 uncultured Veillonella sp.
GCGAAGGTGGCCATACAGTAGGCGCTGGCGTTGTAACTGAAATCGAAGGTTAATTTAACCTTTTATGCTCATCGTAGTGATGCGTTGAGCACAATACATGCAGCATTCAGAGCGGCAGTAATGCCGCTCTAGTGTTGTGTTTTTAAACTATGAAGTAGAAGGTTGCCTCTGCGGAGGAGAATTTCTATGGAGCAGCCCATTCACGAAATGGACGACAGGAGGAATTATTAATAATGGCTAAACAGCAAAAAATCCGTATTCGCCTTAAGGCATACGACCACAAAGCTCTCGATCAAAGCGCTGCTAAGATCGTAGACACTGCAAAAAGAAATGGCGCTATGGTATCTGGTCCGATTCCATTGCCAACAGAAAAGAATATCTTCACAATTCTTCGTTCTGTACACGTAAACAAAGATTCTCGTGAACAATTCGAAATGCGTACACATAAACGCTTAATCGATATTCTTGAACCAAATTCGAAAACAGTAGATGCTATCACTCGTTTAGATTTACCAGCTGGTGTATCTATTGAAATAAAACTATAAGGAGGTGCGATAATGTCTAAAGCTATTTTGGGTAAAAAATTAGGAATGACTCAAGTCTTCACAGCTGAAGGCCAATTAGTTCCTGTAACAGTAGTGGAAACTACCCCAAGCGTTGTAGTGCGCGTTAAGACTGTTGAAACAGACGGCTACGAAGCAGTACAAATTGGTTACGGTTCCATTAAAGAAAAACATTTAACAAAACCTGTAAAAGGTCAGTTCGAGAAAGCTGGCGTAGCTCCAGTTAAATATCTTCGCGAAGTTCGCGTAGCTAATGCAGCTGACTACACAGTAGGCCAAACTCTGGCAGCTGATATCTTCGCAGAAGGTGAATTGGTGGACGTAGTGGGTACAGGTAAAGGTAAGGGTTTTGCTGGCACAATTAAACGCCATAACTTCTCCCGTGGTCCTGAAACTCATGGTTCTAAATCTCACCGTGAACCTGGTTCCATCGGTCCTATGATCTCCGGTGGCGGCGGTAAGGTATACAAAGGTAAAAAACTCCCTGGACAAATGGGTGGTTACAGAGTTACCGTACAACGCTTATCCGTTGTGAAAGTTGATGCTGAACGTAACCTTTTATTGGTTAAAGGTGGTATCCCAGGCGCTAAAGGTAGCTTGGTTATGGTTCGCAACACGGTTAAACCTGTTAAATAATCATTTGTCGAAAGGAGGATTATGTAATGCCTACAGTAGCAACATATAATCAATCCGGCGTTAAAGTCGGTGAAATACAGTTAAACGATGCAGTATTCGGCGTTGAAGTTAACGAAGCCGTAATGCATCAAGCCGTAGTTCGTCAATTGTCTAACGAACGTCTCGGCACACATGCAACAAAAACTAGAGGTATGGTTCGTGGCGGTGGCCGCAAACCTTGGAAACAAAAAGGTACTGGCCGTGCTCGTGCAGGCTCTAGCCGTTCCCCAATCTGGATCGGTGGCGGTACTACATTTGGTCCACAACCTCGCAGCTATTACAAAGCTATGCCTCGTAAGGCTAGACGTTTAGCAGTTAAATCTGCTCTTAGCGATAAAGTGAATAATAGCGAATTATACGTTTTGGAAGAAATCACATTAGCAGCTCCTAAAACTAAAGAAGTGTTGAACATTATCAATAGCTTCAATGTTGGTGATGCAAAAGTATTGTTCATCACTGAAGGTGATGTAAATGTTGAACGTTCCGCTCGCAACATCCAAGGTGTTAAAGCATTGGCTTGCGAAGGTATGAACATTTTCGATCTTCTTCATTACGATAAGCTCTTCATTACTAAAGGTGCTGTCGCAAAAATCGAGGAGGTACTTGGATAATGCAATTACATGATGTACTAATCCGCCCGGTTATTACCGAAAAATCCACTATGCTTATGGAAGAAGGCAAATACACTTTCCGTGTGCCTTTGACTGCAAATAAAGTGCAAATCCGTCAAGCAGTTGAAAAAATCTTCAATGTAAAAGTAGAAAAAGTAGCTACTATTCGCGTTTTAGGCAAAACTAAACGCATGGGTCGTACACAAGGTAAACGTAGCGATTACAAAAAAGCTATCGTTACTTTGAAAGCTGGCGAATCCATTGAATTCTTTGAAGGTGTCTAAGAGTCTAGTTGTAAGGAGGCCCACTAATGGCAATTAAATCATTTAAACCGTACTCCGCTGGTCGCCGGTTTATGACAGTATCCGCCTTCGACGAAATCACAGCAAGCAAACCAGAAAAATCTTTGCTCGCTAAGATTTCCCAAAAAGGTGGTCGTAACAATACTGGTAAAATGACAGTTCGTCACCAAGGTGGCGGTCATAAACGTCAATATCGTATTATTGACTTCAAACGTACTAAAGATAATATTCCAGCTAAAGTAGCAACAATCGAGTATGATCCTAACCGTTCTTCTCGTATCGCTTTGCTTAACTACGCTGACGGTGAAAAACGCTACATTTTAGCTCCTAACGGTCTAAAAGTTGGTGACGTTGTATTCTCCGGTCCTGAGTCCGATATTAAACCTGGTAACTGCTTACCATTGGCTAATATTCCAGACGGTACACAAATCCACAATATCGAATTGAAAATCGGTAAAGGTGGCCAAATCGTTCGTTCCGCTGGTACATCTGCTCAATTGATGGGTAAAGATAATGGCTACGCTATTCTTCGTTTACCATCTGGTGAAATGCGTCGTGTTCGTCAAGAGTGCCGTGCAACAGTAGGTGTTGTTGGTAACGCTGACCACAGCAACCTTGTAATTGGTAAAGCTGGTCGTCATCGTTGGATGGGCGTTCGCCCTGGCAACCGTGGTGTTGTAATGAACCCTTGTGACCATCCACATGGTGGTGGTGAAGGTAAATCTCCTGTTGGTCGTAAACATCCTGTTACACCTTGGGGCAAACCAGCACATGGTGTTAAAACTCGCGACAAGAAAAAAGCTTCTAACAGCTTAATCATTAAACGTCGTACAAAATAGGATAAAGGAAAGGAGATAAAATAGTGTCCAGATCTATTAAAAAAGGCCCTTTCGTAGCAGATCATTTGCTTAAGAAAGTTGAAGCTTTAAACGAAACTAACGAAAAGAAAGTTGTAAAAACCTGGTCCCGTGCCTCTACTATTATCCCAAGTTTTGTAGGCCACACAATTGCTGTGCATGATGGTCGCAAACACGTACCTGTATTCATTACAGAAGATATGGTAGGTCATAAATTAGGTGAGTTCGCTCCTACACGTACTTATAAAGGTCATGGTAAGGACGAAAAATCTACAGGCAGAAAATAGGAGGAATTAATACATGGAAGCAAAAGCAATCGCTAGACATATCCGAATCGCGCCTCGTAAAATCCGTATCGTAGCTGATTTAGTGCGCGGTAAAAACATCGGCGAAGCATTTGCCATCTTGAAGTTCACTCCGAAAGTTGGCGCTGATGTAGTAGAAAAAGTTATGCGTTCTGCAATCGCAAACGCTGAACATAATTTCGATATGAATGTTGACAATCTTTACGTATCCGAGATCTTCGTTGATCAAGGCCCTACATTAAAACGCATTCATCCTCGTTCCCGTGGTCAAGCTTTCAAAATTTTGAAACGTACTAGCCACGTAACAGTAGTAGTTAAAGAAAGAGCTTAAGAAGGAGGGAAACAGAGTGGGTCAAAAAGTTAATCCACACGGTTTGCGTGTCGGTATCGTAAAAGATTGGGACGCAAAATGGTATGCAGATAAAGATTTCGCTGCTAATCTTCATGAAGACGTAAAAATTCGTAACTTCTTGAAAGAAACCCTTTTCATTGCTGGTATTTCCCGCATTGAAATCGAGCGTACAAATAAACGTATTAAATTGACTATCCACACTGCAAAACCAGGTATGGTTATCGGTCGTGGTGGTGCTGGTATCGAAGATATCAAAAAAGCAATGACTCGTTTCACTGACAAACAAGTGGACGTTAACATCGCAGAAATTAAACAAGCAGACATGGATGCAATCTTGGTTGCAGAAAACATTGCTAGCCAATTGGAACGCCGTATCGGTTTCCGTCGTGCAATGAAACAAGCTGTTGGTCGCACAATGCGCTTAGGTGCAAAAGGTATCAAAATCATGGTAAGTGGTCGTCTTGGCGGCGCTGAAATCGCTCGTAGCGAATCCTACCGTGAAGGTTCTATTCCTTTGCATACTCTTCGTGCAGACATCGACTACGGCACTGCTGAAGCTCATACAACATATGGTTGTATCGGCATTAAAGTATGGATTTACAAAGGTGAAGTTTTGCCAGAAGCAAAACAACCTGCTAAGAAGGAAGAAGGTGGCAAGTAATGCTTATTCCAAAGCGCGTAAAACATCGTAAGCAATTCCGCGGCCGTATGAAAGGTCGTGCTATGCGCGGTAATACAGTGTCTCATGGTGAGTTCGGCTTGGTAGCATGCGAACCATCTTGGATCACTAACCGTCAAATCGAAGCTGCCCGTATTGCTATGACTCGTTATATCAAACGTGGTGGTAAAGTATGGATTAAAATTTTCCCTGACAAACCAATCACAGCTAAACCAGCTGGTACTCGTATGGGTTCCGGTAAAGGTTCTCCTGAATACTGGGTAGCAGTAGTTAAACCAGGTCGTGTAATGTTTGAAATGGACGGTGTGCCAGAAGCTACAGCTCGTGAAGCTATGCGTCTTGCAAGCCATAAACTTCCAATCAAATGCAAATTTGTTGTTAAGGGTAAAGAATTGGGTGGTGACGTAAATGAAGGTTAATGACATTCGCAATATGAGCGCTGCCGAAATGGAACAAAAAGTTTCCGGTCTTAAGGAAGAGTTATTTAACCTCCGTTTTCAGCTTGCAACAGGTCAATTAGAAAATCCTATGCGCATTCGTGAAGTTAAGAAGACAATCGCTCGTATTAAAACTGTACAACGTGAAGTTGAACTTAAATCTGAAAACGCATAATAACAGATTTGTTAAAGGTTGAAAAGGAGGCTTAAAATCGTGGCAGAAGAAAGAAACGTACGTAAAGTCCGCGTAGGTAAAGTTGTTAGCGACAAAATGAATAAAACTGTTGTTGTTGCTGTAGAACGTAAAGTACCTCACGCATTATATAACAAGCCAATGGTTAGCACTAAACGCTTCAAAGCTCATGATGAAAACAATGAGTGCCAAGTTGGCGATACAGTTAAAATTGTAGAAACTCGTCCACTTTCTAAAGATAAATGTTGGAGAGTTGTTGAAATTCTTGAAAGACAAAAATAAGAGTGATGTAAGGAGGAATAGACGATGATCCAGCAACAAACAATTTTGAATGTTGCCGACAACACTGGTGCAAAACGTATTATGTGTATCCAAGTCATGGGCGGTTCTTATCGCAAATTCGGCAATATCGGTGACGTAATCGTTGCTTCTGTAAAAGATGCATCACCCGGTGGCGTTGTCAAGAAAGGCGACGTAGTTAAAGCTGTTATTGTTCGTTCTAAAAAAGGTATCCGCCGTCAAGACGGTTCCTATATTCGTTTCGATGAAAACGCAGCGGTAGTTATTAAAGAAGATAAAACCCCTCGTGGTACTCGTATCTTCGGACCTGTAGCAAGAGAACTTCGTGAAAAAGACTTCATGAAAATCGTTTCCTTGGCTCCAGAAGTATTATAAGAAGGAGGAACGCAGCATATGGCTAAACTACAAATCAAAAAAGGCGATACAGTTGTTGTTATCTCCGGTAAAGATAAAGGTAAGCAAGGTACAGTAATTGCTACTGAACCTAAAAAAGAACGCGTATTTGTTGAAGGCGTTAACACTGTAAAACGTCACACAAAACCTTCTCAAGCTAACCCACAAGGCGGCATCGTTACTAAAGAAGCTGGTATCCATGTTTCTAACGTAATGGTTGTTGACCCAGAAACTAAAACAGCTACTCGTATCAAAAAAGTTGAAGGCAAAGACGGTAAATTCGTTCGCGCTACAGTTAAATCTGGTACAGTACTTAAATAATCAGGAAAGGAGGAGCTAAATAAATGTCTCGTTTATTTGAACAATACAACTCTGAAATCAAAAAGAGTTTGCAAGAAAAATTCCAATACGGCAACGTTATGGAAATCCCTAAATTGGAAAAAATCGTTATCAACATCGGCGTTGGTGATGCAGTAGGCAATGCAAAAGCATTGGAAGCAGCAGTTAATGATTTGACTATCATTGCTGGTCAAAAACCTGTAATCACAAAAGCTAAAAAATCCATTGCGAACTTCAAAGTTCGTGAAGGTATGGCGTTGGGTACAAAAGTTACTCTTCGTGGCGAACGCATGTATGAATTCCTCGACAAATTGATCAATGCGGCATTACCTCGTGTACGTGACTTCCGCGGTATCAGCGCAACTGCATTTGATGGCCGTGGTAACTACGCTTTGGGTCTTAAAGAACAGCTCATCTTCCCTGAGATCGAATATGATCAAGTAGAACGTGTTACTGGTATGGATATCATCGTAGTAACAACTGCTAAAACAGATGAAGAAGCTCGTGAATTGTTGACTCAATTCGGTATGCCTTTTGAAAAATAATAGGAGGAACATATAGATGGCTAAAAAATCTATGATTGAACGCGAAAAGAAACGCGCTAAAATCGTTGAAAAATATGCAGCTAAACGTGCAGCGTTAAAAGCAGCAGGTGATTATGAAGGCTTGTCCAAATTACCAGCAAATGCATCCCCAACACGCTTACACAACCGTTGCAACTTAACTGGTCGTCCTCACGGCTATATGCGCAAATTCGGTATCAGCCGTATTGCGTTCCGTGAATTGGCGTACAAAGGACAAATTCCTGGTGTTAAAAAAGCCAGCTGGTAATATTAGACGAGAGGAGGTTTTTAGATTATGGTAATGACCGATCCTATCGCGGATATGCTTACGCGCATCCGTAATGCAAATGCTGCACTTCATGAAACGGTAAACATTCCTGCATCTAGAATGAAAGCAGCTGTTCTTGACATCCTTTTACAAGAAGGTTTCGTAAAGAACGTAGAAAAAGAAGAAAACACTTTAAAAGTAACTTTGAAATATGGTTCCAATAACGAAAAAGTTATTACAGGAATTAAACGTATTTCCAAACCTGGTTTACGTGTTTACGCGAAAAAGGAAGAACTTCCTCGTGTACTTGGTGGTTTGGGTATCGCAGTTATTTCTACATCCAAAGGCGTTATGAGCGACAAACAAGCTCGTAAAGAAGGTCTTGGTGGCGAAGTAATCGCATACGTTTGGTAATAGTAGCAATAGGAGGTAGAAATAATGTCACGTATCGGTAGAATGCCTATCGAGATCCCTGCAGGCGTTACTGTTACATATGATAACCATCATATGAACGTAAAAGGTCCTAAAGGTGAATTATCTCGCGATTTGCATCCAGATATGAATATCACTGTTGAAGGTAACACAATTACAGTAGCTCGTCCTTCCGACAATAAAGCTCATCGTTCCCTTCACGGTTTGACTCGCGCTCTTGTTGCTAATATGGTAACAGGCGTATCTGAAGGATTCACAAAAACTCTTGAAATCAACGGTGTTGGTTACAGAGCGGCTAAACAAGGCAATAAATTAGCTCTTACACTTGGCTTCTCTCATCCAGTAGAAATGGAAGCTCCAGCTGGTATTACAATTGAAGTTCCAGCTCCTAACAAAATCGTTGTTTCTGGTGCAGACAAAGAAGTTGTAGGCGCAGTAGCAGCTGATATCCGTAAATGGAGAAAACCAGAACCTTACAAAGGTAAAGGTATCCGCTATGAAGGCGAAGTTGTTCGTCGTAAAGCTGGTAAAGCTGGTGCAAAAGGTAAATAGTAATATCATCTATATGAATGAAAGGAGTGAATATCTTGCCTCGTAAATCTAGTAGAAACATCGCTCGAGCAAAACGTCATCTTCGTATTCGCCGTCACATCTCTGGTACGGCAACTTGCCCACGTTTGAACGTATTCCGTTCTTTAGGCAACATCTATGCTCAAGTTATCGATGACGTAGCAGGTACAACTTTGGTTGCTGCTAGCTCTTTAGATAAAGATTTGAACTTGTCCTATGGTGGTAACGTAGCTGCTGCTAAAGCTGTTGGTGAAGCAGTTGCTAAAAAAGCTATCGCTAAAGGCATTGACACAGTAGTGTTTGACCGTGGTGGTTACATTTACCACGGCCGCGTAGCAGCCCTTGCAGAAGGTGCTCGTGAAGCAGGCTTAAAATTCTAAGAAGGAGGAACTATAGACATGGCGAGAATTGACTACACCAGTCTTGATCTTAAAGAAAGAGTAGTATTCATCAACCGCGTAGCCAAAGTAGTTAAAGGCGGTCGTCGTTTTTCCTTCAGCGCTCTTGTAGTTGTTGGTGATGGCAACGGTTATGTAGGCGTTGGCTTAGGTAAAGCAGCGGAAGTACCAGAAGCAATTCGCAAAGGTATTGATGATGCTAAGAAAAATATTGTAAACGTAGCAGTTAAAAATGGTACAATCCCTCACAGCGTAACAGGCGTATTCGGCGCAGGCCGCGTATTCTTGAAACCAGCTGCTGAAGGTACTGGCGTTATCGCTGGTGGCCCTGTTCGTGCCGTATTGGAATTAGTAGGTGTTCGTAACATCTTGACTAAATCTTTGGGCTCTTCTAACCCTAACAATATGGTTCGCGCTACAATCGAAGGTTTGAAAGATTTGAAACGCGCTAGCGAAGTTGCTGAACTTCGTGGTAAAACCGTTGAAGAAATTTATAACGCGTAATAAGGAGACAAGAAATGGCACAAGTTAAAGTAACATTAACAAGAAGCTTAATCGGTCGTCCTGAAGATCAACGCGCGACAGTTAAAGCTTTGGGCTTGAAAAAAACTAATTCTCAAGTTGTAAAAGAAGTAACACCTCAAATCGAAGGTATGCTTCACAAAGTTAGACATTTAGTAAAAGTTGAAGAAGTTTAATACTGATAAGGAGGTGCACTGAATGAAACTTCATGAATTACAACCAGCTGCTGGTTCCAAAAAAGCTCGTACTCGTGTAGGCCGTGGTTTAGGTTCTGGCTTGGGTAAAACATCTGGTCGTGGTCAAAAAGGTCAAAACTCCCGTTCTGGCGGTGGCGTTCGCTCCGGTTTTGAAGGCGGCCAAATGCCTCTTTATCGTCGTTTACCAAAACGTGGTTTCAACAACGTTTTTGCTAAACAATATGCTGAAGTTAACGTAGAACAATTGAACCGTTTTGAAGACGGTGCAACAGTTGATCCAGTAGCTCTTATTGAAGCTGGCATTTTGAAAAATGTACGCGATGGCATCCGTATTTTAGGTAACGGTACATTGGAAACTAAAAACTTGACTGTTATCGCTAATGGCTTCACTAAATCTGCTGAAGAAAAAATTACAGCAGCAGGCGGAAAAGTAGAGGTGATCTAGGGTGCTAGATAGCCTCTCGAACATCTTTAAGATTACCGAATTACGTAATAAGATTCTTTACACACTAATGATGTTTGCCATCTTTAGAGCTGGCATTCACATTCCTGTTCCAGGTGTTGATGCATCTGTTATTGAATCCTTGTTTACATCCGGTAACCTATTCGGTCTATTAGACTTGTTTGCTGGTGGTGCGCTTAGTAAGTTCTCTATCTTTGCGATGAGTATTACACCTTACATCAATGCTTCCATCATCATGCAACTGCTTCAGTCTGTAGTTCCTCAGTTTGAAGCATGGAGTAAAGATGGTGAAGACGGGCGTAAGAAAATAGCGAAGGTAACTCGTTATGGCACCGTAGTCCTCGGCTTTGTACAAGCCGCAGGTATGGCATTTGCTCTTAGAGCAAATAACGCTTTGGTAAATAATGATTTCCTAAGTGTATTCGTTGTGGCCATCATCCTTACAGCAGGCACATGCTTGTTGATGTGGATTGGTGAACAAATCACAGCATATGGTATAGGTAATGGTATTTCCTTAATCATCTTTGCTGGTATCGTAGCTCGATTACCTGATGGTTTAGAAACTATTTATCAATATATCCAAAACGGAACAATTAATATGTTCCAAGCATTCTTATTTGCTGTAATTGCTCTTGCGATGATTGCTGTCGTAGTTGCAGTTACACAAGGCCAACGTCGTATTCCGATCCAATACGCTAAACGCGTAGTAGGTCGTAAAATGTACGGTGGTCACTCTACATTCTTGCCGTTGAAAGTCAATCAGGCAGGTGTAATCCCAATTATCTTTGCGTCATCTGTGTTGATGTTCCCTGTGACGATTGCGCAATTTATTGACAATGAATATGTTCATAAAGCTGCGGATCTCTTTACATGGGGGACGCCGTTACAAACGGCATTGTATGCATTATTGATTTTTATCTTTACGTATTTCTATACTGCAATCTCTATCAACATTACAGATATGGCAGATAATATGAAAAAATACGGTGGTTTTATCCCAGGTATTCGTGCGGGTAAACCAACTGCTGATTATGTGGATAACGTGATGACCAAGATCACTTTGGCTGGCGCTGTATTCTTAGCTGTCGTTGCTATTATACCGAATTTCCTCGGTAGTATTACCGGCGTCCAAGGCGTATACTTTGGTGGTACGGCTCTCCTTATCGTTGTAGGTGTAGCACTTGATACAATGCAACAAATTGAGTCGCTCATGGTAACACGCCACTATAAAGGCTTTGTGAAATAGGAGGGAAACAATATGTATATTCTATTAATGGGACCTCCTGGTGCTGGTAAAGGCACTCAGGCAGCTCGACTTATTGAAAAATACGGTATTCCCCAAATTTCAACAGGTGATATGTTCCGCGCTGCGATTAAGAACGAAACACCTCTTGGAGTTGAGGCTAAGAAATACATCGATGCTGGTCAATTGGTACCTGACAGTGTAACTGTTGGTATCGTACGTGATCGCTTGGTGAAAGATGACTGCAAATCTGGATTTATTCTTGATGGATTCCCAAGAACTACAGCGCAAGCTGTGTCCTTGGATGCAATCCTTAAAGAATTAGGAATTTCTTTGGACGCTGTACTTAACTTAAACGTTCCTTCCGAGGAATTAGTTAAACGTATTAGCGAACGAGCTGTTCTAGAAAATCGTGCTGATGATAACCCTGAAACAGTACAGAAACGTCTAGCTGTGTACGAAGAATCTACTAAACCTTTAATTGATTACTACCGCAACAGCGGCTTGTATGAAGAAATTAATGGTTTACAAGATGTAGACGCAGTATTTGCTGACATCATTAAGGCTTTGGAGAAATAATCCATGATTATTTTGAAATCGCCCCATGAAATTGAATGTATCCGCAAGGCAAGTAAGCTTACAGCAGACACGTTGTCCTTGTTAGTAGAAAAGGCTAAACCTGGCATCACGACGCTTGAGTTAGATACAATTGCCGAAGAATATATTCGCAGCCACGGTGGTATACCAAGTTGTAAAGGGTACTATGGATTCCCTGCAACAATCTGTGCTTCTATCAATGATGAAGTTGTTCATGGTATTCCGAGCGCTAAGCGTAAGCTTAAAAATGGTGACGTTATTAGTATTGATCTAGTATCATCTATCGACGGTTATCATGGCGATTCGGCTGTGACGATTCCTATCGGTCACGTCAAACCAGATGTGATGAAATTGTTAAAAGTTACAGAAGAGAGTCTGTTCAAGGGAATTGAACAAGTGAAAGTTGGCAACCGTATCGGTGCTATCGGTCACGCTGTTCAAACGTATTGTGAGAAACATGGTTACGGCGTCGTTCGCGACTTCGTAGGTCATGGTTTAGGCCGCGAAATGCATGAAGATCCACAAATTCCAAACTATGGTAGTCCTGACCAAGGACCTTTAATGAAACCAGGTATGGTATTGTGTATCGAACCGATGATTACATTAGGCACTCATCGTGTTCGTGTATTAGGGGATGACTGGACAGCAGTTACCGTAGATGGTAAACCTGCTGCTCATTTCGAACATACAGTGGTTGTTACAGAAAACGGCCCTGAAATATTAACCATGCGTGATGAACCGCGGTTAATTAAATAAAACAGGTAACCGGAGGAAAAGATATGTCAAAAGAAGACGTTATTGAGGTGGAAGGTACGGTAGTTGAGGCTTTACCGAATGCCATGTTCCAAGTTGAATTGGAAAATGGTCATATCGTATTGGCTCATGTGTCAGGTAAAATGCGTATGAATTTTATCCGTATTCTTCCTGGTGATAAAGTTACTATGGAACTGACACCGTATGACTTAAATCGTGGTCGCATCACCTATCGCTTCAAATAAGCATAGGGTCCACAAAGGAGGTACTAATGAAGGTTCAACCATCAGTTAAAAAGATATGCGAAAAATGTAAAATCATTAAACGCAAAGGCCGTGTAATGGTTATTTGCGAAAATCCAAAACATAAACAAAAACAAGGATAATCTGATAGGAGGTGGATGATTAGATGGCACGTATCGCCGGTGTAGATTTACCTCGTGATAAACGAGTGGAAATTGGTTTAACTTATATTTATGGTATTGGTCCAACTTTAGCATCTGAAATCATTGCTAAAACTGGCATCAATCCTGACACACGTGTTCGTGATCTTTCTGAAGATGAAGTAGCGAAAATTCGTGAATTGTTAGATGCTGATTACAAAGTTGAAGGTGACCTTCGTCGTGAAGAAGCTCTTAACATTAAACGCTTAATTGAAATCAACTCCTATCGAGGCAAACGTCATCGTATGGGTTTACCACTTCGTGGTCAACGTACTAAAACGAATGCACGTACTCGCAAAGGTCCTAGAAAAGCAATTGCTGGTAAAAAGAAATAAGATAAAGGAGGGATAAAGCGTGGCTAAAAAAGTTGTTAGAACTAAAAGAAAAGAAAAGAAACATATTGAATCCGGTGCGGCTCATATTCGTTCTACATTCAATAACACTATCGTAACTTTGACAGATACAAACGGTAACGCGTTGTCTTGGGCTTCCGCTGGTGGCTTGGGCTTCCGTGGTTCCCGTAAATCCACTCCATTCGCTGCTCAAATGGCTGCTGAACAAGCTGCTAAAGCTGCAATGGAACATGGTCTTCGCACTGTTGAAGTATTCGTAAAAGGTCCTGGTTCCGGCCGTGAAGCTGCAATCCGTGCTTTACAAGCTGCAGGTCTTGAAGTTACTTCCATTAAAGACGTAACTCCAATTCCTCACAATGGTTGTCGCCCTCCAAAACGCCGTCGTGTATAATTAATAGCGGCCGATTTGATACGGTGCTATAATTAAACTATGAACGTGTGTTGTATAGGAGGATGTTCCTGATGAGCGAAGAAAAGAAACTTAAAATCGAGAAAGTGGACATCGCTGAAGGCGGTCGTTATGGTAAGTTTGTATGTGAACCATTAGACCGTGGCTATGGTATCACTCTCGGTAATAGCTTACGCAGAATTTTGCTTTCATCCTTGGATGGGGCAGCTATCACCTCTATCAAAATTGATGGAGTTCTTCATGAATTCTCTACTATTCCTGGTATTCGCGAAGACGTTACGGATATCATCCTTAACTTAAAGCAATTGTGCATTAAAGTTGAAGAAGATGTTCAATTACCTTTGGAAGTTCATTTTGACTTCCAAAAGGACGGCGTATTGACAGCTGCTGACTTAGCTGAGCAATTCCCACCAGAAGTAGAAGTATTGAATCCTGAACTAGTGATTGCGACAATGGATGAGACAGCTCATCTCGTAATGGACGTAGTAATCGAACGTGGCAAAGGTTACGTTCCTTCCACGAAGAATAAAAAAGATACAGATGTAATCGGTTGTATTCCAATCGATTCCATCTTCTCTCCAATTCTTCGTGCCAAATACGAAGTGAGTGATGTTCGTGTAGGCAATGAAATGGACTTTGACAAACTTACATTAGAAGTTTGGACTGATGGTTCCATTACTGCTGCTGATGCAGTGGCAAAATCTGCTGCCATTATGATTGGTTATTTAGGGAACTTCACTAAATTAGCGCACTCTGCAGATGTTGTAGATGTAAACACAGGTGAAGGCGGTATCGTTGTTGATCCAGTAGGTTCCGATAATGAAGAACCAGCTGTAGATGACGGCCCAGCAAAGATTTCCATCGATGAGTTGGAACTCTCTGTTCGTGCGTACAACTGCTTGAAACGTGCTGGCATTAATACAATTGCAGATTTGCTAGACAAAACCATTGATGACTTAGGAAAAGTTCGCAATTTAGGCAAAAAATCCATCGATGAAATTGAGGAAAAACTCAACAATCATCCAGGTGGTTTTCAACTTAAACAAAAAGGCGAATAAGGAGGAAGACGAATGTACAGAAAATTAGGCCGCGACAGCTCCGCTCGTAAAGCGTTGTTCCGTAGCATGTTAACATCTTTCTTCCAATATGAGCGTATTGAAACTACAGAAGCTAAAGCGAAAGAACTTCGCTCTTTAGCTGATCAAATGGTAACTTTGGCTAAACGTGGTGATCTTCATGCACGTCGCCAAGTTCTTGCATACCTCATGGATGAAAGCGTAGTAAAAAAATTGTTTGATACAATTGCTCCAAAATATGCAGACCGTCAAGGTGGTTACACTCGTGTAATCAAAACTGGTCTTCGCAAAGGTGACGCTGCACCTTTGGCTATTATCGAGTTAGTTTAATCAAACTCATACGGTGTTGTAACTTATGTTGCAGCACCGTTTTTTTATTGTCAATTTTATGGTACAATCGATTAGTATAATATCGTAATATGTTAGCAGTTATCGTAAATATTGAATATGTATTGTTAACCGTAAAGGGGTTTACTTTCACAGAAACGAAATTGACTAGAAAGATATGAGGTTATCCATGAATGAAAAAGACATTATGATTGATGTCAATCATATGAGTCATATTTATACTGATGAAAATGGCAATGATGTACATGCACTAAATGATGTGAGTTTATCCATCAAGCGTGGCGAGTTTGTTTGTATCATCGGTACTAATGGTAGTGGTAAAAGTACACTAGCCAAGCATTTCAACGTGTTATTACAACCTAGTGAAGGGTATATCAATGTATGTGGCTATGATACGCGTGATGAAGAACATATTTGGGATATACGCCAACATGTAGGTATGGTGTTCCAAAATCCGGATAACCAAATTGTGGCAGCTGTCGTAGAAGAAGATGTTGCCTTTGGTCCAGAAAATCTTGGAATTCCTAGTGCTGAAATTAGAAAACGTGTCGATGCAGCATTAGAGGCTGTTAATATGACTGAATATAGAGAGCATGGTCCTCATTTATTGTCTGGTGGTCAAAAGCAACGTATTGCTATTGCAGGCGTACTGGCCATGAAACCTGATTGTATCGTTCTTGATGAACCAACGGCTATGCTCGATCCAAAAGGTCGTCGTGAGGTATTAGAGACAGTTCATAAACTCAATAAAGAAGAAGGTATCACTATCGTGTACATTACACATTTTATGGAGGAAGCTGTTACGGCTGACCGTGTGGTGGTAATGAAAAATGGCGTGAAGTTACATGATGGTACCCCTCGTGAGATTTTTAGCCATGTAGATACTTTAAAAGGCCTTGGCCTCGATGTACCAGTAGCGTCTGAAATTGCTTTCAAATTGAATGAAAAAGGTTATGAAGTAGGTAAGAGTATTATCAACAATGAAGAATTAGCAGAAGGTCTAAAACATTCTAAATTGGCGGATCAATTACTAAGTGAACATAACGTAGGTGCTAATAGGATAAGTTCTCCTATCAATGAAAATTCAAATGTAGTAAGAGGGGAGGGCGTACACTAATGGCGATTGTATTAGATAATATTACCTATACCTATGGTGTAGGCACTCCATTTGAAAAAACGGCCCTTCATGGTGTATCTCTCACTGTTGAAAACGGGGAGTTTTTAGGCATCATTGGTCATACTGGGTCTGGTAAATCTACCTTTGTACAACATTTAAATGGTTTATTACATCCTACAACAGGAACTGTTACCGTTAATGGTGTAGATATTAGTGCTTCTACAGAGGAAGCTAAGAAGATGCGCCATAAGGTAGGCATGGTGTTCCAATATCCAGAGCATCAATTATTCGAAGAAACCATTGCCGAAGATATTGCATTTGGTCCTAAAAACTTAGGCCTTAGTGCAGATGAAGTGGATGAACGCGTACGAGAGGCTATGAAATTTGTAGGTCTTGACTACGACACCTACGCGGAGCGCTCTCCATTCCATCTATCAGGTGGTCAAATGCGCCGTGTTGCCATCGCTGGTGTGGTGGCTATGGATCCAGATTTCTTAGTTCTTGATGAGCCATCTGCAGGTCTCGACCCATTTGGTCGTGAAGAAATCTTTGAAGAGATCATTCGACTTCATAAAGAAAAGGGCATTACTGTAATCCTTGTATCTCATAATATGGAAGATATTTCTCGCATGGCATCTCGCCTCGTGGTACTCGATAAAGGTCGTATCGTTCTCGATGGAGAACCGATGGATATCTTTAATAACCATCGCGATGAATTACAAGTGGTAGGTGTAGACGTACCACCAGTGTCTGTAACCATGGAATATTTGCGTGAACAAGGACTAGATGTATCTAATCGTGTATTATCCGTAGATGATGCAGTACAAGCTATTCTAGAAGGAGGTAGCCATGTTAAATAACATTACTATTGGGCAGTACTTCCCAGGAAACTCCTTCTTGCATCGCATGGATCCTCGTGCCAAGATTATTGCTACAACTATCTTTGTGGTGGCTATCTTCCTAGCAAATTCTCCTCTTGCGTATGGCTTGGTAGGGGCATTTACCATCTTTGCTATGCTGTTATCAAGATTGCCATTACGCTTGATGTGGTCAGCTATTAAACCACTTTGGATTATTATTGTATTTACTATGGGTATTCATATCTTTACGACTCCAGGTAATTCACTATTCCAATGGGGCATTATTAATATTACAGATCAAGGCCTAGCTATGGGTCTACAAATGGCGGCACGATTAATCTTTTTAATCTTGTTCTCCTCTCTATTGACCTATACGACATCACCAATTCGTTTGACCGATGGTATTGAGCATTTGCTAAACCCATTCCGTTGTATTGGCGTACCTGCTCATGAATTAGCAATGATGATGACCATTGCATTGCGATTTATTCCTACACTACTAGATGAAACAGATCGTATTATGAAAGCTCAATCTGCTCGTGGTGCAGACTTTGTAACAGGCTCTATCATCCAACGTGCTAAAAACATGGTGCCCCTCTTAGTGCCATTATTTATTAGTGCTTTCAGACGTGCTGATGAATTAGCTATTGCCATGGAGGCTCGCTGTTATAGAGGCGGTGTGAATCGTACGCGCATGAAAGAACTACAAGTTACCTATGTAGATTATATCGGCGTAGGGGCTGTCATTTTGGTTACCATCGTACTCATCGTTTTATGGTGGCTTGATCTATGAGAAATATACGGATTATAGTCGCTTATGATGGCACTGATTTAGCAGGCTATCAGAAGCAACCCGACGATAAGGGCTTAACAGTACAAGGATGTTTAGAATACGGATTGTCAAAGATTTGCAATGAACCCATACAAATCTACGGTGCTTCTAGAACCGATGCAGGGGTACATGCAAAGTTTCAAGTCTGTACATTTCAAACATCTGGATCTATACCGGTAGAAAACATTCCTCGTGCTATGATTGCGCATATCCCAAAGGATATAGTCGTTCTTGAAGCCGTGGAAATTCCACTGGATTGGAAGCCTCGATGGAATATATATGGTAAGGAATATGTATATACCATTCATAATCAGATCATTGCCAATCCGTTGACAAAACGATACCATTGGCATGTTAAGAAGCCTCTTAATATCGACCTCATGCAAGCTGCAGGCAATGAATTATTAGGTACCCATGACTTTACAACCTTAAAGGGGACGAATTCAACGCCCGCTGATCCCGTTAAGACTATTATGGGCATTCATGTAGAGGGTAAGGGACCTCATGTGACTATTTCTGTGGTAGGCGATGGGTTCTTATACCATATGGTACGTAATATTGCAGGTTTACTCGTAGATGTAGGCCTTGGTCGCCGTAAGGTGGAGGATATCAAAGGCTACTTAGCTGCTAAAGACCGTCGCGTTATAGGCAAAACGGCGCCAGCCCAAGGGTTATGTTTAGAGGAGATATTCTTTACGGAAGAACGTCAGCAAGAGGTGCTGCAGAATAAATATTCTATATAATTTTGTATAGACTGCATCCACCAAGAATTTATTTAAAACGATAACTATTAATACTAAAAGGATACTACTTAGCATGTAGTATCCTTTTTTCTTATAATTTTTAGTTATAATGCCTTAATTTATACCTATTATTATGTGAAATGATACATTGTAAACCCAAAATATACATGATACAATGACGATATAAGACAGGTTCGTACTATAAAACATTAACATAGTAAGGTAGACTCTTGTCAGCAGTGTAATTTTTATCCTAAGGAGGGTGAATCTCTTGCAAAAACGTAAAGATTTTATCTGGAAAATGGGCGGCCAACAAGGTGAAGGTATCGAGAGTTGTGGCGAAATCATGGCGACAATCCTCGCTAAAGAAGGTTATTCCTTGTATAGCCAACGTTTATTTGCATCTCGTATCAAAGGTGGTCATACTACATTCGCATTGCGCGTTGCATTAGAACAAGTTATGTCTATTGGTGAAGGCGTAGACTTCTTGCTTTCTCTTGATCAAGAAACAGTTGATATGCATGGTTCTGAAGTTCGTGAAGGCGGTTACATCATCTGTGACAGCAAAGTAAATCCTGACTTCTCTAAATTTGAAGGTACAAAGGTTAATTGCTTGTCCTTGCCAATCTCTGAAACCGCAATGAAACAAGGCTCCATGTTGATGCGTAATATCGTAGCACTTGGTATGTCTGTTGCACTTCTTGGTTTCGATACTAAGATGTTTAAAGATGCGATTGCTGCTAAATTTGCGAAAAAATCCCAAGAAATCGTGGATAAAAACTTAGCTGCCTTTGACGACGGTTATGGCCTTGTAATGGAAAAATTAGGCGATGTTGAAATTGATACATTGCCAGCTCCTGGTAAGAAAGATCAAATGTTCTTATTGGGTAATGAAGCATGTGCTTTAGGTGCTATTGCTGCGGGTTCCCGTTTCATGGCATCTTATCCTATTACTCCAGCATCTGAAGTAATGGAATATATGATTAAAAATATGGATAAATTGGGTGCTACAATCGTTCAAACAGAAGACGAAATTGCAGCATGCATGACAGCTATGGGCGGCGTATACGCAGGTGTTCGTGGCTTTACATGTACTTCTGGCCCTGGTCTTTCCTTGATGGCAGAATCCTTATCCATGGCTTCCATGGCAGAATTACCAATGGTTGTTATCGACGTTCAACGTTCTGGCCCATCCACAGGTATGGCTACAAAGGTTGAACAATCCGATATTGATGCGGCTTGCTATAATGCACATGGTGATTACTCAGGTATCGTAATTTCTCCAACATCTATTGAAGAATGCTTCTATGAAATTCAAAAAGCTTTCAACTTGGCAGAAATGTACCAATGTCCAGTTATCTTCATGCCTGATTTGCAACAAGGTTTGAATAAACAATCCGTTCCTTCCTTCGACTTGAACCGTGTAGCTATTAACCGCGGTAAAATGATGAAAGAAGCTGATCTTCCTGAATTGGAACAACCTAACTACTTCAAACGCTTTGAATTGACTGAAGATGGTATTTCTCCACGTACAATTCCTGGTATGAAAAATGGTCTATTCCTTTCCACAGGTCTAGAACATAATGAAGAAGGTAAACCAGCAGAAGCGCCTACAATGCACGTAGCGCAAACTGATAAACGTTTCCGCAAATTGGAAACTGTAGCTGACAACTATGAACCATTCTTGAATAACGCTAAATACGACGAAGCAGATGTACTTGTTGTAGGTATGGCTTCTAGCCGTGGCGCTATCGAAGAAGCTGTTGCTGAATTCGATCAAGAAGGTGTTAAAGTTAACCACTTGCAATTGCGCTTGATTAAACCATTCCCAGCAAAACAATTACAACCATTCATGGATGCTGCGAAAAAAGTGGTTATCGTTGAGCACAATGCAACAGGTCAATTGACTAACTTATTTAAAATCAACATGCATAAGAAATCTAAAATTTCCAGCTGCTTGAAATACGATGGTAATCCATTCACAAAAAGTTATGTGAAAAATGCGATTAAGGAGGTCCTATAATATGACAACAGCTAAAGATTACAGAAACGATATTCGTCCTAACTGGTGTCCAGGCTGTGGCCATTATGGGGTTCAAGCAGCAATTACTGATGCTGTAGTAGCGAAAAATATTCCACCAGAAAAATTAGCAGTAATTTCCGGTATCGGTTGCTCTAGCCGTATCGGTGGTTATTTCTACGCATATGGCGCTCATACAACTCATGGTCGTGCGCTTCCTTACGCACAAGGCGTTAAACTTGCCAACCAAGACCTAGAAGTTATCGCTTGCTCTGGTGATGGTGATGCGTTCGCTATCGGTATGGGTCATACTATCCATGCTTTCAAACGTAATGTAAATATGACATACGTTGTAATGGATAACCATGTATATGGTTTGACTAAAGGTCAAGCATCCCCTCGTTCCGACATCGGTTTTGTTACTAAAACAACACCTCGTGGGGCATTCGAATCTCCATTGTCCGTTTGTGAAACTGCAATCGCTGCAGGTGCTACATTCGTAGCACAAGGTTATATGATTAACCGTGCACAACTGGTAGAGTTGATTCAAAAAGCAATGGATCATGAAGGCTTCTCCTTCATCAATGTATTCAGCCCATGTGTTACATACAATAAACACAATAGCTATGACTGGTTCAAAGAACATTTGGTAGAATTGCCAGAAGGCTATGACCCAACAGATCGTGCAGCAGCACTTAAAACATTGGGTGAAACTGATGGTTTGGTAACAGGCGTTATCTATCAAGATACAACTAAACCTTCCTTTGAAAAAGCTATGGCTGCAGCAAATGGTGGTCCACATCCTCGTCCATTAACTGAAGATGTTGTAAAACCAGATCAAGCGCTATTCGATAGCCTTTGCAATCAATTTAAATAATCTTATCTAAATTGAATTATGTATAATCTGAACCCCTCTTTACTGAATGTCTGGTAAAGAGGGGTTTTTACATTATGACATTATGAATAGTATGATTACTTTAGAGTGTTGTGAATGATATGGTTATTTTATAGTGGTATGAATCGTATTATTACTTTACGGAGGTTTTCTTAATTGATATACTAATTTATAATTTAGGATATTTATAATTAAGTAAAAATTGAACGCTTATAAGTATAAGAGGCTGTTATTTCAGAATATGAGGCATAATGGAAACGTATAGAAGTATCATTTA
>URQX01000020.1 GCA_900550175.1 uncultured Veillonella sp.
CTACACGCAAAGCGCACCGCTTACAACAAAGTATCGATTAATTGAATAACTCTCGTCTTATAAGAGGCTGTTACTAGATAACAGCCTCTTTTTGGTATATTAATCAGACTTATTAATTAAGGTTTTATTAATTATAAATAATTGATAGTTGCTAAAGTGATTAAGAGTTTTTTCGGTATGTATAAAAAAAAATTCATGAGAAAATTACCATTATAATAATTAATATATATACAGTTGGATACAGTTAATACGGAAAAAATCATATATATAAAGTGATTTTTTATGGGTTTATACATAAATAGAGACTTGTTCAGTAATCGATAATTTTTATTAGTATAAAAATTACATTGAAAATCTACGATGTACATATACCCCTAAGGGGTATATGTATTGTAAACATAATATTAATATAGTATATTTATAATCGATAAAAATGAATAAACTAATGAGTGTCGGTATTACCGAGCGTAAAAGAGGAAAATGGGTGTAAATCCCATACTATGCAAATAGCTGTAATGAGGAGCAAGGTTTCATTATAGGGTCACTGGGAAACTGGGAAGGCCGAAATGTTGCGATGAATCATGAGTCAGAAAGCCTGCTCTAGATGGCATGGTATGTATATGCTGTGCTTACTTTAGGTTAGTCAGGTGGACTAACCTTTTTTGTTGTTTTCCTATATGCACCTCTGCTATATCGGGAGGGATAAGTATATTAGTTGTTCATTTAGATTATTGTAGTATTTAGAGAGTATAGGAGGAGGCGCCTATGGGCAAACGCTTTGCTAAACAGCTAGGTCAATTCATTGTTACACTGTTTGGCATTACATTTTTAACATTTTGTCTTACTTATTTAGCACCAGGCGATCCAGTAACGATGCTACTAGAAACGGCAGACACTATCGTGTCTCAGGAGCTTATCGATGAAACTCGAGCTCAGCTTGGGTTAGATAAACCGTTTATAGTGCAATATGCAAACTGGGTTGTGAATGCTGCACAAGGTGACTTAGGGATGAGTTACTCTGCTAAAAAGCCTGTTGTAGATCGTATGCTGGAGGCTTTGCCAGGGACAGTTATGTTAGCAGGTACAGCATTAGTATTTACATTGCTCTATGCATTGCCGGCAGGGATTATAAGCGCCTTAAATCGAAACAAATGGATCGACTATCTGTTGCGCGTTGCTTCCTTTGTAGGCGTGTCTATGCCATCATTCTGGTTAGGCCTTGTACTGATTTATATCTTTGGCCTTAAATTAGGACTTGTTCCTATTGCATCTTCTCGTGTAACTCCTATCGGTGTAATTCTACCAGCCGCTACATTAGCTGTTGTAGTCGGGTCCAAGTACATGCGCCAAGTTCGTCTCGTTATTCTTGAAGAAATGCAAAAGGATTATGTTATCGGCGCACGTGCTCGTGGTGTGAGTGAGATGAAAATTTTATTCGGTCATATTTTGCCTAATGCAGTATTACCACTTATCACTATACTGGGCGTTGTTATCGGTTGGCTATTAGGCGGTGTTGCAGTTATTGAAATGGTATTCTCCTGGCCTGGCCTTGGGAATATGGCAGTATATGCCATTACCATGCGCGACTATCCATTGATCGAAGGTTTTGTGTTGTGGGTTGCCTTAGCATATATGTGTATTAATGCATTAGTTGATGCGTCATATATCTTGTTAGACCCTAGATTAAAAAGGGAGAGAGCATAATGGCAGAATTTATTCAAAAACATAAATTGTTCTCTTTCTATAGCGCCTTGATGATTGTGGTAGTTCTCATAGCTATATTTGCACCATGGCTTGCTCCGGGTGATGCTTTTAGCTCAAATCTGAGTCAAGCATTACAAGCGCCAAGTAGTCAACATTGGTTTGGTACAGATAAGCTTGGTCGTGATGTATTGTCTCGCATCATTTATGGTACACAGTTATCCTTGTTTATGGGTGTCAGTATCGTTGTTATCATGGTAAGCATTGGTACTATTATCGGTGCTGTAGCTGGTTATTTCGGCGGGAAAATCGAAATGGTCCTCATGCGTCTTGCGGACATTATGCTATCCTTCCCGGGTGTAGTATTAGCCATTGCCATTGCTGGTATTTTGGGTGGTAGCATTGTGAATACGATTATAGCGCTATCTGTAGTTGGTTGGGCAAAATATGCTCGTCTTGTACGGTCTATGACGTTGAAAGTTCGCGGTGAAGAGTATGTAACGGCGGCTGTCATGATGGGGGCCTCTACAACGACTATTCTAAGACGTCATATCATTCCCAATATCCTTCCTCTTGTTGTTACAACAGGGGCTCTTGATATTGGGGCTATCATGATTGAAGTAGCAGGTCTTTCCTTCCTTGGATTTGGTGCTCAACCACCAACACCAGAATGGGGCCTTATGCTTAACGAAGGTCGTCAATATTTACAAACCAGTCCATGGCTGATGGCATTCCCTGGTATGTCCATCCTTATCGTAGTTGCTATCTTTAACCTTTGGTCTGATTCCTTACGGGACGTAGTGGATCCTAAGAACCAAGGTTAGTTACGTGTGATGCTTATTTATAGGTTGTGTTGTGAAAGTTGTTATATAAATAGGCGGTAATAAGGTTTTTCCATTATGACTATTGTAGATTGTAGTGGTCATGATGTGTATGTTTTATGTTTATATGTAATGGTACAAGGAGATTTTACATGAAAAAATCTTGGAAAAAAGCCCTCTTAGCAGGTCTTAGCGTTGTAATGATGGGTTCCTTCATTGCTGGTTGCGGCTCTGATAATAATGGTGCTGCTAATAAGGATGTTTTAAAAGTTGGTGTAACTAACTTCGCATCCACATTAGAACCTACAGAAAACTTCTTCGCATGGGTTGTTATGCGCTATGGTGTAGGCGAAACATTGGCTAAGTTTGACGAACAAATGAAACCTCAACCATGGATTGCATCTAAATGGGAAGTATCCCCAGACCATAAAACGTGGACTTTCACAATCAATGATAAGGTGAAATTCTCTAATGGTAAAAAAGTTGATGCTGCAGCAGTTAAAGCATCTATCGAACGGGCTTTTGAAAAATCCAATCGTGCAAAAACATTCTTCGAATATGACTCTATGGAAGCTAATGGTCAACAATTGGTAATTCATACAACAAAAGAATATCCTAATATGCCTGGCCTTTTAGCGGATCCGTTGTTCCTAATCGTTGATGTACAATCTGAAAAAGATGGCCGTAACTTTGCTAAAGAAGGTCCTATTGGTACAGGTCCATACGTAGTTAAATCTTTCACAAAAGAACGTGCTGAGATGGCTGCTAACGAAAACTATTGGGATGGTACAGTACCATTTAAAACTGTAGAAATTCCTTCCATCGATGATCCTAATACGCGCGCTATGAGCTTACAATCTGGCGACGTAGATATGGCTGTTAATATCGGTGCTGGTGAAATGGGCTTATTCCAAAGCAATGATAAATTCAAAGTAGATGAAATTGCATCTCTTCGTGTAGTATTGGCTCGTATCAACCAAAAAGGTGTTCTTGGTGATGACAAAGTACGTGCTGCAGTTATTTCTGCTACAGACCGTAAAAACTATGCTGATGTATTGTTAAAAGGTACATTCATTCCTGGTTCTGCTCCAATTCCACCATCCATGGACTATGGATTCAACGATTTGAAAGATCCTAATGCGTATAACCCTGAACGTTCTAAACAATTATTAGCAGAAGATGGTTGGAAAGATACTGATGGGGACGGCATCCTTGATAAAGATGGCAAACCATTGACATTTGACTTCGTAGTATATAACTCTCGTGCAGAATTACCACTTTATGCAGAAGCTGTTCAAGCAGACCTTAAAAAAGTGGGTATCGACATGAAAATCAAAACAGTTGACTATAACTTGATTGATAAAATGGGTCAAGATGGCGACTATGATATGCTTATCTCCAACATCGTAACTGCTAATACAGGCGATCCAATCTGGTTCTTAGCTAACTACTGGCATACTAATGTGGATGGTTCAAACCCTCAAAACGGTTCTGGTTACTCCAACCCACAAGTTGACCAATTGTTAGATGCTGCTGAAACTGAATTCGACCCTGCAAAACGTCGTGACTATGCAATCCAAATTCAACAATTATTGATGAACGATGGTGCTGCATTGTTCTTAGGTTACCCTAAAACTAACATTGTTACAGGTTCTTACTTGAAAGGTGCTGTAATGTACCCAAGTGATTACTACTGGATTACTAACAAAATTACAAAATAATGAGGAGCTATAATGGCAGAAAACATACTAACTGTAGAAAACCTTAACATAGCGTACCAAGGTGTGCCTGCTGTTATGGATGTGAACTTTACCTTGGAACGCGGTAAGGTATTGACCATTGTAGGGGAATCTGGATCCGGTAAAACTACCGTGATCCGGGCCCTCATGGGTTTATTGCCTGTAGGTGGTGAGGTTATAGAGGGGACAATGATCTTTAATGGTCAAGACCTTCGAACACTATCCAAGTCCCAATGGAGATCCATACGTGGTAAAGATATGGCCATGATTTTCCAAGATAGCGGTAGTGCTTTAGACCCAATTGTTCGTATTGGTAAACAGTTTAGAGAGTTATTCAAATCTCATATTGAAATCACCAATGATGAATGTGACCGACGAGCGATTGAGTTATTAGAATCTGTTTCTCTTCCTAATGGGGCAGATATATTGCGCCGTTATCCACATGAATTATCTGGTGGTCAACGCCAACGTGTGGGCATTGCTATGGCATTAGCGATGGATCCTGCGTTATTAATTGGTGATGAACCTACATCTGCTTTAGATGTAACAACACAATCTCAAGTAGTTATGCAAATGCTAGAACTTGCTAAAGAGCATAATTCTTCTATTGTAATGGTTACGCATAACCTTGGTGTAGCGGCCTATATGTCCGACTATATCATTGTTATGAAAAAGGGTCGTGTTGTTGATGCTGGCACACCGCAAGATATTTTGGAAAACCCATCTAATGAATATACGAAGCAATTAAAAGATGCTGTACCAACATTGGAAGGAGGTCGTTACATTGACTAACTACGCTGTAGAATTAAAAAATGTATGTAAACGATTCCCACTTCCTACTGGTGGTGAGCTCGAAGCATGTAAGAGTATTAATATCACCTTAGAAAAAGGCCAGTCCCTTGGGATTGTAGGGGAATCTGGCTCTGGTAAAACGACTTTGGTTCGTATGATCATGAAGATGCTTCCAATCACAGAAGGCGAGATTTATGTAGATGGTGTAGAGATTCAACATATGAACTCTGAGCAAACGAAAGAATATCGCAAGAAAATTCAAATGGTATTCCAAGATCCATCTGCAGCCTTCAATCCACGCATGAAGGTAAAGGATATCATTCTAGAGCCACTATACAACTTTGGTCTTTTAGAAAAGGGGAAAGAAGAACAAATTGCAGGTGACTATCTTGAAATGGTAGACCTACCTCGCGAGTTCATGCATCGTTATCCTCATGAAATGTCTGGCGGCCAACGTCAACGTGTGGCTATTGCCCGTGCTATCGTACTTGAACCTGAAATCCTTGTTCTAGATGAGGCAACAAGCGCTCTAGACGTTTCTGTACAGGATTCTATCGCATACCTATTAGCGCGTTTACAAAAAAAGAAAAACTTAACATATCTATTCATTGCTCATGACATTGCGTTTATTCGTACCATGTGTCATAAGGTAGTGGTTATGTATAAAGGTGCTATCGTTGAAGAACTAGATGCATTCCATTTAGCAGATGCAAAACATCCTTATACGAAGGTTCTATTGAGCTCTATCTTTGAAATTGGACAAGATCATAAGCCGCTTACCTTAGAAGAAGCTGGGACCGCATAAACTTAGAAAAGCGTAAGTTCAGATTATATAAAATAGCAGTTAACCATTTTGTTAACTGCTATTTTTATATTGTCTATTATTTATGATCTATATGATTTTTTCTTCTAGCCAAATATATCGAAAATTTTCTCAAAATAGATTGTGTTAACGCTTAATTTATAGTATAGTTGACTAAGTATTATACCCCTATAGGTATAATTGAAATATGCTCATATGAAGTGATATACATATAGATATATAGGGAAAGGATAGGTGTGTGAATGAAAGGATTACGTAAGACATTACTGATTGGTATGACCCTTGGTGTGACAGTACTTGGCACTGTAGGCTGTATGAATCAATTATCCAATTCATCTAATGATGTATTAAAAGTAGGGGCCATTAGCTTTGCTGGTACCTTAGAACCAACAGAAAACTATTTTAGTTGGGCTGTTGTACGATATGGTGTTGGTGAAACACTCATAAAATTTGATGACCATATGAATGCTACACCATGGTTGGCAACATCATGGAAACAAAGCGATGATAAGATGAGCTGGACTTTCACTATCAATGATAAGGTTAAGTTCTCCAATGGCAATCCTCTAACAGCGGAGGCTGTAAAAGCATCCTTGGAAAGAACCTTTGCTAAGAGTAAACGAGCTAAGTCCTTCTTTAACTACACAGAAATGACTGCTAATGGCCAAGAGCTTACAATTAAGACAGATAAGCCCTATTATAATCTGCCAAATTTGTTAGGGGATCCATTATTCTTGATTATGGATGTAACGGCTGAGGCAAAAGGTCGTGATATAGCCAAGGAAGGTCCTATTGGGACAGGCCCATATGTGGTAACATCTTTCACAAAGGAACGAGCTGATCTAGCACGGAATGATAACTACTGGGATGGCAAGCCAGGATTTGCTAAGGTTGAAATTCCATCTATTAACGATGCCAATACACGAGCTATGGCATTGCAAGCGGGTGATGTAGATATGGCCGTTAGCATTGGACCTGGTGAATATGGTATCTTCCAAAACGATAAAAATTTCAATATTTATGAAGAATCCTCTTTGCGCGATGTATTCGTTCGCATGAGCCAAAAAGGAAAACTTAAAAATCCTAATCTTCGAGCGGCTCTTATTGCGGCAGCAGATCGTGAGTCCTATGCGAAAAACTTGATGAAGGATACCTTTATCGCTGGTAAGGCTCCGTTGCCACCGTCCATTGACTATGGATTTAATCAATTGCGTGATCCTGATGCCTACAATGTAGAACGGGCCAAAGAATTGTTGAAACGGGAAGGTTATATTGATACAAATGGTGATGGGATTGTAGATAAAGATGGTGAAAACCTAGTGCTTGATTTCTATGCCTATACATCTCGAGCTGAATTGCCATTATATGCAGAGGCATTACAAGCGGACTACAAAAAAATCGGTGTAGATTTACAAATTAAAATCATAGACTATGCTGTGATTGATACGCTGGCACAGACTGGCGATTATGATATGTTGATCTCTAGTGTGGTAACTGCCAATACAGGTCAACCAGTATGGTTCTTGAAACAATATTGGGGGACAGGTGCTGAGGCAAATGGTTCTGGCTTCTCCAATCCACGTTTCGATGAATTGTTAGCTCTTGGTGAAAGTGATAACGATCCATTAGTGCGTCGTAATGCGTTGATCAATGCACAACAATTGATGCTAGATGATTCGATAGCACTCTTCCTTGGATATCCTAAGATTAATATTGTAGGGAATAACAATATCGATGGTATTAAGATATCTCCATCTGAATACTATATCATTACGAAAGATTTGAAGCGTAAATAATATAAGCTATTTGCGAGTATTTAGTGATTGAAAATATCAGGATTAACTAAATAATAGAATTAGACGGATAAAAAGAGGACCTACTGTATAAATAGGTCCTCTTTGTGTTGTTCTTATTTTTTCTTTTGTTCTGTCGCATCAAGTTCTGCCATATTTACAACATTTGCTTTACCAACCATTTTGTTATATTTAATAAATAGTTGTGTATATGCTTCGCCGTAGGAAGAGTTGATGATGATGTAGTTACGAGCCTCTGCAACAAACTCTTTTACAGAATCTTGGTACTCGCGTACTGCATTTTGTGTTTCTGATGTTGTACCAGGTTGTAATTTATTAATACGTTGTGTAATTTGTTGCAAGTTTGCTTCGACCTTTTGTGTATCCGTATTTCCATCTGGATCGATTAGGTCAATTGTTTGGGCAGTCATGAGATTTAACTCAATAAAGTTAACTGCATTTTCACGTTTTTCCCCTTGATACTCATTCATGCGTTCTGTATAGAGCTCATTGTTACGATTGTCTAAGGCTAAATCTAACGCGTTGTACGTAGCATAGAATTGTTCCGCTAAAGGTACATATTGTGCAGCTAGCTCATCGCTACCTTTAAAATTATCTTTTTCGAAGCGACGTTCAATATAATAGGCTTGTAATTGATCTGCCACAGGAATTAGTTGATCTAGTATTGCTAATACATCATTAGTCGATTGGTTTACATCTTCGTATGGAGTTGGACTATCTTGTTTTGCAGCCTCTAAAGCTGTTTTAAGGTCCTTATATTTTGGCAATGTAATCGTCGTGTTATGGGACCCATTACGCAACTCTTCAAGAGTTGGTTGTAATTGGTTAGCATAGGCTACACTATACGAATTATATGTGTCTAATGCGACAATGTAAGGACGGATAGCATTGATTTTGTCGTCAACGGTTGATCGATATAAAATTGTCGTTGTATTGGATGACAAGAGTGTATACACCCCGTAGATCCCACCACCGATAATAGCAATACCAAGCACGACGGCTGCTATTAACTTGATGTATCCCTTTTTCAACTGCGCACGCTCCTTGAAAACACACTAACTCTTTTGGATCCGTTTGGGCGGACTACGCCCCTAGAGTAATTAGTTACATTATATCATAAACTTACGTACCAAAAAAGACGTGTAGAACGGAGAATCATAAGGAATAGATGAAGTTAGATTATGTGAATATGCATTAATATTTATAATTCGTGATTTATAGATGAATAATACTAAAAGAGCTTTATAGACATAAGTTATTTTACATAAAAGTATATTTTTCTAGACGCTGCAGCAGCTGCTGGTATAATAGCAAGTATAGTATTCATTATATGGGGAGTTTATTATGTCAGAATCGAATCGTTTACTTAACTTTGCTACGTCTTCAGAACTTATTGCAAATGGGGAAGGACGCAATGTGCTATCTGCTATTGAAGATGGCTTGCGCAATTGTGATGAGTTTTTAATATCTGTAGCGTTTATAACACCAGAAGGATTACTAACATTAAAACCTATTCTTAAAGAACTAGAAGAACGTGGGGTACATGGTCGTGTGATAACTACAGATTATCTTGGGTTTAATAGTCCAAAAGTTTTGGAAGATTTAGGAAGTTTAAAAAATATTGATTTAAAGGTTTACTGTACTACTAGAGGGAGTAACCATGGGTTTCATACCAAGGGCTACATTTTTAAAAAGGAGGAATCTTACCAGATTATAGTCGGTAGCTCTAATTTAACGATTAACGCATTAAAGAAAAATCGAGAGTGGAATACCCGTTCTGAAGCTCGTTGTGATGATACCTATGCACGTGAGATTACGGAAGAGTTTGATTTATATTGGAATTCCGAGTTTGCCATACCTTATGAAGCGTTTATTCCTTGGTATAGGCCTCGATGGGTACGACCAGATCATACTTCACAAAAGAATATTGCTGAACAGTATAGAAAAGTAGCCTTAGTACAATTAGAACCTAATAGTATGCAAAAGCAGTTTATTAATAATTTCAATGAGTTGAGAGCAAATGATGCGAAAAGGGGACTTTTAATTTCTGCAACAGGTACAGGTAAGACCTATGCAGCCGCATTTGCTATGCGTGAAATGAATCCGAAAAGGATATTATTTTTAGTGCATCGCGAACAAATAGCAAAACAAGCGATTAAAAGTTTTGAGCGTGTTTTTAATGATGCATCTATTCAATTTGGGCTTGTGTCTGGACATGCTAAGATGTATGACGCTACACATGTCTTTTCGACGATGCAGATGATGGGACGCGACGATGTAATGAAACAATACGATCCAAAGACATTTGATTGTATTATTATTGATGAAGTGCATCGTGCTGGATCTGATAGTTATCAACGTATTATCGATTATTTTACACCACAATTCTTATTGGGGATGACAGCAAGCCCTGAGCGGACTGATGGATATGATTTGTATGAGCTTTTTGATCATAATATTATTTATGAAATTCGCTTGCAACAGGCCTTAGAAGAAGAGCTACTTTGTCCATTCCACTATTTTGGAATCAGTGATTTATGGGTAGATACTCAAGAAGATATATCGGATATGGAGGTATCTTTTTCTAATTTATCTACAAAAGAGCGAGTAGATAAAATTATTGAAAAGATTCGGTACTTTGGTCACAGTGGAAGCCGCGTGAAAGGACTTGTGTTCTGTAGTAACAGAGTTGAGGCCAAAGCATTATCTGATGCTTTTAATGAACGTGGTATTTATCGTACACTTTGCCTAACGGGTGAAGATAGTCAAGAAGCTAGAGAGACAGCTATTGCTCGACTAACAGGCACTGGGGCTTACGAAGGTCGACTTAATGACCAATTAGACTACATTTTTACTGTAGATATCTTTAATGAGGGTGTTGATATCCCAGAAATTAATCAAGTTATTATGCTTCGTCAAACTGAAAGCCCAATCGTATTTATTCAACAGTTGGGGCGTGGTCTCCGTAAGTTTGAAGATAAAGAATATGTAGTTATTTTAGACTTTATTGGCAACTATACTAATAACTTCATGATTCCATTAGCTTTATCTGGTGATAGAAGTTATAACAAGGATACATTACGTCGATATGTACAAGCAGGAAATCGCATTATTCCAGGTAGTTCAACAGTACATTTTGATAAAATAGCGAAACAACGTATTTATGAATCTATTGATACGGCCAAGTTTTCTGATACGAAATTAATAAAAGAATCCTATTTTAATTTGCGCTTTAAATTAGGTCGTATTCCTAGAATTTCTGATTTTGCAGAACATGGATCTATTGATGTGAGTCGGATTTTCCATAAATTTAAGTCCTACCATAATTTCTTGATAAAGATTAAAGATAAGGACTATGATGTATCATTTACATCTGCTCAGGAACGGATGTTACATTTTATATCTCAAAAACTAACAACGGGAATACGTATACGAGAGCTATTAGTATTACAAGCATTATTAGATGGAAAGCATGATGTTATTACATATGTATCTAATGAACTTTTAAATACATATAATTTAGAACTATCTGAGCATGGGCGAATTAATCTTATTAATGTTATGACAAATCAATTTGGTGTTAAAGCGGCACAAAAGACATTTGAAGATAGTGTGTTTATTGAATTATCTAATGGGCATTATGGTATATCTCAAGAATTTAAAGAGGCTTTAGAAGATAGTAATTTTAAAGGGCAGGTGCAAGAGCTTGTTACATATGGTTTAAAACAGTTTGATGACAAATATAAAAGCAATATCTATCCCAATACTCCATTTGCTTTGTATGAAAAGTATACCTATGAACAAGTATGTCAATTATTAGAATGGCCTCAAAATGAAGTACCACTAAATATTGGGGGGTATAAATTCCATAAGGAAACAAAAACGTATCCTGTATTTATCAATTATCACAAAGCTGATGATATTCAAGATACTATCAAATATGAAGATAGATTTGAAAATCCAGGATTATTAAAAGCTATTTCTAAAAATAAACGATCTTTTTCTTCTGATGATGTGCAGACTGCATTTAACGCTGATGCCTTAGGTGTTTCTATGCACTTATTTATGAGAAAGAATAAGGATGATGAAGAATCTAAAGAGTTTTACTATTTGGGGCCTATTCATTCTACAGGTCAAGAACGGGCTAAAGAAATCTTTATGGCAAATGGTACTATGGCAGTAGAGCTCGAATATCAACTTGAAGTGCCAGTACGGGATGATATTTATGATTATATTATTAATGGGTAAGGATTTATGAGTGAACAACGAAAACATATAGAAGTGGTAGCGGCGATTATCAAAAAAGGTAATACTATATTAGCTACTCAACGTGGTTATGGTGATTTAAAAGATGGTTGGGAATTCCCAGGTGGTAAGGTTGAGCCTGGAGAAGCTCATGAGGTAGCACTCAAACGAGAAATACAAGAAGAACTAGAAGCAGAGATTGCTGTTAAAGAACATATTATTACTGTGGAATATACAGGGTATGAAAAATTTGATTTAACTATGCATTGCTATTTATGTTCTTTGGCAAATGATTCTGATATTACATTATTAGAACATGAAGCAGCTAAATGGCTTTCAAAAGAGACATTGTACTCTGTAGATTGGTTGCCAGCTGATATTGACGCAGTAGATGCGATCTATAAACGTTTATAACATAATATATAAAGGTATGCTTATAATGATATATAAGTGTACCTTTTATTTTATATGGATAGCCTAATTGTAATGTACAAGAATTATTAGTGCATATATAAGTGTTGTTCAAATTATATTTTGATATTCATTGTCCATAGTTACATATCGTTATATAATAATATTATCAAATTTGTATTTTTCGATATAATGATAGAAAGGAGTACATATGTCAAATTTCATCACTCCTAAAGAATTATTAGCTTGTCTCGATGAGGTCATCGTGTTAGATGCCCGCGGTTATCAAGATTATAAAAAAGGCCATATTAAGGGTTCTTTTCCAGTAGATTTAGATAAAGATTTGACAGGGCCTTTGGGCGAGCATGGCGGTCGTCATCCACTGCCAGATATGGAGCAATTGGCTCATACCTTTGAGGCTTATGGTATTACTCGCGACTCCAAGGTCGTTGTGTATGATTCATGGCTCTTCTTGGCGGGCCGTCTCTGGTGGACTTTGCGTTACATGGGTTTATCTGATGTGCGCGTATTGTCTGGCGGTATCGAACGTTGGGTTAAGGAAGGTCATCTTCTTACTAAAGATCCTACTCCATTGCCTACAGAACCAACTGTATTTAATTACGAATTGCAAACGCATATGGTTATGAGCCGTGATGAGGTTCTCAAGGCTAGTGAAAGTGGAGATCATGTTATCATTGATGCTCGTGCGCCGTATCGTTATGATGGGTCTCAAGTAGATACGATGGATGGTATGACTGGGCATATACCTGGTGCGGTTAATCATTTTTATGAAAGTGGCTATACCGCAGATGGTCCTAAGTCTGTAAAAGATTTAGAATCCCAGTATTATAATGAAATTTATCAAAATAGACCTGTTGTGACCTACTGTGGTTCAGGGGTAACGGCTTGTAATGCGTTATTGACTATGAGTGAAGTCGGTCTTGAATCCGCCTTATATGTTGGCAGTTCTAGTGATTGGGTAACCTATGATGAATTCCCACTTAAGACTGGTGTAGAAACATTAAGATAATACAGGAGGCCAAATGAACATTTTGAAACATTTACTAACTCTTATTGCTTTTGGCTATTTGTGCTATCATATCTATACCTTTGGTCCAGGCATGTTTAATGTGACTGTATTAGTAATTCTTGTTTTGTCTACAGTGGCAAATTATTTCCGTGAAAAACGTGAAAGTGACTTAAAAGCAAATGAGGCTGCTCGTAAAGCTCGCGCAGAAGCAAGACATGCAAAGAAACACAAACAATAGTAATACAGCTTATTTAGCTAAGCTGTATAGCATACTATAATTGCTAATTATAAATAAGAGTATTTTGAAATATAAGACAATGATTAAAATAGAGGCTTTTACAAAGTATATCAGCTTGTAAAAGCCCTATTAGAATAAGGAGTACGAATTGAAATTAATCTCTTGGAATGTAAACGGTCTTCGTGCGGCTGTAACAAAAGGGTTCATGGAATCCTTTAACGAGTTGGATGCAGATATTTTCTGCTTACAAGAAACTAAATTGCAACCTGACCAAATTTCTTTGGAGTTGCCAGGCTATGAGCAATACTGGAATAGTGCTGTTAAAAAAGGCTATAGTGGTACAGCTGTATTCACGCGCATTAAACCATTATCTGTAACTAATGGCATCGGTATTGAAGAGCACGATCAAGAAGGTCGCGTTATTACTGCAGAATATGAAAACTTCTATTTAGTATGTTGCTATACGCCAAATAGCCAACGTGAATTGGCTCGTCTTGAGTACCGCATGACTTGGGAAGATGCATTCCGCAACTATTTACTTGAATTAGATAAGAAAAAACCAGTTATTCTCTGTGGTGACCTCAACGTAGCTCACCAAGAAATCGACCTTAAAAACCCTAAGACAAACCGTAAAAATGCAGGCTTCTCAGATGAAGAACGTGCAAAAATGACAGAACTCTTAGGCGCTGGTTTTACAGATACATTCCGTCACCTCTATCCAGATGCTATCGAAGAATATAGCTGGTGGTCTTACATGGGCAAAGCTCGTGAACGGAATACAGGATGGAGAATTGACTATTTCATCACATCTAAATGCCTTGATGATAAAATCCAAGAAGCAAAGATTCATCAGCAAATCTTTGGGTCTGATCACTGCCCAGTAGAATTGGATATCGATTTATAAAATCTGTCTACAAAATTAACAGCCTCATCTTTGGATGGGGCTGTTGTAATAGGGGAAAGGAGACTTTATGGCTCAAAAACAAAAGGCTGTTGTGCTATTTAGCGGCGGTGTTGATAGTACTACATGCTTAGCGCTAGCTATTGAAAGATTTGGTAAGGACAATGTAGTGCCATTATCTATTCAATATGGTCAAAAACATAGCAAAGAATTACAGGCTGCTGCATCTATTCTCGGTTATTATGGAATTGAAGGTAAAACGATGGATGTCACTAAATTGTTTGCCTTCAGCAATTGCTCATTATTAGCCCAATCCACAGAGGCAATACCTCAAGGTTCATACAAGGAACAACAAGAAACAGAAGGGGAAGGTACGGTTAGCACCTATGTGCCATTTAGAAATGGTCTATTCCTATCTGCGGCAGCGTCCTTAGCTTTATCTCTAGACTGTGGTTATATCTACTATGGTGCCCATAGCGATGATGCGGCTGGTAACGCATACCCAGACTGTACAGAACACTTCTATAAATTCATGGGCGATGCTATCTTCGAAGGATCCGGCAAAGAATGCTCCCTAGAAGCACCATTCATCAACCATAACAAAGCAGACGTCGTAAAAGAAGGCTTACGCCTCGGTGCACCATACCACCTAACCTGGTCCTGCTACGAAGGCGGCGACAAACCATGCGGACACTGCGGCACCTGCATCGACAGAGCCGAAGCATTCCGCGCGAACGGCGTTGAAGACCCAGCACAATAATAGAATTTCTCTACATCCACTAAAACTTCTCTACATACACCAAAACTGGATTATATTAGTAGTCGCCTTTTAGGCGGCTACTTTACATATAAACTAATAGATAAGACACTATGTTTGCCTTGAGGCGGACTTCTACGTCGCTAACTCGCCTCAACTGGCTTAGGCTAGTTGAGGCGCTTTGATGAGTAATATATTTTATATTATTTATCATGTGGGGGATGCTGAGTTAAAGCGGCCTTTTACGTCACTATGTATCTGTAATGTTGATTTGTTAAATTCGCAGTGGAAGAAAATACCTTTTCAAAGAGCGACTTTGGCAGGTCGAGGCCCTCGGCCGATGACCGGTTCGCCAGTGGAGCGATGAGGAAAGGTATTTTCTGACACCCCACCCTTGCCAATATTACACTGATGGCAGTTGCTGTAACAGGCTGCTTTAGCTCTCAACGACTTGTAGATATCGAAAATATATGATATTATAAATGCAACAACTAAATAAGACAGTTTGAAACCATCCTGTCTCTAAACAAAACTACGGAAATTCATAAGCATTTTTAGCATGGTAGTTTTGCCATGCTTTTTTTATTTGAGGAGGTGAGTGTTATGATTACTACACGTAAATTGACTATTTCTGCCATGGTTGTGGCATTGTACATCGTCGTACTATATTTAACGCAAAGCGTTTCCTTCGGAGCGTATCAAATTCGTATAGCAACATCATTATATGCACTTGCTTATGCCTTTCCGTTTTTGGTAATTCCAATGGGGATTGGTAACCTCATTTCTAACTTCCTATTCGGGGGTCTTGGTATCCTCGATATGATGGGAGGTTTTGGCGTTGGTATTTTAACAACAGGTATCATCGTTTGTATGCGAAAAATGGGCCTTAGTGCTTGGTGGGCGATTTTGCCAATCATCTTTGTTCCAGCGCTCTGTGTACCATTATGGCTAAGCCCATTACTTGGCCTTCCATACTGGCCATTGGTATTGAACCTCATCGTAGGTCAAACAATTCCAGCAGTGCTTGGCTCTGTTTTGGTGAAAGCATTGATCAGCCGTCCTAGCATGGCCGCTATATTAGGTGCTTTCAAATAAAAAGTACATAGGTAAATAAAAAGGCGTAAGCTCTATGTGAGCTTACGCCTTTTTTATGGCTAAATGTTATGGAGGTTGAAAGAATTAGCAGTTGTAGCCGCGCCATTTAGTTTCTACTACGAGGCGTTCAAGGGCAACCATGTACGCTGCTTGGCGAGGTGGTACATTGTATTTATGTTGCATTTCCCAAACTGCTTCAAAGCTATTTTGCATATTTTTAGTTAAGCGTTCGTTAACTTCTTCTTCAGTCCAGTAGAAGCTAGCTTTGTTTTGTACCCATTCATAGTAGGATACAACTACGCCGCCGCCGTTTGCAAGAACGTCAGGAATGATGTCGATACCTTTTTCATAGAAGTATTTATCTGCATCATTAGTAGTAGGGCCATTAGCACCTTCCAAGATGATTTTAGCTTGGATATTTTCCATGTTGTCTTTGTTCAATTGGTTTTCAAGAGCTGCCATGTACAATACATCAACTGGTTGAGCCAATAATTCTTGGGCACCAATTGTAGTCATACCTGGCTCGCTGTAACCTTCAAGGGAACGACCATGGGAGTTAGCATATTCGTATGCTTTTTCCACATCAATACCGTTAGGGTTGTAGATGTTAACGCTTACGTCGCCGATGGCAACAACTTTAGCGCCTGCTTGAGCGATGAGGCGAGCACCTACGGAACCTACGTTACCGAAGCCTTGAACAGCTACAGTAAGGTTTTTAATGTCTAAGTTTTTCTTAGCGAGGTAGCTTTGTAATGCGATGAGACAGCCGCGACCAGTTGCTTCATTACGACCTAAGGATCCGCCTACTTCAATAGGTTTACCAGTAACGATACCAGGGCTCCATTCGCCTTTTAATGTGCTGTATTCATCAGCAATCCAGCTCATGATTTGGGCGTTTGTATTTACGTCTGGTGCAGGCACGTCAGTATTTACGCCAATGATAGGAGCAATACGACGTACAAAGTTACGAGTCAAGCGTTCTAATTCGCGAGGGTTCAATGTTTTAGGATCAACTTTGATACCGCCTTTACCACCGCCATAAGGAATGTTAGCGATAGCATTTTTAATAGTCATCCAAGCTGCCAATGCACGAACTTCGTTTTCGTCGGAGTCAGGATGGAAGCGAAGACCACCTTTAGCGCTACCACGTAATGTGGAGTGTTGGCAACGGTAACCTTCGTATACGCGAACTTCACCATTGTCTAGTTGAAGAGGTACAGCTACTTTTAGTTCTCGTTCAGGATGACGTAATACTTCGTACTCACTACGAGAATAACCGAGTTTTTCTGCTGCTACATCTAACGTATTTAGCATGTTTTCATAAGGATTATAACCACTCATAATAACCTCCTGTATATAAGAGTAAATTAAGTTTTGCTAATTTTAGACATACTGTAGTATTCGACGTTGTATACATAATACCCTTTATAATTTTATAACTATATTCTATAGTTTTTAATGCTTGAAAAGTGTATAGAATATAGATATCTACTGTGATTATAGTCACTCCTGGAGTTAGATATAAATCGTAGTTTTTACACTATAAATGGATACTTTTACAAAAAATAAAAAGAGACCGATGAAAGATACTTTCACCGGTCTCATAAGAGAATATATTTTATTTTTCCATTGTATCTTCCACTGGAGTAGGAGGTACAGAAGAGTCTGTAGTTTGACCGTCACCCCACCATACGATACCGTATGTATGATTAAGAACAGAACGGTTAAATACAGGTGTTTCGATGCCTGCCTTGCGTTGTTTAATATAGTCATCAAGAGCAAGACCAGCAGTACGCCCCATACGTACGATGGAACTAATATTAGTTAATACTAAGAAGGCCATGAATAAATCGGCTAAATTCCATACTAAATCAAGGGAGGCAATAGAGCCTACGAATGTCATGATTATTACACCAATACGGAACAAATGAAGATAGAATTTCTTCTCTGTTAAGTGGCTAATATTAATTTCGCCGTAGTAATAGTTACCAATTAAGGAACTGAAGGAGAACATTACGATAAAGATTGCTACCGCTGTTGGTGCCCAAGAACCGAGTTGTTGTTCAAGGTTATGTTGCACTAGAGCAACACCAGTTAAACCTGTTGTGCTATAGTCACCAACGATGAGTACGATGAAAGCAGAAGCAGTACAAATGATAAATGTATCAAGGAATACACCGAATGCTTGTACAAGACCTTGTTCAACAGGATGGTTAACAGCCGCAGTAGCTGCTGCATTAGGTACAGAACCTTCACCAGCTTCGTTGGAGAATAGACCACGTTTAATACCATTCATTACAGTAGCGCCTAATAAGCCGCCACCTGCTGCTACTGGTTCAAAAGCAGAGGAGATAATAGTATAGATTACATGTGGGAATTGAGTGATATTCATAATAACTACGAATAATGCAGTAGCGATGTATAGAACTGCCATGATTGGAACGATGATTTCAGATGCTTTAGCAACGCGGCTGATACCACCGAAAATGATAATACCAAGAAGAATTGCTACTACAGCACCGGTATAGGATACATCAAAGTTGAATACTTGAAGAGATGCAGCTAATGTATTAGCTTGTACAGAGTTGTAAATCCAACCGTATGTAATACTGATCAAAATTGCAAATAAAACAGATAATGCTTTGTTGTTTAAACCATAGCGAATGTAGTATGCTGGGCCGCCGTAAAAGCCACCTTTAGCAACAGGTTCTTTGTAGATTTGTGCCAATGTAGATTCGATGAAACCTGTAGCAGCACCAATAAGAGCGATAACCCACATCCAGAAAATAGCACCAGGACCACCGAGTACAACAGCAATCGCAATACCTGCGATGTTACCAACACCTACACGAGATGCGGTACTAACACAGAATGCTTGGAATGAGGATACATGATTTTTTTCTGTAGAACTACCTGCACCATTGATTACGAGGCGAATCATTTCTTTAATCATGCGAATTTGTACAAAATTCGTTGTCATCGTAAAGAAGAGACCTGCGCCGATGAGGATAAAGATGATGAAATAACTCCATAAATAGCCATTAATGGTAGAAATAGCATCATTGAGCATTGCTTCCATAAAAACGCTCCTTTCTCATAAAAAGAATTCTTATAATTATTAATAATATTGTATCAATTTCTATAGACTATGTAAAACAAAATCCTTCACAAGAGTGAAGGATTTTATTAATAGTTTATTATTGTATAGCAACTAAGATGTTTCTTTAAGCTTTAGTGAATTCCGGTGATTCCTCCATGCCTTGTAATAAGGTTTGTTCGGAATGTTCCATGTGAATTCTTGCCAACTTACGAGCTTGAGTAGCATTATGTGAAGCAATGGCCTCTACCAATTGACGGTGTTCTTCCCATGTCTTTCTTAGTCGGCCCGGTTGATTCATGGAGAAGCTACGGAATCGATAGGTTTGCTCCCGCAAGTTGTGTACGATATCTGCTAAACGTTCGTTACGAGATGCACGATATAGTACTTCATGGAATTCTACGTCTGCTGTTACGACGGACTCCATATCTTTATTCTCCATATGGTCGCCGATCGCTACAAGCATTCGTTCTAGTGTTTCGATTTCCTCTTCAGTGATGCGTTCAGCTGCAAGGCCTGCTGCGAGCTCTTCAAGGGCTGATCGAATTTCAAATACTTGGGTAATATCCTTTAAGGATATATTGGCTACGTATGTACCACGGCGAGGCACCATGACAACAAAGCCTTCTAGCTCAAGTTTACGAATGGCTTCGCGAATTGGTGTACGGCTCACACCGAGTTCTTCAGCTAGAGGAATTTCCATAAGGCGTTCGCCTGGTTTTAACACGCCGTCTTGAATGGCTTGACGTAATGTTTCACTTACGACTTCGCGTAGAGGTTTATACGCATCTAAGCGTATTGGTTGTAACCGTTTTGTCATGGTAAGTCCTCCTGTGTACATGTTTTTGTAATGAGAGACAGCCAATCATGGCCTGCTGCTTTGATCTCTTCTTGTAGTTGTAATGCTTCCATCGGTTTATCCAGCAATACTACCATCGTAGGGCCGCTACCGGTCATGATGGTTGGATAGCCGCGGCTAGTAAAGAACTCTTTGCAAATGACAAGTTCTTCGTGGTCAGGGAAGAGTAGTTCTTCAAATGTATTAGCACTAGCAAGGAAAGCAGATTTTAAGTCATTGTTTTCTAAGTGATTGTGGACGGCATCTATGGTTTGCTTTGTTGCCACTGATTTACCATTGAAGCGTCCATAAGCAGCCCCTGTAGATACAGAAACCTTAGGCTTCACTAGTAATAGCCAATGTGGCGCAGGGGATTTTCCGTACGTTAATATTTCGCCACGCCCCGTGCCACGTGCTGTACCACCTTGCAATAGGAATGGCACATCGGATC
>URQX01000021.1 GCA_900550175.1 uncultured Veillonella sp.
GTTCTAAGAAGAATAAGGAGTACGCCATGCCACCTTCCGTCCACGTAATGCTACGAATCAGTTGTGCTGCTGGATCACCGGTGTAAAAGACTTCGCCAGATTCACCTTGTTCAGACCATTCAAAGTCCTTATACTCTGCAGGAATATACGCTGTATCTCTTACGGTATCCACGGAATAGCCCATTCGATAAGCCATAGCATTAGTAATAAATTTTTTCCCAGCCTGATAGATAGGTGCACCTTTTTTGTGATATACAACCTCTAGTACATCATTTCGATCAAGACGTGCTGTATAAAGCTGAAACCCATAAGGTATATAACTAGGTGCCTCAGCCTCATACGGCAATTTCTGAATAGCCTCTACTATCCCCTTAAAATTACGAGCACTGTCTTGAGTCATTAAAGGCCAGCCTACTAATTGCGTTCTTGGTATTTGTTTAATTGGAGAAGCATTATTCATGTTTGGCGTAACATTTTTAGACTTAGATGCGGCCTCAGAATTATTAATCGATACAGACTGATCAACAGTATCTGCGGTTACATAGCTTATAGATACTAAACCAACAGCTATAGCAGCCAAAATGGAGTTACATATTAATTTTCTCATATTCTCTCTCCACCTTATAAAATTTTATAATATACTTCACACATATAATGATATATTTTCTTATTTATATCAGAATCAAGAAACCTATTCTGTAGCTCCAGCTACTTCATAAAACTTTTATCTTTCCTTTTGTGAAAGCATATGCCTCATCAACGAATGTATCTAATACTTAGAATGCGATATAAAAAACATCCTACTGAGCGCTATATCTTTATAGCGTTCAATAGGATGTGGTGTCTTTATTCGTTTAGTGGAGGCATAATAATATCTTGTTCAAGTTGTCTTCGTCTTTTTGCAGTATAGTCTACCACTTTTATTTGTACTACGCCCACAGAGTTTACCATGGCTTCTGTAAAAGTAAATTCACGTCCTGTTTGGTGTTTCATCAATACTTGTAGCCCATGAGCCTTTTCATCAATTCTCTCTAAATAAGTAGCCTCTCCTCGCCCCATGACACTGGAATAAACTGAACTATATTTACAAGGTATATCTCCACCTGAAACAAGGGCCTCATCACTGCCATCAATTTCAATAAATACATGAGAGTTCTCTTGAATCAAATCAAATTTCTTTCCCTCATGATTCCCATGCACATAAATATAAAGCACCTCATCTATAAATTCATATCCAAAATGTAGGGGTACTACGTAAGGGTAATCACCATCCATCATGCCTAGGTGAATGATACGAGTGCTATTTAAAATGCCCTTAATTTCATCTATATCTGTAATCTTGCGGTCTTGTCGTCTCATATAGCCTCCACGAATTGATGTATAAAATAATCTATATATTATTATAACAAATTTTGGAAACCTTTTAAGGCTAAGTATTCTTTTAAAAATATGAATAATTTCTCTTTTATTCGTATACTAATAATACTATTTTCTCTATATGTCTACTGTATAAATACATTTGACTTTTTACAATAGATACTGTATTATAAGAAAATAGTTTTATAGATTCTATAGATTATAAAAGCTATGGTCATCCATGGCTTTTTATATTTGTAGATAGTTTGTAGAAAAGAGGTCTTTACTATGTCTGATACGCATCAGTTAAAACGGGGCCTTAAGAACCGGCACGTACAGTTGCTCGCCATCGGCGGTGCCATCGGTACAGGCTTGTTCTTAGGCTCCGGCCGCGCCATTCACTTGGCAGGTCCATCCATTATTTTTGCTTACCTAATTACAGGTATTATCTGCTTCTTTATCATGAGAGCATTAGGCGAGTTATTATTATCTAACTTGAACTACCACTCATTTATTGATTTCGTAGAAGAGTATTTAGGTGATCGAGCAGCCTTTATCACAGGATGGACATATTGGTTCTGTTGGCTTTCACTAGCCATGGCCGATTTAACAGCCGTAGGCCTCTATATGCAGTTCTGGATACCGTGGCTGCCTCAATGGATACCCGCCCTTGTCGTCTTAGTGGCATTGCTATTAATGAACTTAACAGCCGTAAAGTACTTCGGTGAAATGGAGTTCTGGTTTGCCTTAATCAAGGTAATTGCCATCATTTCCCTCATCATCATCGGTATTATCATGATTGTCACAGGTTTTACTACAGATGCAGGCGTTGCCGCCTTTAGTAATATGTGGAATTATGGGGGCTGGTTCCCGAACGGAACGATGGGCTTTATCTTATCCTTCCAAATGGTTGTTTTCGCTTTCACAGGTATCGAGCTCGTAGGTTTGACAGCTGGTGAAACAGAAGATCCTGAAAAGGTTATTCCTATGGCCATCAATAACATCCCATTACGCATTATTTTGTTCTATGTGGGCTCTTTGGCCATCATCATGAGTATTTACCCTTGGACAGCCGTTAATCCATCTGCTAGTCCATTTGTAGCCGTATTTACAGCAGTTGGGATTGCAGCCGCTGCAGGCATCGTAAACTTTGTAGTTCTTACATCTGCTGCATCTGCTACAAACTCTGGTATCTTCAGTACAGGTCGTATGATTTATGCCCTTGCTAAACGCGGTCATGCGCCAAGCTCTATGCGTCGCTTAACACACAGCAGCGTACCATACCAAGCAACGATTTTCTCCGCTGCGGTACTATTGATTACGGTTGTACTCAACTATGTAATGCCAGAAGCAGTATTCGTTATGATTACATCTATCTCTACATTCTGCTTCATCTTTATTTGGGCCATGATGGTTATTTGTCACCTCAAATACCGCAAGAAAAATCCTGAATTAGCGGCACAATCTAAATTCAAAATGCCTCTATTCCCAGTAATGAATTACATCATCCTTGCGTTCTTTGTCTTCATTCTAGGTATTCTCGCCTTAAACGAAGACACTCGAATTGCCCTCTTGTTCACACCAATTTGGTTCGTTATCCTCTGGGCCTTCTACTCCATGCTTAATACGGACGATGAAGATGCGCTCAGTGAGGAACTTATCGAAATGGCTGGCGTAAAAGAAATTTACAAAAAACCTAAAAAAGAAGATTCTGACGATTACATAATCTAATACAAAAGATACCCTATCAACTACATTGCAGTTGATAGGGTATCTTTTTTTATTGCATTGGAATCGATTTTAAATGGAATGTATTGATGAAAATGCTTACCGTAGAATTAATTATCTCCTAATATATCTTACTTCATTGTAGGGAAGTTTTGTTGTTCATATTGTTGTTGATAAGCAGGTAGATTAGTTATATCTTCGCCATAATTAAAGACAGTCTTAGTACGGTATCCGCCTTGAGTAATGATGAGATCAATGGAGGATGGTACCTCTTGACCATTCTGTTGCAAATGGTTAACCAATTCTTGTAATGCTTCAACTTGTCGTAAAGATCCAGTCATATATTTGCCTTTGGATAGTCCTGTATTTCTAATCACTTGGCCATTATATACTTGACCATTTTTATCTGTGTAATAGAAACGTACAGCTGCTTTATCTCCTGTAGGCACTGCTTTAATATAGATAGTCTTCCAATTCTTCTTAATCATCACTCTTGTAGCATCAGATAACTTATTAGATAAACGTTGTGTCTCTTTATTGGTAGACTTGGATACACCATTAGCCTGTTGAATTTCATCATTCATAGGCATTTCAATAGGTGCCAGCGCAGGATCTTGTTGTACCTTCTTCGCATCTGCAGGCTGAACCGCCAACACACCAACGGCCGCCATTACAGCTAAAGTTGTAAGAGCAAATTTCTTCATTATATCTCTCCTCATAAAGGTCTCCAAAGCAATTTACATTTTATACTATTAGTTACTAAAGTCAGTATCCACAATAGCAAATTGTGTATATTCTGGGCAGCGTTTTTGCATTTCTGCTTTAATTTTTTCTAATGTACCATGTGGATCTTCTTCGTCAAAGTCAAAGATAATATCGTAGTAGATAACTTTCTTTTCTTCGTGTACGTAGAAGGCATGTACTTGTACTACATGAGTATATAAACTTACAACTTGATCAAGAGCTTGTCGAATTTCAAGTACTTCCACACTTGGTTGGTTTTCAGCATATACACCAACAGTCATAGCAATGCCGAATTTTTTATAAAGATGAACAGCGATACCTTTTGTCAAAGGATGGATATCAGACATAGTCATCGTATCAGGCACTGTAATATGTACGGAGCCAATTGTTTCACCAGGACCGTAGCTATTCAAAACTAAATCATACACACCACCTACATTTGGATGTTGAGCGATGGTTTCTTTAATATCACGAATTAAGTTATCATCTGCACGAACACCAAGCAAGTGATTATACATTTCTTTTAAAATGTCATACGCAGCTTTCAAAATTAAAACAGAGATAACCGCACCTACATAACCTTGAATATCAAAGTTAAAGAAGAATACTAAAGCTGCAGATACTAATGTAGCAAAGGTAATCACCGCATCAAAGAGCGCATCTATACCAGACGCTACAAGGGCATCGGATTTATATTTTTCACCTTGCGCCTTGATATAACGGCCCATCACAACTTTCACCACAATGGCAACGGCGATAATGGCCAAGCTTGGAACATCAAAGGTAGATACCTCAGGGTGAAGAATTTTTTCAATAGATTCCTTGAGGGATCCAATGCCTGCACCAAGGATGATGAAAGCAATGGCCATGGTAGTCATATATTCGATACGACCGTGACCAAATGGATGCTCCTTATCGGCACCCTTAGCGGCTAATTTTGTACCAACGATGGTCAATACAGAGGACAAAACATCTGTTAAGTTGTTTACCGCATCAAGGATGATAGCGATGGAGTTAGACGCAAGGCCTACAATCATTTTAAAGATAACAAGAACGACGTTACCTATAATACCTTTTATACTAGCAAGCGTAATCCCCCGATTACGTGCTGCACCATTTTCTTGCAAAATCATATTATACTACACCTCTTACATTCAATTCACTAAGCTATAAATCGAAGCCTATCGATTTGTTTACATTCCTATTATAGCTTATCGATTATCATTTGTCATTATATTTTTTGAAAAATTTTTATAAAACCATTGATTTTACTGAGTTATCAATAATTCTCATTTCTCAATTAGAGTATTTGATGTATAGTGACTTCACAATCTAAAGTATAGATCCATTGTTAACAAATTATTATCTATTTATTAATACGTAATACGTAATATATATTACGAACTCCTTGATACTTACATAGTGATAAGTATTAAAGTAATTAAAGGAAATTATGCGATAACCGTAATACGCTCGCCTGTGCGCATGTGTGTAAATACGACCTTTTGGGCTCGCAATTGGAATGGTTGCCCCGTTGGTTGTGCGCCATATAAGGTGTCCCCTACGAGAGGGTGCCCTATATGGCTGAAAGCCACACGAATTTGATGTGTTTTTCCTGTGTACAAACGGACTAACACCTCTGTATATCCACTTTCTTGGGAGTTATGCACAGATTTGTCCACATTTGCACCATGTTTATCCACATTTTGTAATTCTATATCCACATTTTCTTGAGCTATATCCACAGAATTTACCAACTTATACACAGAGTTATCCACAAGCTCTGATTGATGTCTACGTAGGACGGAATAATCTGTACGAGTCTCTTTGCCCTTAGGATTTACTTCGTAATGGATCCCATCAGCACTGCGTTCCATAGGTAATACCAAGGAATCCTCGTCAGTTTCTACAATGCCTTCCACAGTGGCCATATACCACTTTTCAAAAGTATTATCATCCATTTGCTGTTGATAAAGACTTTGGGCTAAGCCACTTTTAGCAATCACAATAACGCCCGTTGTATCTCTATCTAAGCGGTTCAAGAAACGCACCTTCCGCTTAATGCCATGTGCTTTGAAATAGTGAGCCACACCATTAGCAAGGGATACTTGGTCTTTAGAGTTTACCGTCACACCAGCCGGTTTATCCACAATGAGGAGATCATCATCTTCATACAGAATATGTAAGTCCATTTCTATTAGTTCGTGATCGATTTTTTCCTTCGCCATAGCAATCCAAATCTCGTCACCTTCGGAGATAACATCCTTTGGCGTTGCCTTATGTCCGTTGATGTGGATTAGCTTTTCCTCAAATAACTTTACTAAGGATTTACGAGGATATTTAGTGTCTAGTACTTCACCTAGGGAGATAACTACAGTATCTTGAATTTCCATAGCATCTTGTTGCTTCTTCGATGACTGTAATGCAGCAAGCTTGTTAGCATGCACCGCATCTAAATCCGCAGCAGTTACGGTCCACAAAATATCGTCGGGACGATGTGTTTTTCTCGCCATTAGTATCTCCTTTCTACGAGCTCATTGTCTCGTGGCATATAGTTCAGTAGCGAGCTTGGTTGAACCGCTCGGCCACGTATATTCGTTTGTTCAAAGGTAATGGTCAGCTCTTGCTTAGGGCGCGTTATGGCCACATAGAACAAGCGCTTTTCTTCATCTTCACGGCCTTCTGCAATGGCAAACGGGCTTGGGAAGGTACCTTCGTTGAGGCCGGCTAGGAATACATGGTCAAACTCGCTCCCCTTTGCTTGGTGGATGGTAATGATAGGAATGCGATCTTCATTTCGTACCTGTTGAGCTGGCTCACCTGCGGTAAGGGCCGCTATCTGCAAGATTTGATTTAATCGAGCTAACCCAGCCGGACCCTCATAGGCAGCATCTAATTTTTCCATAATGCGATATAGATCCCGTATATGCTCTACCTTTGCTGCTTCCCCATGAGATTTATAGTATTCTAGAACCCCCATTTGATTCATAATGTACGCCAATAACTTCGTTGGCAATTCCGTATAGGCCTTTCTACGTAACGTCGCCATTTGGGACGCAATATTGGTGAAAGCCGCTTTATATTTGTTAATCGCCACCATACGACCAGTCGTTGTAGGCACGATATTTTCTTTTACCGCATAGATTAAAAGTTGTGCAGTGGCCAAGATATCGTCCATCGCATTGTGCGTAGGCTCATGATTGATAGGAAACTCTGATGCTAGGAAGCCCAATTTATAGTTTGGCAAATTAGGATAGAAACGACGGTAAATATCGAGTGTATCGTAGATAGCCTTGAATTCTGGATTACCTAAATTATGGCGTGCCAATTCATTAGTAAAGATGGTCACGTCATAATTTACATTGTGGCCTACAATAATTGCATTCTTGGAGAATTCCTTAAAGGCTTGTAGCACTATGGCTGGCTCTTCGCCGTGTTCTTGTAAATACGCATCGGAGAAACCGTGCACCTCTTCGGATTGCCCCACAGGTACGCCTGGGTTGATAAAGCGTTCAAAGGTTTCTAGGACCTGTCCATTTTCATCGATGCGGATAGCCGCAATTTGAATGATACGATCCTGGGACGTATCGGTACCTGTACTTTCTACGTCATACACCACGACCTCATGATTTTCTAAACCACTGACGAGCTTCGCATAAGGCTCTGCCTCAAAGATAGGCATATCCATAAAGTCCGTCAATTTTAAGCCTACTTGACGCGTCTCAGGACTTTCAATAGCTGCAATACGAGCGTCACCGATACCAGCAACATAGCGTTTTATAATGCGCTTAGCACTGACGGAGTCATTCGGGTTCATAAGCAGTTTAAAGTAGGCCATAACGTCTTTGATTTCTTGGCGCCTAAAGAATTTAAACTCATCAATAATCATAAAGTGACGGCGTTCGTCTTCAGGTTTTTCATTGTTGAGGCGTTCAAAGGAGTCGCTCAGCCGTTGCGCCTTTTTATTATCCCGTACTAAAACGCCAATATTAGCATCCTTTGGCAAGGCGCAGATAGCTTCATAGATATACCGTCCCTCAAGATAGCTGTTTTTACAGCCTTTTATGAGAACAGGCTTGCCCTTTCTTTCACTATTGGCGCGAGGCAATTCAGTATAGATAGAGCCCACCAGATCAGGGAACATATTCTGTAATGTTTTGAAAGCCATCGTAAAGAGCGTCCAGTTAGATCGGTAGTTTTCATAAAAAATGATTTTTAAAGGGTTAAAGTCCGCATCAAACTGCTTGAGCAAACGGAATGAATCAGACCCACGCCACTCGTATATAGTTTGGAAATAATCCCCACATAATAGAACGTGATTACCTTCCCACAGCATTTCAAGTACCTTGTACTCTAGTACACCTGTATCTTGCATTTCATCTACAGAGATATAACTATAACGGCTGCGCCAACGTTCCCGAACTACAGGGTCTTGAAATAGGCGATGAACACCGCAAATGAGATCTGTGAAATCTAGACCATGTACGGAGGCTAAGCTTTCATCATATGCGGCAATCCATTCGTGACCATGGTTCAAGAAGTCATGGAGTTCACTGTAGAGCACATTGCCAAAGCTAGAAAACTGCTGCTCAATTGCGGCACGTTGTTCCTTCTGCAAGCGTTCTATAGTTCGTTTGTAATCGCCTACGAGGTCATCAGAATAAAAGCCATATAAGGAACGATATTCTTTTACCATGCCGATGATGTTGGCAAAGGACATTTCTCGCAACTTACCTGGACGATACGGTTCAGACAATTCCTTGCAATCCTCTTCGTCAAAGATGGTTACATCCGTATACAAGGTTTCATTGCGCTTCCCCTCTTGTTGGAGTACGAAAAAGCAAAAGCTGTGGAATGTACTAACCTCCACAGCCTTTGCAGGACTGCCTACGAGCGATTGAATGCGGTCTTTCATCTCATTTGCCGCCTTGTTCGTAAAGGTCATGCACAAGATATTCTCCGCCTTCGCATAGCCGCCCTCGATGAGGTGAGCCACTCGATAAGCAAGTGTATTCGTTTTTCCCGTCCCAGCGGACGCTAACAAGAGGATATTCTGTTCAACTTCATCAATAACGCGTTGTTGTTCACGATTGATAAGCATGAGGTCCTCCTATTTTAAAAAGCCGTACCATCCGGCTGCAATGAGCATTGGAATAGGGCCTAGAATTGCTGTTAAAGCCCATACGCCCAAACCAATATCCATAGGAATATTGAGGATATGAACGCATACTAAATACGTCAAAATACCAGTTACTGCATTCATAACCACTCGTTTAATGGTGAAAAATGCTACTTTGAAAGCAATGTAGGCTACAGCAACGGATACAACTGCCGAAATAATCGGTGATGCTAATAAAGCTCCCATATTATCCTTTCATTTCTTGGCGGTTCACTACAGCACCGCCTAACGTTAATTCATCGGCATATTCAATATCGCCGCCCACAGGAACACCACGGGCAATGCGCGTTACCTTAATACCACTTGGGCTTAATAAACGCGCCAAATACAGAGCGGTCGCCTCCCCTTCTACATCAGGGTCAGTAGCGAGAATAACCTCTTGTACGACACCATCCCGAAGGCGGGCAATCAATTCTTTTACGCGAATATCGTCAGCACCGATGCCTTCCATAGGGGACAAGGCACCTTCCAATACGTGATATAAGCCCTTATAGTCACCACTGCGCTCGATAGCAATGACATCGCGAGATGTTTCAACGACCATAATCGTCGTTTGATCGCGGCTCGGATTGCTACAGAATTCGCAAGGGTCTTGAGCTGATAAATTAAAGCAAATAGAACAGTGACGTGTAGCCCCCTTCGCTTCTACGATGGTTTCCACGAGACGGTCTACCTCTTCCTTCGGCATTTCTACCAAATGATAGGCCAAGCGTCTAGCCGACTTGGAGCCGATACCTGGCAAGCAGCGCAACTGCTCTACGAGCCGTTCTAAAGCATTTGTCATTTAGAATAAACCTGTTGGCAAGTTAAGACCACCAGTTACTTTGCCCATTTCTTGAGCCAAGAGGTCGTCTACTTTTTTGCTAGCTTCGTTTACAGCCGCCATCACTAAATCTTCTAACATTTCTACGTCTTCAGGATCAACTGCAGTTGGGTTCAATTTCAAAGACTCGATGATTTTTTCGCCGTTCATCACAACTGTTACAGCACCGCCACCAACGGAAGCTTCTACTGTACGAGTTTTTAATTCTTCTTGCATTTTCTTCATATCTGCTTGCATTTTTTGAACTTTTTTCATCATGCCAGCCATATTGCCCATACCTTTACCAAACATTGTAATTCCTCCTTTTAGGACCTGCGTCCTATACTCATATGTTAATTAATTTATTCTTCGATGACCTCGACGATAATATCGTGATCTTCAGATAGTTTCTCTAATGTTTCTGCCAAAAGAGGATTGTTTCGTTCCTCTTCCGTCATATGCTCTGGATTCCATGCGTATTCACGAGCTACTGTCACACTATCGATAGGTGCGACCTCTATAGGTGCTTGTGAAAGCATGGTATGATTATCACTTCGATAAGGGGTTCCCTGTTGTTGTTCGCCCCCATTAGACTTTGGGACAGCTTCCACCTCGATATGTGCACTGCTATCCATAGGGCGTTCTAAGACTTCCCCATCATCGCTAATAATAGTGACACTATCTAACGGATGTGGAGGCATATCATCTAAGGATGATACATAAGCTTCCTCCATATCGTCTACAGGCACATCATCAAAGGAATGAACAGGAATATCATCGCCTTCAATAGAACCTGCTAGTGACTCAATAGGAATCTCACCATCAATCACCTGAGTAGGTGGAGCGCCATCAAAAGATGTAATCGGTACATCACCACCAGATGGTGATGTTTCTCCTCCGGCCTTATTCGTATCAGCACCAGTTGTGGCACTTACAACGGCACCGCCCGTCTTCTTCGCTAAGAATGCCAAAGCCGCCGCCTTTGCTGCATCTACCGCTGCAGAATCGGGCTTGCTAGATTGTTCGTCAGTGGTTGAACCGCCAATTTGTGCGGTAGGTTGTTGAGCTTGTGACGCGCTACTACCTTGAGCGCTATTAGCTCCTGCTGAGCTATTTCCCACTGGAGCATTATTAGTGCCTTGTGGTGCTGATGGATTTGTTAAATCCATTTGCGTTAGTTGACCTCCAGAGGTCTTCTGCACATCAACCATTGGTTCTGGTGGACGTGGCGGCGCTTTTACTTGGTGCTGCGTCGTACTACCAGAGGCTTTTTTATAATCTTTATAGACCTGTGTGAGGGCATCAACAATTTCTACATGTACTGGATAGCCTAGCGTATAGGTGAAAGCATCTGCTGCTTCTGCTAAGTTTACTTCGTTGGTCATTACATTGAGATGCAATGTATTTTTGAAGGCCATAACCGCCTTGCTTTGGTCTACGTATACAAGTTGACCTTGGCCAATTACGGTAGAGGTCATATTGCGATTGCTGTCTTTCAAGTATTTAATGACATTGGACTGTACATTGCGATACTCTTGAGCCGACAAGATTTGATCACTAATAATAGCTTGCGTACTAATACCTTTTTTACCACGACCTTTAGCTTGATTTCTAGCAGGTCGTTGTGGAGCGCCTCCAGTACTTGGTGGTGCCATCCCAACGCCGCCCATTGGAGGCGGAGCCATGCCCACTCCATTCATAGGAGGCGGTGTACTACCAGGCGCACCCATAGGTGGAGGTGTCATGCCTACACTCGCTGGCGGTGGGGTCATCCCCACTCCACTTGGGGGCGGCACAGTACCAACAGTACTATTTTGAGTACTACTCATGGAAGCATTCTGTACAGCAGCATTATCTACAGGAACAAAGCTATTGGCATAACCACCTGGCGGTCCAAAGGAGTTAGCACCGTAAGCAGGTCCAGTTGCGACAGCTGGGCCGCGTTGCTCTAATTGAGCCATGCGGTTCAATAAATCGTTTCGTTCAGATCGTTCTGAAGACTCTAATGCATACACACGGTCTTCTAAGCTTTCATCAACAGAACCTAATTTAGCACAAAGCACTAAAAGGCCCATTTCGATGATAGTTCGTGGATTATCCACCTGTTTTGCATCATTCATGATGGATTGCGCACTGCGCACATACTGGTTAAGCTCATTAAAATCGATGCTTTCAGCTTGAGCTAAAAACTCAGCCTTAAAGGCATCGTATACCTTGAGCTCATCCGCATCAGGTGCGACCTTACCAACGAGCAAGGCCCGCACATGCTGAATGAGGGCATCCATAATCTGCGTCGCATCACGACCTTCTGCTAAGGCATCGTGAATATAAGACAGTAATTTTGGTCCATCCCCATTGCGTAGCGCATCTAGGAAGTGAATGATCCATTCCTTGCTAACAAGGCCGATCAATTCCTCTACCACTTGAGGGGTAATAGTACCTGTAGCCATACCTGCACATTGGTCTAAAATACTCAATGCATCACGCAAACCACCATCTGCATGAACTGCGATGAGCTGTGCCGCTGCCGGATCTAAGCCAAAACCCTCTTGTTTCGCTACATAGGATAAACGCTGTGCGATATCGTCAGACGTAATCCGTCTAAAGGTGTACCGCTGACAGCGAGATACGATGGTAACAGGTAACTTTTCAATCTCTGTAGTAGCAAAGATAAACATAACGTGAGCCGGTGGCTCTTCGATAGTTTTTAAAAGCGCATTCCATGCCTCAGTTGTGAGCATATGGGCTTCGTCGATGATGAACACCTTTTTACGCCCTTCAACAGGCATAAATTTAACGCTTTCACGAAGGGCACGCACCTCATCGATACCACGATTGGATGCAGCGTCGATTTCAAGAACATCCATGGACTGGCCGCTCAAAATCGATTTACAAGCACTACACTCGTTACAAGGATGATCCGTTGGCCCATGCTCGCAGTTGATAGCGCGTGCGAAAATCTTGGCCATACTCGTCTTACCAGTCCCTCGCGGACCAGCAAACAAATACGCATGAGCTACCTTATCCTCGCGGATAGCACGCATCAACGTATCAGACACCTGATGCTGACCCACCACATCGGTAAAGGTCTGCGGACGGTACTTACGATATAACGCAATATATGCCATTGGAACACCCCCTTTTTCCGAAAATTACAATACTTTATTATACCATATTCGTAGAAATCTTACTCATTTTATAGAGTTTAGATTAGGCATAAAAAAAGCGGCCCCACAGGCCGCCTTGCAATATTCGATCACGACAGCCCCCGGGTTCCCCGTGGCACATGAGGGTTACCGCTTAGTGCTGCTACCTCTCAGTCCTGACACGATTCACAGGCCCCCATTGCACAGGCCCGAGAACTGCCATGATCCAATATTGCAATACAAATATTATACATGAAAATGCCTCTATAGTCAAAGCTATAGAGGCATTTCATATGTCTTATCTAAAGGATACAGTTAGATTAGAAATTATTTTGCATATTTTTCTTTAAATGCAGCTAATTGAGCTTCTTCCAAGGATAAGCCTTGTTCTTTATAGCGTTCAATAGCAGCGTGCATTTCTTCATATGCTACAGGTACAACTTTTGTAAATCTATTTACAAAGTTATTCCAGTTTTCAAGGATGTGACGGCCTTTAGAGGAGTTAGTATGCAATACGTGTTGTTCTACTAATTCTTTAATGCGCTTAAGGTCATTATTATTAGCAGGACGTAATTCTACGAGACCTGTATTTACATAGCGTTCATCGCAATCAAGGATGTATGCATAGCCACCGGACATACCTGCTGCGAAGTTACGACCGATTTTACCAAGTACCAGAACTTCGCCACCAGTCATGTATTCACAACCATGGTCACCTACGCCTTCAACAACAGCAATGATACCACTGTTACGAACGGCGAAACGTTCACCAGCTACACCGTTGATGTAGGATGTACCAGATGTAGCACCATAGAAGGCAACGTTACCGATAAGGATATTTTCATCAGCTTCGAAGATGGATTTCTTAGGTGGATATACAGTAATAGTACCACCGGACAAACCTTTACCGAGGTAATCGTTCGCATCCCCTTCAAGCTCTAATGTCATGCCTTTAGGAATGAAAGCACCGAAGGATTGACCAGCAGAACCTTCAAAGTTCAACTTGATTGTGTTATCTGGCAAGCCGCTTTCACCATAACGACGTGTCACCTCAGAACCAACCAAGGTACCTACAACACGGTTAATGTTATTAATCGCCAATTTAGCACGAATAGATTTTTGATCCTCAATAGCAGGACGGCACATACGTAAGAGCTTGGACATATCCAATGTGCGTTCCAATTCGTGATCTTGGTCAACCATATGCATATGACCTACAGATGCATCGATGTATGGGTGGAACAATACGCGTTTAAGGTCAACACGAGACAATTTGAAGTTATCGTCTTGAGATTTTTGACGAACAAGATCGATACGGCCTACAAGTTCAGCTACGGAGCGAATGCCTAAACGAGCCATAATTTCACGCAATTCACGAGCGATGAAGATCATCAAGTTTTCTACGTACTCAGGTTTACCTGTGAAACGAGCGCGCAATTTTTCATCTTGTGTCGCTACGCCATAAGGGCATGTGTTGAGGTTACATACACGAGCCATTTTACAGCCTACAGCAACGAGTGGTAATGTACCGAAACCGAATAACTCAGCGCCAAGCATAGCAGCAACAGCTACGTCGAAACCAGTCATCAACTTGGAGTCTACTTCCAATTTAACGCGATCACGTAATCTGTTGAGCATCAATGTTTGATGAGTTTCAGACAAGCCCAATTCCCAAGGCACACCAGCGTGTTTTACAGATGTACGGCCTGCCGCACCTGTACCACCATCGTAACCAGAGATTAAGATATTATCTGCTTTTGCTTTCGCAACGCCAGCAGCGATAGTACCTACACCAGCTTCAGATGTTAATTTAACGGAAATGCGAGCATCTTTGTTAACACATTTCAAATCGTAAATCAACTCAGCCAAGTCTTCGATGGAGTAAATATCGTGATGAGGTGGTGGAGATACGAGCTCTACGCCAGGAGTGGAGTGACGAGCTTTCCCGATTTCAGGGTATACTTTTTTACCTGGTAATTGACCACCTTCGCCTGGTTTAGCGCCTTGTGCACATTTAATTTGCAATTCTTTTGCATGAATGAGGTAGTTTGCAGTTACACCGAAACGACCAGATGCAATTTGTTTTACTTCGGAATTCATGCTGTCGCCATTTGGCAATGGTTTGAAACGAGCTACGTCTTCGCCACCTTCACCAGAGTTAGATGTAGAGCCTAAGCGGTTCATAGCGATAGCGATGGCTTCATGAGCCTCTTTACTGATGGCACCATAACTCATAGCGCCCGCTTTAAAGCGTTTTACGATGGATTCTTCTGCTTCAACCTCTTCAATAGGAATACCGCCGCCTACAGGGTAGTTCAATTCCATTAAAGAACGCAATGTTACATGGTAATCGTTGCGAATCGCTTTAGAATATTCTTTATATTTTGCATAATCGCCGTTGATAAGGGATTCTTGTAAAAGGTCAATTGTTTTAGGATTGAATAAATGTTCTTCCCCATCTTTTACAGGACCATACCAACCACCTGGTTCGAGTACGGATTCATCGGATTTGAAAGCGCGGTCATAACGAGCTAACGCTTCGTTGGCAACACCTACAAGACCAATACCACCGATACGTGTTGGTGTATTTACGAAGAACTTGTTGATGAAGTTAGAATTCAAGCCCAAAGCTTCGAAGATTTGTGCACCATGATAAGAACGAACTGTGGAGATACCCATTTTAGACATAACCTTCATGATACCGCCTACAGCTGCTTTGATGTAGTTCTTTTCAGCTTGTTCAGGTGTAATATCACCAAGGCGTTTACGAGCTTGTAAATCGCGTACAGTTTCAAGAGCCAAGTATGGGTTGATGGCTGTTACACCATAACCGATCAATGTACAGAAGTGATGTACTTCGCGAGGTTCACCAGATTCAAGGATAAGACCGATTTCTGTACGCAATACTTTGTTTATCAAGTGATTGTGAACAGCTGCTACAGCCAACAATGCAGGAATTGGTGCATGATTATCATCGACACCACGGTCAGACAAAATCAATACATTTTGCTCTGTACGTGCTGCTTCTTCTGCTTTTTCGCATAATTCATTTAATGCATCGCGCAAACCATCAGCACCCTTAGTTGGATCGAAGAGGATTGGCAATGTAACAGATTTCATACGACGGCAATCAAGAGCCTTAATGGACGCCAATTCTTGATTTGTAAGGATTGGTGTACGCATGGACAACGCATAGGTACCAGCTTTATTAGGATCTGTTAAGTTACCAGAGTTACCAAGCATAACACGAGTAGATGTAACCATTTCCTCACGAATAGAGTCGATTGGAGGATTTGTTACTTGCGCGAACATTTGCTTGAAGTAGCTGTATAACAATTGTGGTTTATCAGACAAGATAGCAAGTGGAGCATCGGCACCCATTGCACCTACAGGGTCTTTACCATCTTTTGCCATAGGTACGATCATACGTACAAGATCTTCTTGAGTATAACCAAAGGCTTGTTGCTTTTTGAACAAATCGTCTACTTTTGGAATATCGCTTTCATCAGCTTGAGTAATTTCAGACAAGTGGATAACATGTTCTTTTACCCATTCATCATACGGCAATTCAGTAGCAACGCGTTGTTTGATTTCTTCGTCGGAAATGATACGTTGTTCTTCAGTATCGATGAGAAGCATTTTGCCTGGTTCCAAGCGACCTTTAGCGCGAATATTTTCAGCGTTTTCGTTTACTACACCCACTTCAGATGCCATGATAACGCGATCATCAGTTGTTACATAGTAACGAGCAGGACGTAAACCATTACGGTCAAGTACGCCACCGATAACAGTACCATCAGTGAAGCCCATAGCAGCAGGGCCATCCCATGGTTCCATCATGAAGCTATTGAACTCATAGAAATCATGTTTTTCTTGGCTCATGAGATTGTTGCGTTCCCAAGGTTCAGGGATCATCATCATAATCGCATGAGGCAAGGAACGACCTGTCATGTGCAAGAATTCCAATGTGTTATCGAACATAGCGGAGTCAGAACCGCTGTCATCAACTACAGGGAATACTTTTTTGATGTCTGGGAATAATGGAGATTCCGCCTTACCTTCACGAGCATTGATCCAGTTTACGTTACCACGGATTGTATTGATTTCACCATTATGCACTAAGAAACGGTTAGGATGCGCCCGAGCCCAACTTGGGAATGTATTCGTACTAAAACGAGAGTGAACCATAGCCAACGCAGATGTAAAGTCAAGGTCGCTCAAATCAAGGTAGAAGTCACGCAATTGACCAGGTGTTAACATACCTTTATATACGATTGTTTTAGAGGACAAGGATGCAATATAGAAATCGCTAGATAATTCCTTGCTCAATGGAACAATACGTTTTTCTGCTAATTTACGAATAATATATAATTTACGTTCAAATTCTTTATGATTAGTTACGTCTGGGCCTTTGCCGATGAGAATTTGAATCATCCAAGGGCGGATAGCAGCTGCTTCTTTACCAACCTTTGTACCATCTACTGGTACTTCACGCCAACCAAGAACAACTTGACCTTCTTCGCGTACAACCTCTTCAAAAATGCGTTTTTGCTCGTTACGGAGGCTTTCATATTTGTGAGCAAACACCATACCTACGCCGTACTCACCAGCTGCAGGCAAGTTAATACCAAGCACTTCGCATTCGCGTTTGAAGAAATCATGAGGAATTTGTACCAAAATACCGGCACCATCCCCTGTGTCCTTATCGGCACCAGCACCACCACGGTGTTCAAGGCGCTCTAAAATACGCAAACCATCATCGATAATATCATGGGATTTTTTGCCCTTAATATTAACGACAAAGCCCATACCGCACGCATCCTTTTCAAATTGGCTGCTGTACATACCATTGGCTTCTAGTCTAGCTTGATCTAGACGTTGTTGCTCGATTGTGCTCTGATTCATATCCATAACGTGCACTCCTTCATATCACTTGATCACTCCAAGCTCTGCGGCATCGTTCCGTTCGGTCTTGGTGAAAGTATAAACTATAAACTACCTCTAAAGAATCCATTCTGTAGTGACACTATTGGTGACCGTCCATAACCTCATCTAAGTTTTAAATTCTATAGAATTTTTGTCTATACATAGTATACTCCTGTCCACTGTGAATTGAAAATATAAAAAAAACATAGTCCATGACTTTAAGTCATAGACTATGCGTTTTTATCACTATTGTTTTTTGTATACAAGAAGATGTGGCATGCTCTATGACCACATCAACATATAAATTATAATTGATGAAAATTAGAAAAGCAATTATTACTTTTCATGTCCAAAGTCATCCCCTACTTCACAATTTACCATTACAGGCTCATCCTTACCATAGGGTACAAAGGCGAGTTCTGACGCGTGCAAGCATTGACGTGTATATGGTTTATGACGTGTACCATACATGGCGTCACCAACGATAGGATGACCAATGTGTTCCATGTGTACACGGATTTGGTGTGTTCTGCCTGTTAGTAATTTGAACTTTAGTAATGTATGATCGCCTTCGTGACCAAGAACGGTATATTCCGTTTGAGCCGGTTGACCTAATTCATCGACAACGCGACGGTTATCAAATACTGGATCAACACCGATAGGTGCATCAACTACGCCATCTTCGTTAATAACGCCTTCTACTAAGCCCATATAGATACGATCGATACGCCCCTCTTGTAGTTCATCGGTGTAATATTGCTGAGCTTCCTTTGTTTTACCAAAGAGAATACAACCAGATGTATCTCGGTCAAGGCGATGTACAGGACGCACCTTGTGCACTACACCTTTTTTCGCATAGTATCCAGCCACATAGTTACTCAATGTACCAGATTTAGTTTGCCCTGCAGGATGAACAAGCATGAATGGAGTTTTATTAACCACCAAGGTATGAGCATCTTCGTAGAGCACGGTAATAGGCCCTTTCTCTACATCCACACCATAGTCTTTATCCTGTGGCAGTTCCAATGTTAATACATCACCCTTTTTTAGGGAACGCTGGGAATGGGCTACACGGCTATTTACTTTCACCCGTTTCTTGCGGAACATCA
>URQX01000022.1 GCA_900550175.1 uncultured Veillonella sp.
TATCATTCATAATGCAACCTCCTCTTATTGATAGCATTATTATATCATGCTGATAATGTTATATGCGTTTTTGTCATTTTATATATGCGTTAGTTATAACTTGAAATTTGTTACTTATGATTAACTGTTATGTTCATTGACTTTGTGCATAATCTTACACTATATTGGACTTAGAACAACGAATATAGAGAATAGGTGTCACAAGACTTAATAGAGAAATCGGTACAAGCCGATGCGGTCCCGCCACTGTAAGGACGAGCCTGCTTTCAAAAATGTCACTGGAGAAATCTGGGAAGGCGAAAGCGAGGTGATGAGCCCGAGCCAGGAGAACTGCCTATTTGATAATCACCGTTATGTACCTACGAGCGATAGGAAGGGGATTGGGGTATGCTGGTTTCAGTGTTTTTTGGCGTACCTTTCAATAAGAAACCTTACGTGTCACTTTTGGGTGGCACGTTTTTTGTTGCCCTTGAAAGTGGCTGTTAAGCATATATATCAGGCTTCATAGTTAATGAATTGATGGACACATATTTGAGGTTGATGTGATCCAAGTATAGGAAAGCTCGTGTGATGTATATGTATAACAATTCGCAGGTACGGTGCGCTGTTTCTCGGTATGGTTTCGAGTTGAAAAGGAGGCACATATATGTCTGACAAAAAGACTTCAAAGGATGCTGAACGCGATCTATTAGCTCCTGTATCCTTTGATGAATTTGAGAAACCTACGTATGAACAATGGCAGGCTGAAGTTGAAAAGGCGTTAAAAGGTGGCGACTTCCACAAGAAGATGTTCACGAAAACCTATGAAGGTATCACGTTGCAGCCAATTTATACACCTGCACTGCATGCAGAAGCAATTCCAAAGGGCGTATACCCTGGGGCAGGCGAGTTCCTACGTGGTACTAAGGCAAGTGGTTATATTAAAGACTCTTGGGGTGTATCCCAATATGTAGATGACTCTTTGCCTAAGGATGCCAATCATGCAAGTTTATACGAGATTGTAAAAGGTGGCACCATTCACAACATCCGCCTAGATGAAGCAACACGCCATGATCAAGATGTGCAAGTAGGCGCATCCGTTGGCGTTGGTGGTACATCTGTATCCACTATGGATGACTGCAAACAATTGATTGACCGATTCAATTTGAAGGAAAATCCTTTGTACATTGAAACAGGTGCTTCTGCAGCCATCTTGCTTGGCATGTTAGCGGCTACGGTGAAAGGCGCTAAAAAACAAACATCTGATTTGAAAGGTCTCGTTGGTGCAGACCCTATCGGTGTTTGGGTGAAAGATGGTGCTTTGCACATTTCCTTAGATACAGCCTTTGATGAAATGGCACATACTGTTGTGTGGGCTAAAGAACAAGCTCCAGAGCTTAAAACAGTACTCGTATCTGGCGATGTATACGCTAATGGCGGCGCTAACGATGTGCAAGAGGTTGCCTATGCATTGGCAACAGCTGTTTGCTACGTGCGTCAATTAGCACAACGGAACATCGATATTCACACCATCGCGAAGAGCATGATGTTCACATTCTCCTTAGGGGCTAATTTCTTTATGGAAATTGCTAAATTGCGTGCCTTGCGCGTACTTTGGGCTCGCATTATGGAAGCTTTCGGTGCTGAAGAAGCGGACCGTGCCGTCCATGTACACGGCAGAACATCTGCTTTCACAAAAACTGTATACGACCCATATGTAAACTTGTTGCGCAATACGACACAAGCATTCTCTGGTGTTGTAGGCGGTTTGAACAGCCTTGAAGTATCTCCGTTTGACCAACCAATTCGCAAAGCGGATGATTTCTCTCGCCGTATTGCCCGCAATATCCAAGTTATGTTGCAAACTGAATTTGAGTTGCGCCAACCTGTGGACCCTGTAGGCGGTTCTTGGTACGTGGAAACATTAGCTGCTGAACTATGCGAAAAAATCTGGTCTGAGTTCCAAACAATCGAGTCTAAAGGTGGCATCATTGCCGCATTGAAAGAAGGCTATCCTCAAACTCAAGTGAAAGCCATCCTCGATGAACGCTTTAAAAACCTTGCATTCCGTAAGGATGTAGCAGTTGGTAACAATATGTATGCGAATATGACAGAAGAGTTACTTGATCCTAAACCAGAAAATCAAGAAACATTGTGTCAAAAACGAGCTGCTCAAATTGATGAGTACTTGGCAGGTGCAGAGGCTGATGCGGTTGTGAAAGCACAGGCTACTCTAGAAGCAAGTACAACAGAACCAGGTGCGTTGATTGGTCTTATTGAGCTTGGGGCATTACAAAAATTGACAATCCGCCAAATCCGTAAGGCTTTAGATGCAGGCGATATTTCTTCTGAAACAATCGAACCAATTATTGCACATCGCTGGACTGAACAATTCGAAGCCCTCCGTATGCGCACGGAATCGTATAAACAACGTACGAAAGATAATGTGAAGGTATTCTTGGCTAATATGGGCCCAATCCCTCAACATAAACCTCGTGCGGACTTCTCCACAGGCTTCTTCGAAGTAGGTGCTTTTGAAGTTATTAAAAATGATGGCCATGAAACAACGGCTGATGCGGCGAAGGCTGCCCGTGAAAGTGGTGCCGATGTTGTGGTTATCTGTTCCACAGATGATACATATCCTGAGTTAGTACCACCACTCGCTAAAGAGTTGAAAGAAACTATGCCGAATGTAACAGTTATTTTGGCAGGGGCGCCTCCTAAGGACCTTGAGCCTGTATACCGTGAAGCTGGCGTAGACGACTTCATTTCCGTTCGTGCAAATTGCTACGAAATCTTACATACGTTACAAGATAAGAAAGGGATGTGAGCTCATGTTTAAAAATCCAGACTTCTCCTCTCTTGGCTTGGGATCTCAGTCGCCGACATCTCGCGATGCATGGCTTGCTGAACTTCAAAAAGAAACAGGAAAAAGCTTTGAAGATTTATATAATACAACAATGGAGCAAATCCAACTAAAACCTCTCTATACAGAGATGGATTATGAAGGGATGACACACCTTGACTATATGGCTGGTGTACCTCCATTCTTGCGTGGACCTTATTCTACAATGTACGTAACTCGTCCTTGGACAGTACGTCAGTACGCTGGTTTCTCCACAGCAGAAGAATCCAATGCGTTTTACCGTCGTAACTTGGCAGCGGGCCAAAAAGGTTTGTCTATCGCCTTTGACCTTGCCACACACCGTGGTTACGACTCCGACCATCCTCGCGTAGTAGGTGACGTTGGTAAAGCGGGTGTTGCGGTAGATTCTATCCTCGATATGGAAATTCTATTCTCCGGTATTCCTCTCGACCAAATGTCCGTATCCATGACAATGAACGGCGCCGTATTGCCTGTCATGGCGTTCTATATCCTAGCTGGTGAAGAACAAGGCGTTGATAAAAAGGTTATGGCTGGTACAATCCAAAATGATATCTTGAAAGAATTCATGGTGCGTAATACCTATATTTACCCTCCAGCTACGTCCATGCGCATCATTGGCGATATCTTTGCTTACACCTCTCAGTACATGCCTAAATTCAACAGTATCTCCATTTCTGGCTACCATATGCAAGAAGCAGGCGCTACTGCAGATATCGAATTAGGCTACACATTGGCCGATGGTCTTGAATACATCCGTACCGGTGTAAATGCAGGCCTTCACGTAGATAAATTCGCTCCACGTTTGTCCTTCTTCTGGGCAATCGGTAAAAACTACTTCATGGAAGTAGCGAAAATGCGTGCAGCTCGTATGTTGTGGGCTAAGATTATTAAGAGCTTCGGTTCTGAAAATCCAAAATCAATGGCACTTCGTACACATAGTCAAACATCTGGTTGGTCCTTAACAGAACAAGATCCATTCAATAACGTAGCTCGTACATGTATGGAAGCAATGGGCGCTGCATTGGGCCATACGCAATCCTTACATACCAATGCGCTTGATGAAGCCATCGCGTTACCTACGGACTTCTCTGCTCGTATTGCTCGTAATACTCAACTTTACATCCAAGACGAAACTAAGGTATGTAAAGTTATCGACCCATGGGGCGGTTCCTATTATGTAGAAGCCTTGACTGATGAATTGATCCGTCGTGCTTGGGGTCATATCCAAGAAATCGAATCCCTTGGTGGTATGGCGAAAGCGATTGATACTGGTCTTCCTAAGATGCGTATCGAAGAAGCGGCAGCTCGTCGCCAAGCTCGTATCGACTCTGGTCGTGAAGCAATTATTGGTATCAATAAATATCGTCTAGATAAAGAAGATCCATTGGATATCTTAGACGTAGATAATACGGCTGTACGAGAAGCGCAAATCCGTCGTCTCGAACAATTGCGTGCTAACCGTGATGAAGATAAGGTTCAATCCTGCCTCGAAGCGATTACAAATGCTACAGAATCCGGGGAAGGCAACTTGCTTGCCCTTGCACTTGAAGCAGCTCGTGCTCGTGCATCCTTGGGTGAAATTTCCTTTGCTGTTGAAAAGGTTTGTGGCCGTCATAAAGCAGTTATCCGCTCTATTTCTGGCGTATACTCCAGCGAATATGAAGATGATGATGTCATCAAAGAAGTTCGCCAAATGGCGGATGATTTCGAAGAACTCGAAGGTCGTCGTCCTCGTATTATGATTGCGAAGATGGGCCAAGACGGTCATGACCGCGGTGCCAAAGTTATCGCTACATCCTTCGCGGATATGGGCTTTGACGTGGATATCGGACCTTTGTTCCAAACTCCAGAGGAAACAGCACAAGATGCGGTGGATAATGACGTTCATATCGTCGGCTTCAGTTCCCTTGCGGCAGGTCACAAAACATTGTTACCTCAACTTGTGGAAGAACTCAACAAACGAGGTCGTGGAGATATTTTGGTTGCCATCGGTGGCGTAATCCCTGCTCAGGACTATGAGTTCCTACGCGAACATGGCGCAGTGGCTATCTTTGGCCCTGGTACAGTCTTGCCTGTAGCGGCTAAAAAATTGCTAGAAACATTGACTAGCCACGTTCAAGACGAAGGCAATGACTGATAATAAACGGCCTACTCCGGATGAATTGCGCAATGCACAGGACGCTACTTTTACCACTGGTGAAGGTAAGGCGCCAGAATTAGGTGTAAAAAACGCAAGCGCCGAGGGTAGTACCTACCGTCCCGACTGGGTGCCAGAAGATGCGAAAAAAGATGATACCTTTGCGTGTCACGTGATGAAAGGCGTCAAGGAAATGCACGACGGCCTCTTATCTAGCTCCGCGCATCTGGCTCCGTCGGTACGTCCCGTACAGCGGCGAAAGAAGTTAACTGTCGCTGATTATGTACGCGGTATCGAGCAGGGGGACCGCGTTATACTTTCACGGGCTATTACATTAGTAGAAAGTAATAATAAGGAACACTTTAAATTAGCTCAACAAGTATTGCAAGCTATATTGCCTCGTACGGGCAAGGCGTTGCGCATCGGTATTACTGGTGTGCCTGGGGCCGGTAAAAGTACATTTATTGAAGCTTTTGGCAATATGCTCATTGAAGCAGGTTACAAGGTAGCCGTACTTGCTGTAGACCCTACAAGCCAAGTCACAAAGGGCAGTATTTTGGGCGATAAAACGCGGATGGAAACATTGACGAAACATCCTGATGCGTATATCCGTCCATCGCCAGCAGGTGGTACACTAGGCGGTGTAGCTCGTAAAAGTAGAGAGACCATGCTACTTTGCGAGGCTGCTGGGTACGATATCATTCTCGTCGAAACCGTTGGGGTTGGGCAAAGTGAAGTTACCGTGCGTTCCATGGTAGACTTCTTTATGCTCATCGTCTTAACTGGTGCAGGCGATGAATTACAAGGCATCAAAAAAGGTGTTATGGAACTGGCCGATGCTATTGTGGTCAACAAGGCTGATGGGGATAACCTCAAGCGCGCTCTCATCGCTCGTAGCGATTACGATCGGATGTTGCATTACATTCGTCCTGCTACGGAAAAATGGAAAACCCAAGCCTACACATGTTCAGCAGTTACAAAGGATGGCCTCGATGAATTGTGGGATGTAATCCAAGAATTTGCTGAACAAGGTAAAGAAAATGGCGTATTCTTAAAACGCCGTCAAGAACAATCCCTCCGTTGGGTACGCGATATGATTGACGAACACTTGCACAACCTATTCTTTAATAATGTCGTCATTCAAGGTCGTATGGGCGAAGTGGAAGCAGCCGTTTTAGACGGTGAAATGAGCGAATCTCAAGCCGTTGAAGAATTAATTGGTGTTTTCGACAAGTCCATTAAATGAGTAAATAGCTACATACCTATTTGATAAGTCGGCATAACTTATCTATTAAGACACTCCGATTAGCTATCATACTGATTTAGACATATAAGATGTATCCAGAAAAGGCATAGTATCTAACTACTACAGGTTTTAACCAATAATAGTTTCGATACTATGCCTTTTTATATGCCTATAAAAGTATATTCATGAAATAAATTTCATAATATCTATGTTTTATGCTTTTGTTAAAATCATATAAGGTATATAATTTAATCATAGATTATTACTTGTGTGTAATTAAAAAGAGAGGGTTATTATGAAACCACTAGTAAAGAAAATGCTGACAGTAGTATTGTGTGCATCTACTCTAACAGCACCATTATTCTTGACAGGATGTAGTGTTTCTAAGGTTGCGAACGGTGTACAGAAAGGAGTTCAGAAGGCGCAAGAGCAAGATGTTAAAGTATTTAACAACTATATTGAAGCAGTTAGCGATTTTAATGACCGTGCTCTTACCTTTGATTTTGCACTTACACCGACAATTCAAGGTTTAAAAAGTGGACAACATTTGACATCCTTTAGTTCACCAGATTTTAAAGAGTTACGAGAAGATTTACAAAAAGCTAAAACAAAGGGTGTTCCTTATGATGACATGAAGGAACCTCTTGATAAAGTACTAGCTGTCTTGGATCAGATTGTGCCTGTTGCGAATGAATTAAAGTCTTACTACGAGGCGAAAACATATACGACAGACAATTATGCTAAGGAACAACAGTTAGGTCCAAAGTATGTTCAATTGTATGAACAATTCTATGCGGTATATCCTACATTAAATGATATCATTCATAAACATAATATAGAAAATCAACAAGAACAGTTAAAAGCATTGAAGGATGCAGGTAAGAAGAATGCTGCAGCAGCTCAAGAAGCACATCTCCGACTTACTGTTGTTCTAGATAACTTTGAAGGTGGTAAACCAATCGATGTGAATGCGGTTAACCAAGAGTTGCAAGCTATCAGTGATGTGGCCAATTCTGTTAATAGTAAAGAATATGAGCATACAAAAAAATCTTTAAATAAGACTATTGGTGCCATTCGAACATTTATGGCTGCACAAAATACGGAAAATTATAATGACATGATCGAAGAGTACAATGATTTGATAGGCGATATGAATAATTTAGATGTTAACAAACTCGATAAATAATATCTAATCGTATATATTATTTTATAAAATGTTAGGAGAGGAATATTAAAATGAGCAAGAAAATGTTATTACCCGTTGGTGTAGTTGTTCTAATTATAGGTATAGTTATCTTGTTATTAAATCCAGATCCAGCTACAACGAATTTGGAAATTGCAAGAAATGCGACTAATGCACGAGAGGCAGCTAAAGCGATTTCTTCTAATAATCAAACTTATGCTTGGATGTATTCCATTGGCATGTTCTGTAGCGGCTTCGGTTTATCCTTAACAATCGGTGGTATACTTGTAAAATTCCTTAAAAAAGACCAATAAATCATAGGATACAATGGTTATGCTATAGTTAAATCATGACGAAATTAAGGTCCGGCAAAGGAAAAATAGAAGTAGAGTAGAAGCAGAATAAAAGCAAAATTAAAGGCTATACTAATATGTGTATCATGATTAGTATAGCCTTTTTTTGTCCCATACATATTTTTAGATGCCTTAAAACGTGATATAATAAAGGTTATTGGGGCCTAAAGGGTGAAGGCTTTTGGAGGTTAGTATGAGTAGCATAGCGCATTTATTTGTGGCTGGTGGATTTGTTATGTATCCGCTAGTAATTTTTTTGCTCGTTGCATTAATGATTGGCATTGAGCGTATCGTTTTATACCGTAAGTTTACAAAGGACTTGCGCCGCTTTAATAAGGTATTAGAAAAGAACCAAAGCTGGGTTATGTTGCCGAGCATATTGGAACGAGATACATTGGAGTTAGGCTCCTTATTTGCTCGTGCTATTCGCAGCGCTAAGAACTACAATAGCTTGGAAAATCGTTTGCAAGATATCGTGTCCTATGCCGATGAGCGATTAAAACGCGGCCTTAGCTGGCTTAGCATGATCGTAACAATGGCTCCACTATTGGGCTTATTGGGTACCGTGCTTGGCATGATTCGCGCCTTTGCAGTCGTAGGCGGCGATATTGGTGCGCCTACCATCATTACTGGCGGTGTATCCGAGGCCTTGGTGGCAACGGCGACAGGCTTAACGGTAGCCATTATTGCGCTTGGCTTTCACAGTTACTGTGCGGCAAAGGTCAACGATTCTATTGCTACATTAGAGCATGAGTGTGGTAATATCCTCGATGCGTACAACGAGGAACATGATATATGAGACGACGCACATTAGGGGTTAAAAAAGAACCGACAATCATGATTATCCCTATGATCGATATCGTATTCTTTTTATTGGTATTTTTCATGGTGGGCACGTTGTACATGAATACAGAGCAGCAAATTCCTCTAAATTTGCCATCTGCATCTACTTCTACGGCAAAATCTATCGAGCCTATTACGATTACCTTAACTACAACGCATACGTTATATATCGATAATCAGGAGATTTCTTCGGAACGCTTGGCGGAAGAGGTGCGGTCTATCGTTAAACAAGCACCGCGACAAGCCTTTGTTATCCGCGCATCTAAGGATGTATATTACAGCGAGGTTATCGCTCTATTAGATATGCTCAAGGTAAATGGCGCCAAATATATTAGTGTCGCAACGGAACGGAAGTGATTCTATGTTTGAATCGCATTATTTGAAACCGTTCATCGTGTCCTTAGGCATTACGACGATACTCGTATCTGGGATGGGGCTTTCCTTGCGTGGTATGGCAGGTACTGGTGCAGCTCATGATGCGGCTGAAATTAGCTTTGACTTGCCTGATGATAGTGAAAGCAGTGTAGAGGTGGCTGAACCGACTCCACAACCTGAAGAGAAGGTAGCACCAGTAGAGGCAGATCCTGAACGGGTAGCACCAAAACCTCAATCTCAGCCACAACCTGTGATGAAGGAAGTGACACCTGGTGAAGATGAACGAACTAAAACATTAGATACAAATGCTAGTACACAAGGGCAGCGACGAGAATGGGCTATTCCTAAAGCCATTGAATCTGAAGCGGCTGGTGTAGAGCAAGCGGTTGTAACTCATGAAAAACAATCAAAACCGAAAGAGGCAACTATGGGTAAGGATGTTACATCTGACCCTGATGCCGATGGTGATGGTCGTACAGAAGCGGCTGATTTATCATTCTTATCCGATCTTGCGTGGAGCTTGTTAACACCAGGCCAGCAAGAACTATTGCGTCAGCCCGCTATCAATCCAAGCGCCTATCTTCGCCGTGTTCAAGAACAAGGGGCGAAATCTTCTGTAACGGGTACTGTTACGGTGAAGGTAAACTTTGGTGAAGATGGCCGTGTCATCGTTGCTCAGAATACACCGCGCATCGTGGTAGATGGTGTACCGCCTGATGTAATGGAAGAAGCATTGCGCATTGTTAAAACCAGTGGCAGCATCGTCAACAACTCTGGACGTATACAAACCTTAACAATTCCTGTTGTTATGGGACAATAAAGAGGCATATCACATACTATGTATGTAAGATATGCCTCTTTTGTTATGTTTGTATTAGTCTTGATTAGTAAGCATTGTCTTAGTGGAGTTGAACACCGCAAGGTATACGATGGCGCCACCGATAAATAAAGTGATCTGCATAGGTGCACTAAATTGATTGACGCGCCATAATGCGAAGGCGTAGAAGAACATTGTTACTAGCATGATGAGGAATGCAATGATAACGCGTACATTGGTGTTAACAGCTAAGGATGTGGTGATGCGAGATTTATTGAGTATCACGTAAATTAAGGATACGATGATGTCTGCTGTAAAGATGGAGAATACATAGTTGAGATCAAACTCTCCAAATAGAACTACAGCCAAGCCGATAAAGCTGAGCCCAAAGAATAGGCGTAATAGCATGCCTATAATATTCGATTCATTGCGCTGTGCACGACGCTCTTTGCGATTTAAATTTGCCATGAAAGCCTCCCCATAATGATATACAAGTTTATGTATATTTCAGATAATTCTAGTATATCATTTTATTAGCACGAATACATAGAGACGGAGTTAATATAACTCAATTCTATTAATTGTTTATTTAGAAAGGCGTCATAAGCAAAGTCATCATAAGTAAAGTCATCATAAGTCAAAACGTATCATAAGACTTCAATGAATGGCTGTCATCTTCAACAAATACGAACGATTAGTAAATTTAATATATTTATCATTCGGAAATTTATTGGTCTTTCGTTGAATGGAGCTTTCACATATGGTACAATTATCCTATAAGAAATCTAGCTTTTATCATGCAAAGGAGACATCATGATACCACGTTATACACGAGAAGAAATGGGCCATATTTGGAGCGAACGCAATGAGTTCGACACAATGTTATTGGTAGAAACATTGGCATCCGAGGCGCAAGCTGAGTTGGGAGTTATCCCTAAAGAAGCGGCTAAAGCCATTCGTGAAAAGGGCAATTTCGACGTTGAACGCATTCATGAAATCGAAAAGGAAACAAACCACGATATTATTTCCTTCGTAACAGCAGTAGGTGAATACGTAGGTCCTGAAGCGGCTAAATACATTCATCTTGGCCTTACATCTACTGACGTTAAAGATACAGCACTTGGTTACATGATGAAACAAGCATGCGACATCTTGATTGAAGATTTGAAACGTTTGCACGAAGTATTGCGTCGTCGCGCAGCTGAGTTCAAATATACACCTATGATCGGCCGTACTCATGGTATCCACGGCGAACCTACTACATTTGGTTTGAAATTAGCATTGTGGATGGCTGAAGTAGAACGCGATATCGAACGCATGGAGCACGCTCGTAAAAGCGTAGCTGTTGGTAAATTGTCCGGTGCTGTTGGTACATACTCCAACATCGATCCGTTCGTAGAACAATATGTATGCGAAAAATTAGGTCTTGAACCTGTTAAAATCGCTACACAAGTCGTACAACGTGACCGTCATGCTGAATTGTTGTCCACTATCGCTGTTGTAGGTGGTACATTGGATAAAATAGCTTTGGAAATTCGTCATCTGCAACGTACAGAAGTGCGCGAAGCGGAAGAATATTTCAGCCCTAAACAAAAGGGTTCTTCTGCGATGCCTCATAAACGTAATCCGATTACATGTGAAAGAATTTGCGGTATGGCTCGCTTGCTTCGTGGCTATGCTCAATCTGCTTACGAAGACCAAGCGTTGTGGCATGAACGCGACATTTCCCATAGCTCTGTAGAACGCGTTATTTTACCAGATGCAACAATTTCGTTGAACTACATGCTTCACCTTACAATCCGCACTATCGATAAATTGTTGGTATATCCTGAAACAATGCTTAAAAACCTTAACCTTACAGGTGGTCTTGTATTCAGCCAAACAATTTTAACTCACCTTGTAGACAAAGGTGCAGTACGTGACGAAGCATACCGTTGGGTTCAAAAATACGCTATGGAACGTTGGCTTGAAGGTAAAGATTTCGCTACAGGTCTTAAATCTGATGAAAACATCAAGAAATACATGACTGCTGAAGAAATCGATGCATGCTTCGATCCTCATAAATTGTTGAAACATGTAGATACAATCATGGCTCGCTTTGGCCTATAATTGTAGGGTACTTCCCACATAACATATGAAAGACTAGGGTAGGTATAGACCAATAAGCCTATGGCACATGCATTAGGTGTTGGCTATATCTACCTGTTTTTATTTATTTTAGGAGGTTATATGAAACGTATTATACGAAAGTACGGACCGCCTATTTTTCATTGTATTAATGACTTTGGACAAGGATCTCTAGCGGCGCTTATACCGTTTTTTATCGCTAACTTTGGGCTTAACTACTATCAATCAGCATCTATCATTTTCTGTAACACCATCGTGGCTTCTGTAGCCCAACCTATCTTGGGCTATGTGGCGGATCGGTGGCGCGTGCCTTGGTTTATTCCAGTAGGCTTTTCCATAACATTAGTCTCCATTAGTTCCATTGCACTGGCGACGAGCTATGAGATGATACTTGCTCTATCGCTCATTGCAGGTCTTGGGGCTGCATTGTTCCATCCTGAGGCGGCACTTCTTGTAAATCGTATGCAATCCAATGAACTTGGTAATGCTATGGGGCGCTTTGCAGTGGGCGGCAGTGCTGGTTTTGCAATGGGGCCGCTCCTTGCTGGTGGTGTGTACGTCTTTGGCGCTCAGTTCCTTTGGGTGTTCACGGCCATTGCCTTAATTGGCGTGTTATTGTATGTGTATGCCTTTACAGGTTCTGCGGCTACCGATGTTGTTGGTGAAAGTAAAAGCTCTGCTAAGTCCACTAATACTGGTGCCAACGATTGGGTAAGCTTCGGCAAGTTATTCTTTGTCATTGCTTCTCGCTCCATATTGTTCTCTGTACTATCCATCTTTATCCCTATTTTGTATATTACCGTTATAAACGGCGAAGCCAGTGCCTCTAGTTTGGCGCTAACTATGTACTTTGCAATGGGAGCAGTCCTTACCTATATGGGCGGGGCTTTATCTGATAAATTAGGCTTCCTTAAAACGGTGCGCTTAGGCAATCTTATCTTCTTGCCATCCGTTTTAGTGTTTATATTTGTGCCTAATATCTGGGGCTTCTTCGGTGCTATGATACCGATGGCCTTTGGCGTATTCTCACAATACGGACCCATTACTGTACTAGGTCAAAAATACCTTGCTAAAAATGCAGGCTTTGCATCGGGGATTACACTAGGCCTTGGCATTACCTTAGGCGGCCTTGTAGCGCCATATGTAGGCCATCTAGCAGACATCTATGACGTGCAAACTGCTTTGATGACATTGATACCTGTAGGACTTATGGGGCTCCTAATGAGCCTATGGCTTAAAGAACCAAAATAGTACTGGCACAATAAATACTTTCACAGAGTCCGAACATTGTTGTATAATGATAATGAATTATTTAGACTTTCACATGGAGGATATAGATATGGCAACAAGTATGGTTATCGGCACTCAATGGGGTGACGAGGGTAAAGGTAAGATCGTTGACTGGATCGCGGAACGTGCGGACGTTGTAGTGCGCAGTCAAGGTGGTAATAACGCAGGTCATACTGTTGTAGTAGATGACAAAGCATTTGCGCTTCGCCTGTTACCAAGTGGCATCTTGTATGATGATAAACAAAATATCGTTGGTACTGGTGTTGTTATCGACCCTAAAGTTTTGTTACAAGAAATTGAAGGTCTTGAAAAACAAGGTAAATCTGCTAAATCTCTTCAAATTTCCGACCGTGCGCATGTTATCATGCCATATCATATCGCTTTAGATAATGCAGAGGAAGCATCTAAAGGGGATGCTAAAATCGGTACTACTAAAAACGGTATCGGTCCTTGCTATGCTGATAAGATTAACCGTATCGGCATCCGTATCTGCGATTTGTATGACTTGGATACATTCAAACAAAAATTATCATACAATGTAGAATTCAAAAACAAAATGCTTACAAAGGTTTATGATGCTGAACCTGTTAACTACGATGAAATCTTAGCGGATTACATCAAATATGCTGAAGCATTGAAACCATATGTAACAGACACTAACATCGCTGTTTTGAAAGCAGTTCAAGAGGATAAAAAGGTATTGTTCGAAGGCGCGCAAGCAACTATGCTTGACCTTGATCACGGTACATATCCATTCGTAACATCCTCTCATCCAATCGCTGGTGGTGCTTCCACAGGTGCTGGTATTGGTCCAAACTACTTGAAAAATATCTTCGGCGTAGTAAAAGCTTACGCAACACGCGTTGGTGCAGGTCCATTCCCGACAGAGCTTCTTGATGAAACTGGCGATAACCTTCGCAAACTTGGTCATGAGTTCGGTACTGTAACTGGTCGTCCTCGTCGTTGTGGTTGGTTAGACCTTATGGTTGTAAAATACGCGGCAGGTCTTAACAGCCTTGATTACCTTGCAATCACTCGTTTGGATATTCTTGATACATTCAAAGAATTGAAAATCTGCGTAGGTTATAAATTGAATGGTAAAGATGTAGAAGGCTTCCCAGCTAACTTGAAAGACCTTGAAGCATGCGAAGCAGTGTACGAAACATTGCCAGGTTGGGAAACAGATATTTCTGGTATCCGTAAATACGAAGATCTTCCTGAAAATGCTCGCAAATATGTAGAACGTATTGCAGAAGTAACAGGTGTACCTTTGGGTATCGTTTCCGTAGGCCCTAACCGTAACCAAACTATTGACCTAGTAAATGTATTCTAAGCTATACTAATTTGATATAATGCAAATGATTGCATTCGATAGTGTCGATGTAGCAGTATAATTGTTTATAATTTTACCGCTATACAATCGGTTTATAGAATTATACAGATAAGGCTCCTCTAAGAGGAGCCTTTTGTAATGAAATGATTTAGACTACAAAAAAAGTATAATACATCTAATCCTTTCGGTCGCTAATGTAGTGCGGTATATCGAAGTATGCTATAAGGTTATCGGAAAATGTGTATATCGAAAATTCTATAGAAGAAAATTGCATAAAATATTTATATATACAATTTTGTGTATAACTAAATAAATCTATGAGATGAAAATTTATTTAAAATATTCACAATATACAAACTATAACGTGCTTAAATCAGTTTATAATGTGGTAAAAATTACCCATCTATATAAAAATGATATTCATAATAAATTATTAAGATACAAATATAAAGAAAAAAATAGATTTACATTAAGAAATAGTATATAATAGTATCAATAAGTAGATTGACATTTTTTGATACGGATTTGAGGAGTTAAAGATATGGTTGAAGTTTCTTATGAACGTTTAGCGACGATTTTTAAGGCATTAAGCGATGAAACAAGATTACACATCATCGACATGTTGTCTTGCAATGAATTATGTGCAGCTGATATTTTAGCTAGCTTCAATTTATCCCAATCTACGTTGAGCTACCATATGAAAATCTTAATTGATGCAGGTGTAGTTAACTCTCAACGTAATGGCTTATGGACACGTTACTCCATTAACGAAGCTACCTTTGGTGATATTTTAGAAATCATCCCTCAATTATATAAATCTAAGGATGAATGCATTTGTGCTCAAATTAAATACTGTCGTATTTCTGAGCACGAAAAAGAAGCGTAACAATGAGACGATGGATTATGCATGTTGATATGGATGCATTCTTCGCGTCCATCGAACAATTGGATCATCCAGAATATAAAGGCCACCCCGTAATTGTGGGTGGTCTTTCTTCACGTGGCGTCGTTGCCACTTGTTCTTATGAGGCTCGGAAATTTGGTGTTCATTCGGCCATGCCCATCTCGAGGGCCAAAAAGCTTTGTCCCGATGGTATCTACGTATACCCGCGCATGGATCGTTACAAAGAGGTATCCCATCAGATTTTTTCTATTATGAAAGAATTTACGCCTCACATTGAGCCTCTATCTATCGATGAAGCTTTCCTTGAGGTGAGTGGCATGTCTACTATGTATAGCGGGCCTAAAGCATTAGGCCGTGCCATTAAGGACCGTGTGTATGAACAGACTGGACTTATTATCTCAGCGGGCTTAGCACCTAATAAATTTCTCGCTAAATTAGCCTCTGATTTAGATAAGCCAGACGGACTTGTGGTCATTCCTTATGGTCGTGAAAAAGAGATTTTAGCTCCACTGCCTATTAAACGGATTTGGGGTGTTGGTCCTCATACGGAAAAACGGTTGAAAGCAGGAGGCTTTCACTTAATGCGTCATATTCAAGCCTTGCCTGATGAACGTAGTCTTATTCCTATTGTGGGAAATCAGGCGCGCCGCATATGGGAACTAGCGAACGGGATTGACGATAGACCGGTGGAAACCGATCGCAAAATACAATCTATCGGAGCTGAGGAGACTTACGAAGAAGATTTAACGGATGGCAGTACCATTGAACTCGAGTTTAGATACTTTGCGAATCGCTTATCAAAACGATTAAGAAAACGTAACCTGTTAGGTCATACTGTGTCCATTAAGGTTCGTTACGATGATTTCACCACCGTATCCCGCCAAAAACGGTTAGATACACCATCGGACCATGAGCATGTATTTTTTGAAACTGCATTGCTCTTATGGAATAAACTGATGCAAGATAAGACGAGCAAACAACTTAAAGGGGTTACCTTTATGGATCCACCTGGACCTATCCGTTTATTAGGCCTTACCGTAAGTGGTCTCGATGAAGATGTACCGATGCAAGATAGTCTTTTCGAATCACTTAAAAATGAAACCGAAAACAAACTAGCTGGTGTACTAGATTCGTTAGAGTCTAAGTTCGGTGAGACTGCTATTATGAGTGGAGCTCTATGGCAGCGCTTTCACGGAGAAAATGGGGCGCGCAGAAAGAGATCAGAACTTAAGGCTGCAGTAGATGCACAGTCTACTAATGAGGATGTGAAATCTACTAAAATGAATAGGAACCTTGACCTAGATAAGATAGGTGATGTAGGTGATATTAACGAGAATGTATGATCTGATACAATATACTTATAAAGTTTATATTGAATACTTTCACTAATATAATTGTTCATGTTACAATATGGATATAGTGTTTAAAAATTACCGCAAGAGAGGTATAGATATGAGTTTATTTCGTGTAGCCATCCATTATGGCATCAACAGCAATGGTTTCTTGTCCTATGACACAGAAGCAAAAACAGTATCCGTAGAGTTACCTGAACAAGAATGGGCAGATAAGGTTATCGCTTACTTAAACGGCGAACATGCTATCGAGCATGCTACAGGTCTTGATACATATGAACGGTTGAATGTAAAACCATTAGAATCTTTGGATAACTTAAAATTAGCTTTAACACGTATGTGGGAAGCCATCGACGTACAAGTTGACTGGAGTCGTCCAGCGTAACTAAGATGAAGCCCCTCCTTGCTATGTAGGACATAGTAAGGAGGGGCTTTTGTCATGGAGATTGTATTTAAATATTATTAATCAAATTTCTTATTTGTTAGGTCTTGATACATAAGCTTAGCGATTTCATACTGCGGATCGCCGGCTTGCAATTGGTGGGATGGTAGTTTAAATACAGCTTCAGCTCTTTCCTCTTTCTTGATATGGATGCCTTTTACATCTTCGGACCGACTTATGGAAATGGTATGTGTTGTTGGATTTATGAAGT
>URQX01000023.1 GCA_900550175.1 uncultured Veillonella sp.
GGATACATCCTGTTTTTGAGCTTTCACAAGCTCGAGGGGAAGTTATCAATATATTATTGATTAATACGGGAACCGTATACGTCGCGTTGAGTTTTAGGTTCGTTGTTAACGCGAACACGTTCTGTTTTATGACGATCGTTGTCGGCACCAGAAATACGGTCAACACGGAAGTGGTTAAGACGAATGTTTTGTAATTCAGGACCGAATTCATCCATAGCACGTTTCATGTTGTCATCGATAGGAGCACCATTTTGAAGTGCACGGTACAACATAGTAGCAAATTCGTAACGAGTCATCTTAACGTCGCCTTTGAATGTGCCATCAGGGTAGCCAACAAGGATACCATTACCAGCCAATTGGCTAATGTATTGGTAAGCCCAGTGGTTACGAGGAACGTCTGGGAATTCAGCAGTTTTGCTAGGATCAATTGCATGTGGAGTCAAGATTTGTAACAAGTTGTTATATTTGTTTTCCATATCTTGAAGACGTGCATTTAATTCAGCAATTTCACGGCCCATAGCTACACGAGAACGGGATTCAGGGGAGCGTTTACCAAGACGGAGAGATACGCCAGCGTTCAATTGAGTTTCGCCAGTACCTACTGTACCACCAACGGAGAACATTGTATCTTCGTTAGGACGGTAGAAAGCACCTAATGCAGCAGAGTTAGCGTTATGGTAGTGACCATAACCAGCAGCGATTGTCCATTTGTCATCTGGGTTGAAGTCCAATGGATGCAATGCAGCCAATGCAGCGGAACCTGCACCTACTTTATTAACGCGTTTTTCAACATCGCCAACACGGTTATTCAAGTTAGTAATATTGTTATTGATTTGACCAGGTGTGGAGTTATCTATTTGATTTTGTAAGTCTTTTGCTACGGAGAACAATTGGCTACCATTTACAGCATCTGTAGATGTAGCAGAAATTTCACCAGCAGCTACATTCTTAATTTGACGTTCTTGACCAACTTGGCCTACAGATACAGAACCTTTTGCAGAAGAACCTACACCAGCAAAGCCGCCATATGTATGAGTTGCAATTGGAGCGCCACTTGTGATACTAGTTGTCATAACAGAAGCACTATTTACAGCTGTTGCCGGAGCAGATTGGGATTGATATCCAATAGCAACTGAGTTTGCGTCAGTCGCCACAGAATGATCGCCAATTGCCATAGCATGGTCAGCTGTAGCATGTGCATCAGAACCGAAAGCATTAGCACGTACCCCTTGAGCTTGTGCACCAGCACCATAAGCCTGTGCGTGATCACCAGAAGCAATAGCAGAAGAACCAATTGCATTAGTATGTGCACCAGTAGCTTGAGCACCAGAACCAATAGCATTAGCTTTATATCCAGCAGCCGCTGCTTCATAACCTATAGCTTGAGCACGAACCTCAGATGCGTTAGCACGCGTACCAATTGCAGTAGACCAAGTACGTTCAGCAGTAGCAGCATGACCAATTGCAATAGCTTCGCTCATTTTAGCTTGAGATCCATTACCTACGGCTAATGCGGAACTACCTAATGCAGTATTTTCAGAACCAATAGCTACAGAATTAGTTTTCCAATCTCCTGGACGTAATGTTGCACTATCTGGTTCATTATCATAATCACGATCACGGAAATTAGATGTGGATTCACCTACAGTATTATGATAACCATAACCAATGGCATTTGTACCATTAACCTCATTGCTATCACCGAAAGCTTGCGCAAATGCACCTGTTACAGTGTTACCATCGCCAAACGCGTTAGCTTGGTTACCATTAACAGTATTTTGGTTACCGTATGCACTGCTAGAACCATTAGCACTTGTAATAGAGTTACCTTGACCTACAGCAATGCTAGTAGCAGTACCATTAGCAACAACACCATAAGATACAGTATTACTTGGAGCAGGAGATGCAGTATCATTACCTGCGGCAGAGATGAAACCACCAGCAGTAGTCACAGAAGCTGCACTTACAGGAACAACAGTAACACCTACAGCTGCAACAGCAGCCAATACAGCAAACGCTAATTTTTTGGAATGTTTGTTTTCTCTCATCTTACACCCTCACTTAATTAAAATTCTTAACCAAACACAATACAATTTTTCAACCTCTCTAAATTCCGCCTCTCTCCACGGGCTAAAAAATATATTTCTCACTTCTCACATAAGAAATATATTTGATTCAATTTAAGAAAAATTTATATTGTTGATTACTAGCCTAGAATATCAAAGTTTTACGATATACACAAGACTTTTTCCCATATAAAGTTCATTAATAAGTCTTCATAATTCAAAAAAATAGCATGATTACTATTATTCTTTGTTATATTAATATGTTCATCATTTTTTCTTATGAGTAATAAAAATCACATCTTTTTTTAAATTCTACAGAATATATCTTGTATAACTTATAAATAATTATTGCTTTAATAAGTTAAATAAATATTTTTATTTACCAACCGCTCCCCATTCACATTAACTTCATGAATATTTTCTGAAATTTTCATGAGGGAATAATTAATCATTTTTTTGGTATTTTATAATATTTTTATTTTTGTTCGTAATAGAACGAAAAATCTATTTAGATAAGTAGATAAGTATACACGTATCGCCTCAATTATACGCATATGTTTCCAAAACAGGCTTTAATCTCTATATACGGGATCCATATCCTTTCCATAGCCATCATAAAAACCAAAAAGCTCCTACATTATTGATATGTATCCCCTTTACTGGTTGTCTAGTAAAGGGGGTACACATCAATGAACATTAGGAGCTTTTTATATATTAAGCCAACAAGGCTTTTACAAGTTCTTCTGCTTTACCAAAATCATCTGCATCTGGGTTCCAGTTACATTTGATTTCAGGTTCTACCACGGAGAAACCATATTTAGTTAATTCTTCACGGAGCACCTTTGTGGATTCACCGGACCATCCATAGGTACCAAATACAGCAGCCTTTTTATTTTTGAACTTCAACTCACGCAAGAAGTCTAGCCACCCCGCTACAGAAGAGATAACACTATTCCCTACTGTTGGGGATCCCACAGCAATCGCTTTTGATTTGAATACTTCTGTCATGATGTCATTCTTATTGGTTTTACTAATATTGAAGATCTTAACCCGTGTATCTGGAGATTGTTTAGCAATCTCATCGGCAATTTTATGGGCCAATTTTTTTGTACCATCCCACATAGTGTCATAGACGACTGTGATTTGATCTTCTTGGTATGCTTGAGACCATTCATAGTATTTCTCTACGATTTGCAATGGGTTTTCACGCCAAATTGCACCATGGCTAGTAGCAATAATATCAATTGGCAAGTTGAGCTTTTGAATTTCTTCAACCTTGGCTTTTACCAATGGAGAGAATGGATTTAAAATATTGGCATAATATTTCATCGCCTCTGCCCATAAACGACATTGATCAGCCTTATCGGCCCACAATTCTTCTACGGCGAAGTGTTGACCGAATGCATCATTGGAGAACAAAATGTTATCGCCAGTCATATAGGTTGCCATAGAGTCAGGCCAATGGAGCATGCGCATTTCTACGAATACCAAAGATTTACCGTTGCCGATATCTACAGAATCACCGGTCTTCACAGTTTTAAAATTCCATTCTGGATGATGATATTGACCAACCAAGGATTTAACAGCATTTTCTGTACAATAAATCGGAGTATTTGGAATTTTTTCCATCAATGCTGGCAAGGAACCGCTATGATCAACTTCGCCGTGATTACATACGATAAAATCAATCTTGTTTAAATCAATTTCAGATTCCAAATTGTCTATAAACTCTGAGGAATGAGGTTTCCATACGGTATCGATGAGGACGGTTTTCTCCTCTTCAATCAAGTACGCGTTTTGGCTAGATCCATTATTAATGCTGTAATCAGAACCGTGAAACTCTTGCAATTCCCAGTCAATTTTACCAACCCAAGATACGTTATTTTTTATATGCTTTCTCATAATAACCTCCATAATCCTTGTGAAAGTCTTTCACAATTAACAATATGTATGGCCTATGTGGCATCTATGTATAAATCTATCTATACTGCTATGCATATATCACAACTCGGTCATTAACTATGGTTTTATTATACCCATATCACATTGATAAGTCTGTATCTGCAGGTACAGATTTGATAATTATTCTAAAAAACCACTCATAGATAATCAAATTCTATACATTAGCGTACAATAGATTTCCTATGAGTGGTTACGAGCATATATAGTTTTAATAGCCGGTTGTTTATTATCTAGCTTAAATAAGCTAGGATAACGTCCGATTATTTATTCTCAGGCTTAGATAATCCTGGGATAGCTTTATAGATATATAACGCAATATATCCATCAACTAGACTATGAACAATAGTACCGGCACCAACAAGTACGAACACAACGTAGATAAGATCAATATTAGGCATCGTAGTCGTAGTATAGAACAAGAGGCATGCTAATACTTCACCGATGGCGTGAACGATGGCACATACAAGGTTGAACGTAGCAAAGGATAGAGCCCCAGTCAATACGCCTGGATGATGTTTAATATAATAGGCCCCCATCAAGGCAAAGATGATATGAGATGCAGCGCGCATAACGATAACGATAGGGAAGCCAGCCACAAAGAAACCTAGCGTAGAGCCAATAACAACACAAGCAGCCATCTTACGAGACAAGAACATAGCCAGGAATATAGGTACATGACTAGCCAATGTATACGAAGCCGGTGGAATGACAACTTTCAAAGGCATCATAATAGGAATCATGATAGCTAATGCCATCAATAAAGCAGTAATAGTTAAATTTCGATACATGGAAGAATTCATAAAGGCCTCCTTATTAGCTCTTCTCTCATCTAACAATATGATTATGGTAATTATGATATAAGACCAGTCTAATTAATAGCTATGTTAACAGACTTATAGATTAGTGACCTACGTTCCCCCACAAGTTAAGGATGACAACACCAACTACAATAAGACCTATCCCCAAAATAGTGTACATATTATAGCCCTCACTAAAGATAAAGACCGAAATGAGAGCTGTCACCACGAGGCCTACGCCAGACCAGGTAGCATAAGTAACACTGAGTGGAATATATTTCAGTACATGCGTCAATGTATAGAAAGATCCTACATAGCCACATACGCAGGCAATAGTCTGTAACGGCCGCGTAAAGCCATCAGATGCTTTCAACATGGTCGTAGCAAATAGCTCAAGCCCTATAGATAAGGCAAGTAAAAAATAAGATAACATAACTCCTCCTACAAAAAAGAGAGGGCCTTACAACCCTCTCTTCAATACATAAGTACGCACTCAATCGCACCTATTATAAGCGTTCGATAACAGCTTGCGCCATTTCTGTGGTACCTACGCGTTTCAAGCCTTCGCGGTAGATATCGCCTGTGCGGTAACCATCAACGAGCACTTGTTCAACAGCTTTTTCAATAGCGTCAGCCACTTGAGGTAAATCAAGAGAGTGACGGCACATCATAGCTGCGGACAAGATTGTACCCAATGGGTTCGCCAAGTTTTGGCCCATAATGTCTGGTGCAGAACCGTGGATTGGCTCGTACAATGCTGTGCCAGTACCCATGGATGCAGATGGTAAAAGCCCGATAGAACCAGAGATAACAGCACCTTCGTCAGACAAGATATCGCCGAACAAGTTTGTTGTAACGATAACGTCGAACTGTGCAGGATTTACAACAAGTTGCATCGCTGTATTATCTACGTAGAAGTAATCTGTTGCAATATCTGGATTAGCTGCTGCTTTCTCTTGAGCGATTTTACGCCACAAACGAGAAGAAGCCAATACATTTGCTTTATCTACAGATACAACCTTTTTATTACGTTTGCGAGCTGTTTCCATAGCAATGTCCATGATGCGCTCTACTTCGTAACGGCTGTAAGTTTCTTTATCCCAAGCAAACTCGTTAGCACCTTCACCTTGTGCCTCTTCGCGTTCACCGAAGTAAATACCGCCAGTCAACTCACGAACGATAACGAAATCTACATCTTGTACGAGTTCCTTTTTAAGTGGGGAATACTCTTGCAAAGATGGATAGATTTTTACAGGACGCAAGTTACAGAACAAACCAAGCTCCTTGCGAAGACCAAGGATTGCTTTCTCAGGACGGATAGAAGGATCTACATTATCCCATTTAGGACCGCCTACAGCACCAAGCAATACAGCATCAGCTGCTTTACAAGCCTCGATAGTATCCTCAGTCAAAGGCACACCATATGCATCAATAGACGCACCGCCCGCTTTTTTATCAATCCAATTAACCTTTACATTAGCTTTCTCAAAAGCCACATCACACACAGCCTTCGCTGCAGCAATAATCTCAGTACCGATACCATCACCAGGAATCAATACGATATTCTTTTCGCTCATCTTACCTCTCCATATAGTAAATGCTTACTTGCGGTTTTTTGCAAAGTTCACAAGACCACCAGCTGCCGCAATATCTTGAATGAATTGTGGCAATTCAGTGCCTTGGTATTGTTCGTTTTTAGTCAAGTTGTACACGATACCTTTAGACAAGTCTACGCCGATTGCATCGCCAGCGTCGATACGATCGACTTGTTCGCCGATTTCAACTACTGGTAAACCAATGTTGATAGCATTACGGAAGAAGATACGAGCAAAGGAGTGTGCTACGATAACAGGCACGCCTTTCGCTTTGATAACGCCTGGTGCATGTTCACGTGAGGAACCACAGCCAAAGTTTTTACCAGCTACCATGATTTCGCCAGCTTTCACATTGGGAGCGAAAGTAGTATCAATATCTTCCATCGCATGTTCAGCCAATTCGTTCCAATCGGCAATCGCCAAGTAACGAGCTGGAATGATTACGTCTGTATCTACATCGTCGCCGTAGCGCCAGATTTTTTTGCTTTCAAAATCCATATTAAACCTCCTCAGGGCCTGCAATGCGGCCTAATACAGCACTTGCTGCCGCCACATAAGGGCTTGCCAAATATACTTCAGAATCAACGTGACCCATACGACCACGGAAGTTACGGTTTGTTGTGGAAACGGTGCGTTCCCCTTCAGCCATGATTCCCATGTAACCACCTAGGCAAGGACCACATGTTGGCGTGGACACTGCGCAGTCAGCTTGAATGAAGATGTCCAATAAACCATCTTTCATAGCTTGATCGTATACATCTTGGGAACCAGGAATTACGATACAACGAACGAATGGAGCTACTTTGCGACCTTTGAAGATTTCTGCAGCTGCCACCAAGTCTTCGTAACGGCCATTTGTACAGGAACCGATGATAACTTGGTCGATTTTAATATCTTTGTCGATTTCGTTGATGTAATGTGTATTGGATGGCAAATGAGGGAATGCTACAACTGGTTGCAATTTGGACAAGTCAATGGTAATTGTCTGAGCATATACTGCATCAGCATCTGGATTAATTGGTTCTACAGGACGATTTACGCGGCCTTTAATGTATGCTTCAGTAATTTCATCATATGGGAATACGCCACATTTACCACCAGCTTCGATAGCCATGTTACAGATTGTAAGGCGGTCAGCCATAGTCATGTGTTGTACGCCTTCACCAGCGAATTCAAGGGCCATGTAACGAGCGCCGTCTACGCCGATTTTACCGATTAAATCAAGGATTACGTCTTTACCAGTTACCCATTTGTTAGGTTTGCCGATAAGTTCAACCTTAATTGTTTCAGGTACTTTGAACCAAGTTTTGCCTTCTGCCATAGCAACGCCCGCATCAGTAGAGCCTACGCCTGTGGAGAATGCATTTACCGCACCATATGTACAAGTGTGGGAGTCAGCACCGATCATCATTTCCCCAGGACCGATAAGGCCTTTTTCTGGCAAAATAACGTGCTCGATACCCATTCTACCTACTTCAAAGTAGTTTGTAATGCCATGTTCGCGTACGAAATCGCGCATGACTTTCGCTTGTGTAGCGGATTGAATATCTTTATTTGGTGTGAAATGGTCAGGCACCAAGTAGATTTTATGACGGTCAAATACAGGTTTGCCGATTTTTAAGAACTCTTTACGCGCTGGTGGGAATGTGATGTCGTTCATCAAAACAGCGTCCAAATGACATTCGATGATTTGGCCCGGCTTTACAACATCAAGACCCGCGTGGCGAGCCATATTCTTTTCAGTAATGGTCATACCCATATTATTCTTCCTCCTGTTGTTCTAGCTCCATAGCTAGGAATACTGAGTTAACTGCATTAATATATGCGTTCACACTTGATTTAACGATATCGGTGCTGATACCACGACCATGGTACAAGCGACCGTTGTATTCTACCTTAAGGGTTGCTTCCCCAAGGGCATCTTTACCTGCTGTGATGGCACGGATTTGGTAATCTTTTAAGCTAATTGGCAAGCCAACCACACGTTCAACGGCTTTAAGGGATGCGTCTACTGGACCATCACCTACGGCAGCATCGGCTTTTTCACCTTCTGGGGTCATGAGGCGAACGTCAGCATAAGCATAACCTTTTTCACCTAATTTGTAGTATTGAGCCACAAGCTCAAATGCTTTTTTGTGATGTAAGTTGTCTACTACAAGAGCGATAATATCATCATCGTATACTTGTTTTTTACGGTCTGCCAATTCTTTGAATTTAGCGAAGAGGTCGTTGATTTTCTCTTCTGTGAAAGATTGGAAACCAAGTTTTGCCAAATGATCGGCAAATGCATGACGGCCAGAGTGTTTGCCCAATACGAGGTCTGTTTTTTCAGCCCCTACGGACTCAGGAGTCATGATTTCATATGTTTCAGGATTGCTCATCATACCATGTTGGTGAATACCAGACTCATGAGCAAAGGCATTAGAGCCAACGATTGGTTTATTTGGAGGAACTACAACACCTGTTAAACGACTTACAAGTTTAGATACTTTCGTAAATTGTTTTGTATCGATGTTCACTTGAAGGTCGCCGAAGTAATCATGGCGTGTTTTAAGAGCCATTACAACTTCTTCAATCGCTACGTTACCAGCCCGTTCGCCTAGACCATTAATTGTGCCTTCCACTTGGCGTGCACCTGCTTTAATAGCAGCTAATGTATTTGCATTAGCAAGACCTAAGTCATCATGACAATGAACGGAGATAATGGCATTTTCAATGCCTGGTGTATGTTCTTTAATATAGCGGATTTTATCACCGAACTCATTAGGGTTCATGTAACCTACTGTATCTGGTACATTAATAATTGTTGCACCACCAGCAATGGCAACACCAAATACTTGGCATGCGAAATCTAAATCAGAGCGTGCCGCATCTTCACCAGAGAACTCGATTTCATCAACCTTACCTTTTGCATATACCAATACGGATTTAACCTTATCCAATACCTCTTGGCGAGTCATTTTTAATTTATATTCCATATGAAGCTCGGAAATAGCAATGAATACATGCAAACGGCTACGTTCCGCATCTTTCAATGCATCAATCGCTTTTTGTACGTCCTTTTCATTAGCACGAGCCAACGCACAAATTGTTGCACCTTTCACTTCGCGTGCGATCGTTTGTACTGCTTCAAAATCCCCAGGGGATGCTGCTGGGAAACCAGCCTCGATTACATCGATGCCGAGGCGTACTAGGCCTTTCGCAATTTCAATTTTTTCAGGAGTTTGTAAAGATACACCTGGTGTTTGTTCCCCATCACGAAGGGTTGTATCGAAGAAATATACGCGATTTTGATCCATAATCTTCACCTTTTCTATACTAATAAAACATAACACTGCATTATATCTATCTATTGTGAAAGTTTAGTAAAATCGCCGATTTCAACGCTATTTCGGCTGAAGCCAACGTAGATACATCAAATCAGTAATTTTACTAGACTTTTACAATAAAAAAAGCCCCTCAGAACAACTGTCGTTGCTCAAAGGGGCGTTATATTCATAACACGGTACCACCCTAATTGGGACTCGTTGCGGGTATAACGGAACCACCGTCGATGACTACTGCTGTATTCGCCACCAAAGCTCACGGGAGAGTGTCAGCGTACAACCTCTATTGCCTCGCACCAACCGGCAACTCTCTGAAAGCAGGATCTGTAAACCTTTATACCCATTCATAGCTTGTTTTTAAGATATAAGGGTATTGTACTGTATTCTATAGAGTTATGTCAATTAAAATAAAATGAATATTATGTATCTAGCATTCTTGTTACTAACTAGCACAATAAAAATAGCAGGGCTGCCACCCTGCTATTTTTTCGTTCATATGAGACTATGTCACATATTGACATCCCTTGTCATATATAGAATAACACTTCACTATAGTATAGTCAATGTGCCCTCTACGCAATCAATCTTAAAAGCTTATCCACTCTAAATTCTCAAAATTATTTAGAATTCGTTTATCCATTTTTACCACTTGATTAGTTAACTCTATTCGATTATTAACAAATGAAATATCTGTATACCATTCCTTTAAACTAGCATACACTTCATTCTCTAAATCAATAATCACGGTTTCTATGGGATCCCAAGTTTTGCATCTTACAGACTCGACCATAACCATGCTATAACCTATGAAAGTAACATCCCTACCATAAATCCAAAACGGCAATGCTTTCCCCTTTATAGAAATAGAATATATAGCATCTCCATGAGGCGGTTCCGTTTCATATTGCGCTTTTATATTGTACTTTTCCATTATCTCATTGCTAGCATTTTCTATATATGGCAACGTTGAAACTTTGTACTTTTCTGCATTCATATAAGCTCCGTTATTTTTAATATAAATCACACCAAAGAGGACTGTATATCGCTATTTGTGTAAAGAGTATTTTGCTATACTATAGGTATTACCAATTCCTTTCCAAATCAGGTAACGGAAAGGAGGTGCATTTAAATCAACACGATCTGACAAAAAAGCCCTTGCTAGGACCGGCATCCTTTGCAAGGGCTTCTTTAGTGCATTTAATCAACACTTTGCTCTATTGATATTTTACCATAAAAAGTAAAATATTGTCACTATGAATAACTTCATTTGCATATATAATGTAAAAAATCCCTCGGAGTTGCCGCTCCGGGGGATTTTGTAGTTAATTGCACAACTATCAATTGCCTATCCATAATATACTACACTTAAAGTGTTTATTCAATAATCTACGCTCTTAATCATTTCTTTGGCCCGTTCAATAGAAATAGGCTCATTAAATAAGAGCACATGGTTCTGCCCCTCATACTCCCAAGATGCTAAGTAAACAGAGTCATCTACCATTCTATAGGTCACGGTCATACCATTTATTACATCCGTCTTCTGTGGTAAGTAATCCTTATAGTCACCAGCAATATTGCCAGATACTGTAGATACGCGATACTTAATATATTTTGGCATATCATCTACACGGTCAAAGTATTTTCCTTTTAAAAGCTCATGATAGGCATACACAACTTGTAATACATCGTGATCTACAATGGATACATGTACGGGACGTAATCCCTCTAAACCACTTGGCAACTGAGGTTTAAAGTTCAAATGTTGCTTAGCCTCATATAGGGTAGCAAATACCTCTAGCGACTGACCTTTACGAGTCCCTTTATAATCGCTATCAGCTATAGTACAACTACCAAGTCCATCGGGGCATGGGAACTCATTCCGATCCCCATAAGGCTGATCATAAATAGAATTGCCATTAAGACGGAACCGTATTAACTCATCTGCGGACACAACATTAATGGAACCTATAAAAGCTAGCGTAGCTAACGCACATATAACGTTTTTCATAATACATTCCCCTACAAACAAACTACATATAGTAAGTTAATTATATCACCTAAAAAGCTAATATTCTTATATTCATAAGTATTTTTCGTCCAGCAAAAGATATGTATTATGCTTGCACTTCGCACTTATAAGATTGCAATTATATAGCATTTGCATTACAATAGAAGTAACAGGAGGTGATACTATGGCTAAAACAGCCTCTATCAGTTTGCGTATCGAGCCAGCTGTAAAAGCACAATTAGAAGCACTATATGCTAGCTTTGGCATATCCGTAACTGATGCAATTAATATTTTTCTCCACACATCACTAATGGAAGGCGGATTTCCATTTCAACCTAAACAACCTCGTTATAATGCAGAAACAGAAGCTGCTATTCAAGAAACGAAAGATATATTGGCAGGAAAAGTAAAAGCAAAATCATATGCTAATGTAAAAGAAATGGTTGAGGATTTAGGATTGGAGTAATCAGTTATGTTGAGATTAATGCTTAGCAATAAGTTCAAAAAGGACCTAAAGCGCTCAAAAAAACGCGGTAAAGATCTCAATAAACTCTATTCAATCATCAATAAATTACAGAATCAAACGCTATTAGATCCTAGTTATAAAGATCATCCATTAACAGGAAACTACAAAGGCTTTAGAGAGTTACATATCGAGCCAGATTGGCTTCTAATTTATGCAATTAAAGATGACATATTAGTATTATCTTTAACTCGCACGGGCAGCCACTCAGATTTATTCTAACTAAGCTTAAGAGGAATGTGAAAGCATTCCTCTTTTCTATTCCCCAAAAATTTAAACAAGTTATCATCATAAATCTATCCTATTTGATAGTATCTATCGCAAATCATTCTACTATTCAAATTTATTGTAGGCGCTATAATGAACTCAACAAAAGGAACAGGTGCTCATATGATACAAAATGTACTATTCCAAAACTATAGTTAGTAATTATATGGAGGAAATAATCATGACACATACACAATTAACACAACTCGTACAAGCTTTATTAGATGCACCTACAAGCAATGAAACAGTAAAGGAATTCGCTCAATCTTGGATTAATGCAGAAGGTACACCTAAACAAGAAGAACTTACAAAACAACTCGTATCCGTAGCAGAACAAAACATTGCACTTATCGACGAAACAATCGGCTTTGCAGGCTCTGAACTTGCCACACAAATCCTTGGCGCAGAAGGCGCAGCTAACCTATTACAACACGCTAAAGACATCAAAGCAGAAGGCGCAGAATTCTGTGACTGCCCTGGATGTGTGGCTGCTAAAAATATTATTGATCTAAAGGCTGAAATTAAATAAATATTTTAATTAAAAGAGGTTATCAACATATTGTTGGTAACCTCTTTTACATATGATGAATTGTAAAATATATTGCGACAAGTAAAAAGACTCATATTGGAGATCTCATGTAAAATGTAAATAACCACAAATACATGACACGGAGGTCTCTAATATGAGCTATATACATCTTACCATAGAAAAACGAAGTCAAATAGAAGTTTTACGAAAAGAAGGATACTCTGTTCGTAGAATTGCTAGCTTAATCGGTGTCCATCATTCTACTGTAGCAAGAGAATTAAATCGCGTTGAAGGTGAATATTCTGCGATTAAAGCTCAACAGTTAGCAATTAGTAAGTCTGCTAATAAAGGTAGACCAACAAAGTTAACACCTCAATTAGCGGCTTTAATTGAATCCAGGTTACAACAAACTTGGTCTCCAGAAGAAATAGTTGGTTCTGAATTAGTTGGGGTTCTAAGCTTTAAAACAATATATTCTTGGATCCATCGTGGTTTTCTTACTGTAACCGAAAAAGTACTTCGCCGGAAAGGCAAAAAGCCCGGCACACAGGAAACCCGTGGGCGCTTCAATGTTAAAAGGACCATTAGAGAACGACCTCAAGAAGTTGAAAACCGAGAGGTTTTTGGCCATTGGGAACTAGATACAATGGTTTCTTCTAGAGGTCAAAGTAAAGGCTGTTTAGCTACATTTATTGAACGTAAAACACGATTCTATATAGCAATAAAAATGAATGATCACTCTAAAGATTCGATGTTTTTGCTATTAGTTCACTGTACAATACATTAACCAGTAAATTACTTAAAACCTTTACGGTGGACCGTGGTAAGGAATTTGCTTGCTATGAACAGGTTGAAAATGAATTTGGAATACCAATGTATTTTACGGATGCCTATGCAGCATGGCAACGAGGATCTAACGAAAATAGTAATGGTTTACTTCGAGAGTTTTTCCCCTAAGAAGACCGATTTAGCTAAAGTTACACCAGATAAACTAACAGAAGCACTAATGTTGATTAACAATCGACCTAGGAAATGCCTTGGATTTAAAACACTATTTGACATGTTTAAACATGAGATTAGAAAATTGATTTAATTTTGTCGCATTACTTATTGCAATTCATCATATAAATTAAATGCTATCCTTAATAAAATTACTAAAAAAAATATTCTCCTGCCTTAGTTATCATAAATGGCGCCATAAAGTTTGATTCTAACAAAGCCTCTCGAATAAGTTCTTTATTATAAGGTACATGTAGTGTAGGAACTTTATTCATGTTATTGTTAAATACAGGAAGATTTTCCCAAAGTTTTTTAATATTAAATCTAATCCCAGTATTATTAGCAATATATTCTTTATCCTTAAAATCTGGATAAATCACAATAATGGGAAGCCCTAAAGTGTTAATTCCATAATCGATTTCTTCTCTCAAAGCCCTGCTATTTTTTGTGTTCTTACTTAAAAATAAAACAATATTTTTAGATCCTCTCAATCTCTCGTGTAGTCTACTCTTTAAAGTTTCCCATGAACTATCATCTCTGACATTATATGTACTTTTATGTGCATCTATAAAAGGAAATGAACAATCTTTACCTTTCCAAGCACAAAGTTGATTATAATAGATAAAGTCAGGAGTTGCAGCCGCACCAAGATTAGACTGACTAAAAGGTTCACTCACATAAAAGGCTGTATAATTTGCAATTCTTTTTATCATTATCATCACCTCAATAAATTACTAAATGATCTCTTACATTCATATAGAGATAATTTTCTTTCATTCCCATAAATAACTATTTTGATTCTAGAGTTAAATTTAACTCTAGAAATATATAAGGTATACAGCATCGCTTTTAATAACTCTTCTTCACTTTTATTACCATCAAATCTAGAGATTCCTGTACCCAAAACCGGAATAACAATATCATGGCTAGCATAAACTCGATTAATTTCTTTCCACATTGTAGAAAGAGTATTAATGAATTCTACCATATTAGTATGAGCTTCATTCCTAGAATTTAATTCTGTCATTGATAACATAAGATATGTCTGATGATCATAACTACTATCATAACGTATTACTGTACCAAGAGGGAAACTATACAATCCATCTTTATTACATTTAAGTTTTAACCTCTCTGCATCTTCTTTAACTAAAACATTAATATCCTCAATATTTCCATGATTTAATATTAATTGTCCATGCAAAGATTTTTTTGAAATTACTGAATCATCAATTCTAGTATCAAAATGTGTATCGCACCCTATGACTTTCCAACCGTCTACCTCAAATAAATTCCCATATCTAATATCCACTAAGTTCTGATTTATATTTAAGCAAACCTTTTCTCTGTAAAATTTACCAATTGCAAAATAGCTTAACCCCACTAATACTAGAAAACACAATATTAGGGTACCAAATTTTATTAGAATACCGAAATCTTCTATAACACTTAATGATACTCCTAGAATTGTAAATATAGTTGATATAATAGTAAATATAAAAAGCGAGATTTCAATACTATCACGTAATTGATAGCTACGACTATAATACCAATTCAATATCAAATTCATACTCTTACGATCCTTATCTTAATTCAGAAAGTCTGATTGTATTATCTAGTAACAAATATATAGATAACTATTTTACATCTAATGATTGCAATCTTTGAACAATTTTATCTGCATACCCATAGATATCACTAATATTTTCAATTGTATATTTAATTTGTTCACCATTTTCTACAATGCCAATATATTTCTTGTTCTTTTTGATATAGATACGACATAACCATTTAGTAATATGATCGTCTAAAATAATTGCAAAGTAGCTTTCTTTGTCACTATAAGTAATCCGGTCTACATTTATATACTTACTTAGAATTGCTCTAACAATATAATATGATTCAAGTTCTTCTTCTGTTGTAACAATTTTACTTTCTACTTCTTCATTACTATTTATTTCTTCGTTGTCTGATTGAGGGGTGCTTGATTCAGTTGGTTCAGTATTTGCAAAGGCAGTCTCAATCTTTTTACTAAGCATTTCTTTTATAATATAATCAAAGGCATTTTTTACAATAGGAGTATATTTTTCAATAATAGCCTGTGTTTTTACTCGATTATAAACACCTTTACCCAATATAAATTTAACTAATTCATCACTAGGATTTTCTATTTCATCTTTAATAATTTGTCGAATCTGAGCCTCATTTTTTAAGCCTTCTGCCGAATCATAAATAGCATCTCGATCAAATTTCTCTTTTGTAAAATGCTGTAACTTTGCAATTTGCTCATCACGTAGTTCTAATAGATTAATTTCTAAAAATGGCGCTTCATCCATCTTATTGACTTCATCAATATCTGTATAGAATCTATATACAATACCGTTTGTAAGAATAGCAAACTTAGCTGTTGTTGTACCGAAATAACGATATAGTTGAGAGTCATGTTTTTCCAGTTTTTCATTAATTGATTTGCACTCAACTAAGATAACGGGCTCATTGTCTAGCTTGATTGCATAATCAACTTTTTCTCCCTTTTTAAGTCCCACATCTGCTACAAACTCTGGCATAAATTCATTTGGATTAAATACATCATAACCAAGGATTCTAAAGAACGGCATAATAAGGGATGTCTTTGTTGCCTCTTCTGTCAAAATGTCATTCTTTAAAGTTTTAATCCGTTGCACATGTGATTTAATAAGACCTTCAAATTCCATAACAATACCTCCTAAACATCAATATATACACTTCATCTTATTTATATATTTCTACACAAAAACAAAAATCCCTGCATATATAAGCATAATTAATTTATAAAAGTAATAAACAAAATATAATAAGCAAAGAGGCTGTAACAGAATGCAATAAAACCGCACTCTATTACAGCCCCTTTCATTTACTAACTTGCTTTCACAAGTTATTTATGGGTGTATAGTTTTATGTATTGTGATTCGATTTTTTAACTAAAAAATTTACTTAATAATCTGTGTTTTTTACGAGTGTATTTACGAGGTTATTTACTAACATTATTTACTAATTTAGTTAATATTTTGTTTTTATTGTTCCGCGTATGGAATTGCTAGTGGATGGTTATCGTATGTGCCTCTATGTTGGTCATAGATGGTTTCTGCACCTGGTAGTGGTGGCAAGCCCAAGGAATCAGTACGTGTAAAGGCTTCAAATAGGCCTGGTGTTAGGTGCATGTTTGGAACATGTTCCGGTGTTACTTCGTGAACGATAGTATCACCTTTACCGTCCATAATTTTTTGACCAAATTCAGGATCTACCAAAGTACCACGGCCTACTGCGATGATGTCAGTGT
>URQX01000024.1 GCA_900550175.1 uncultured Veillonella sp.
TTAGAAAGAAAGGGGTTGAGTACTTGAATACAGCATATTTAGATATGATCCAAGGGAAGAACCCTGGTGTAACACCTGTATGGTATATGCGCCAAGCTGGTCGTAGCCAAGCGGAATATCGCAAAATTAAGGAAAAATATACGCTCTTTGAAATTACAAAAGAGCCTGAATTATGTGCTCGTGTTACGGAGTTACCTGTAAAAGAATACGGCGTTGATGCTGCAATTCTTTACAAGGATATTATGAGCCCTATGGTAGGGATGAATGTAAAAGTAGAGCTCAAAGCCGGTGTGGGCCCTGTGTTTGATACACCGATTCGCTCCATGGCTGATGTAGATACATTAGATACCTTTGATCCTACAAAGGTAGATTATATTGGAAAAACCATTACACTGTTAACGTCTGGCATGCTCGACGTACCTCTTATTGGGTTCTGTGGTGCACCATTTACGATTGCATCTTACCTCATCGAAGGGGGACCAACAAAGAATTATAATAAGACCCGTGGCATGCTTATCGGTGCTCCTAATGTATGGAGTGCATTGATGACAAAGTTAGCGGATATGTCCATTGAGTACCTGTCCATGCAAGCCGAATCGGGTGCGAACGCACTACAAATCTTCGACTCTTGGGTAGGCGCTGTGAATGCAGACCAATATAAACAAGGTATTTATCCTCATATGGAACGCATAATTAAGACTGTAAAAGAGCGATACCCTCACTTGCCTATGGCCATGAATGGTGTTGGTACCGATCATCTCGTATCTATTTGGTCTCATTTGCCATTGGATGTAATCGCTCTTGATTGGCGTAGCTCCATCGTTATGGCTAATGAGCGTGGTGTAACACAAACGGTACAAGGTAATCTCGATCCAGCCTACTTATTCGCTGATGAAAAAACATTAGCTCACGAAGTGGATCGTATCTTACTTGATGGTGTTCGTTATGGCCGTCATATCTTTAATTTAGGCCATGGTGTATTCCCAGAGGCGGATCCTAAAAAGCTTCATTGGCTCACAGACTATGTACATGAACGCAGTCGTGAACTATGGGCTCAAGAGGGGTAATCTAGTGAACATTGAGAAAAAAGGATTATTATTCTTATCCTATGGTAGCCCTTCAAGTAAGGATGATTTAGTGCCATACATGACGAGTATTCGTCATGGTCGCGTGCCGAGCGATGCTGAAGTTGCAAATCTTACCCATCGTTATGATGTCATTGGTCAGTGGTCCAACGTAGAATTACAAACGATGGCAGAACGTCAATATAATAGACTGCTTACTTTGTTGCCATCCATACCATCGGTCATTGGATATCTTCATATGAAGCCGTCCATTGCTGATGCGGTAGATGCATTAGTCAAACAAGGTGTAGAGCATATTATTGCTATCGTAACGGCTCCATTCTTTACGTCTCTTGGTACTGGCGCTTATGAGAAACAAGTGCAGGCTGCAATTGGTGACTTTCAAGATGTAACCTTTGATGTTATTCGTGCTTGGTGGGATCAACCTTCCTTTATCGAGTATTGGGTAAAAGCAGTTTCAGACTGCATCAATGACACTAAAGATGTATTTGTTATTTTTAGTGCTCATAGCATACCTCTTATTAATAGTCATAATGCAGACTCTTATGCATTGGCCTTAGAGGAAAGTGCAAAAGAAATCGCTCAACGTTGCGATTTGGAACAGTGGTCTGTAGCTTGGCAGAGCGCAGCCCCTCACGGACAATGGTTAGGGCCAACCGTAGCGGAAGTAATTAATCAATCTTTGCATAGTGGTGCGATACATATAGCCTTTGTACCATTTGGCTTTGTAAGCAATCATGTAGAGGTATTGTACGATAATGATGTAGAGTGTAAAGAACTCGTTGATGCTGGCGGCGCTGTATATATGCGTGCACAGATGCCGAATTGTGATGAAACATTCTTGCAAGCGATGGCGAGTGCAATAATAGAAAGGATTCATTCGTGAATGTAACAATTGTGGGCGGTGGCCTAACAGGATTGACAGCGGCTTATTATTTAGGTCATGCAAAGCCGGACTGGAACATTACTCTTTACGAACAAGCACCACGGTTTGGTGGGAAAATACAGACACAACGGGTTGATGATTTCGTAGTTGAACTAGGCCCTGATTCGTATTTAGGCCGTAAAACAGAAATGACGGACCTAATCTATGATCTTGGCTTAGGGGATACCCTTGTATCAAATAAAACGGGACAAGCCTTTGTGTATGATAAGGGTTCAATTCACCCCATTCCAGGCGGTTCAATCATGGGGATTCCAACAGAAATGATGCCCTTTGTGAAAGCAACGCTCATTTCATGGCCTGGAAAATTGCGCGCTGGCTTAGATTACTTTAAAAAGCCTTATCAGCTCGATAAAAATGGTGATGTATCCATTGGTCATTTCTTTAAATACCATTTGGGGCAAGAAATGATGGATAAGCTCATCGAACCATTATTAGCAGGTATCTATGGTGGCGATATTTATAAAATTAGCTTGTTATCTACATTCCCTCATTTTATTCAAGTAGAACAGAAATATGGGAACATGGTAAAAGGTATGATGGCTGCTAAGATGGGCCACTCCAAAGCGGGGGTTACTAAAGCGGCTAAAGGTGCCGTAGCTGAAGGCGACGTACCGCGTGCTGGTAAAGGGACTATGACAGACCGTCAATTCGAAAGTCATGAAGCTAAGTCTAGTCAAACTGCATCTACGAATAATAATTCAAACAGTTCTGGCCATGCCACAAATACTAGTCCACACCGACAAACTAGTAAGGTTCAAGCGGATATGGCGAGTCGTAAGGGGACTGCTGCTCAATCTGGGATGTTCCGTCAATTAACGGGCGGCCTTGAAAGCGTTATTACCGCTATTGTTGAGGCTATGCCTAGTAATGTGCACTTGTATACAGGTACGCTAGTTTCTAATATTCGATATGTTGAAGGTATGTATGCTATTGATGTGGAGAACTCTGGAAACGATGCTTGTGGCTGTCAGTCTCATTCTAAATCTATTAGAACTGCGTCTATTAATGCTGAGAACAGGGTAGAAGCTAGTGATTCTACTACAGATTCAGCTATAGAGGTACTTCTTGATAAAGCTCCTGCTATGGCGGATCATGTGATTATCGCGACACCGCCTGCCACTTATACGCAATGGTTCAAGGATGATGTAGGGTTTGACTTCTTGCGCTCCATGGAGCAGTCTAGCTGTGCTATTGCTATTATGGCCTTTGATAAAGCTACCTTTGATGGTGACTTAAAAGGTTCGGGCCTCTTGATTACACGCAACACAGATACGCCTCTTACAGCGTGTACTATTCTTAATCAAAAATGGCCTCAAACAACGCCTGACGATAAAATCGTATTGCGCGTCTTTATTGGTAAACCTGGCAATGATGTAGTAGAGCATCTCAATGATGAGGAACTTTCAGAATTAGCGGTAAAAGAAATACAACGTATTATGAGTTTCTCTACGCAACCTGAATGGGTTCGCATTAACCGTCTCATTCATTGTATGCCGCAATATAATGTGGGCCATCGAGCAGGTATTACAGCTGTGCGTGAACATGTGACAAAACACTATCCAAACCTACACCTCATTGGTACGCCATTTGATGGAATCGGTATTCCTGATGGTGTAAAACAGGCGAAAGAGCTCGTACAGTCTATTGTAGGCGGCAATGAAAACTAGTAAAAATTAGTGAAATACCAATACTTATCTGAGCGAAAAGCAATACTAATTGGGACTATTCATTACAGTCTATTATTAGCTTGTGTATTGATATTTCCTATTGAAAACTAATATTAATAAATAATTATAAGAAAAGACTCCATATGCTATAATAGTATATGGAGTCTTTTCGATTCCTAAAGTAATAGAAATATATAATTTTAATATAATCACCATAGATAGGAGTGATCACAATGGGAAAAGCAATCCCTACAGTAGAAGGTTGGCATAGCCAACACATGGTATTTGCCATGGATTTCAGTGCATGGAACTGCTTTACAGCTGAAGAAAAAGCAGAAGCGCGCAATGAATTAAAAGCATTTTTAGCGGATCTTGAAGCTAAACATCAAGCTAAAGAAGGTAGCTATGCATTCTATGATTGCAATGGCGCAAAAGGGGACTTAATCCTATGGATCCTTGGTCCATCCCTTGAATACTTGGCGCAAGTAGAACGCAAATTCCGTCGCCTCGCGATTGCAAGCGTATTAGTTCAAACATATTCCTATACATCTGTAACAGAAGTAAGTGCTTACGTTAAAGCTAAACTCGATACAGAAGAAGTTAACCAAAAACTATACCCTCATGTACCTCGTGACAAATACATTTGCTTCTATAACATGAGCAAAAAACGTGAAGGTGATGATAACTGGTTCATGCTACCACCTCAAGAACGTGGTATGTTAATGAAATCTCACGGCGAACTTGGTAAAACATATTTAGACGTTTTATCTGAATTTACAACAGGTGGCTGTGGCCTAGACGACTGGGAATGGGGCATTACCATCTTCAGTAATGACGACATTCAATTCAAAAAAATCGTATACGATATGCGCTTTGAAGTAGCCAGTGCAAAATACGGCATCTTCAGCGACTTCTACGTTGGTACCATCATCGACGATGCACTACTAGAAGAAATCTTTGGATAATAAAAGAAAACCCCGCATCGATCCGACTTACGAGGTCAAGGCCCTAGGCCGCAGACCTGATATGTATGGAGGAGAGATGCGGGGTTTCTTTTATCACTTAGTTTAGAAAAGTGAATTATATTTTGTTGTACTGTGGAGTGAACGTAAATTTTCTGTTTCCAGAAAATTATACGTTCATATTAGCTGCTTTACGCACATAGAACCAATAGCATACTGCTACAGTTACGATGTTGAAGGCTAACAATACAGCAAAGGCTGGGTGAATATTGCCAAACATGGAATATACAAAGCCGAAGATTTTAGGTGTAATGAAGGCACCGTATGCAGCTACGGCAGCAACGAAACCTGTAATTAAAGAGGAAAGTAATGGATTGCCAAATACGTGAGGAATCATACGGAATGTAGCGCCAGTTGCGAAGCCACAGCATACGAATGTCAACACGGACATAGCAAAGAAGAATGGGAAGTTGTGCATATCTACGCCAACTGCAATTAGAGCTGTTGTAGCACATAGTCCGAGAAGGCTTACAAAGGTAACTTTTGTACCGCTGTTAATTTTGTCTGCTAACCAACCACCTACAGGACGAAGTGCACCTGCTACAAGTGGACCTACGAATGCGATAGAAGCAAATGGTACTTCTGGGAATTCTTTACCTACTAATAGACCAAGTGCTGCTGCATAACCAGAGAAAGCACCGAAGGAACATGTATATAACAATGTAAGCGCCCAAGTGTGTTTGTTACCAAAGATTTGTACTAGGTTTTTAGGATTTGGTTTTTCTAATGGCAAGTTATCCATGAATCGTGTCATAAGTGCAAGGATAACAACGAGTGGTACGATCCACATGAAAGCTGCATTGGCAAGGTATACTGCGTTTCCTTTGATGATAGCTGGTGTTACACCAAATACACTACCTAGTGCAGCAGAACCCATAGCGAATGGAGCCAAGAAGTAGATTACGGAAATACCAAGGTTACCAACACCGCCGTTGATACCAAGAGCAGTACCTTTTTCGGATTTAGGGAAGAAGTTGCCAATGTACGCCATGGAGGACGAGAAGTTGGCGCCCGCTAAACCGATAAGGGCAGTCAAAATCATGAATGTCGTATAAGAAGTTGTTGTATCTTGAACGGCAAAGCCGAGCCATACAACAGGAACTAATAGAATAAGTGTGGAAATAAATGTCCAGTTTTTACCACCGATTAAGGCTGGCATGTAGGTATATACAAAACGTAATGTAGCACCTACAAGGCCTGGCAACGCAGCTAAGGTAAATAATTGATCGGTTGTGAAATTAAAGCCTGCGCCGTTGAGTTGCGCTGCAATGGTTGCCCATAAATACCATACACAGAATGAAAGGGTTAATGCAATTGTGGATATAACCAAGTTTTGTTTAGCAATTTTTTTACCAAACTTTTCCCAAAATTCTGGATTATCTGGTTGCCAATTAGCCACAATTTCGCTTCGGCTTGCCCCTACTTGAGGCATTTTTAGTTCGCTCATTTTGAACTTCTCCTTACTGAAAAACTATACATGCAATGAAGACATGGAAGATACAAGTATCAGTCAATGTATATGAATATTGCAATCTATAGAATTTCTATAGAAAGTATTCGAATTACCTAGAGAACTGAGTTATAATTATTGTATCAACAAAATTTGCAATGTCTTATATCACAAATATATTATATATTGTAAAAATTTTTGTGAATGTGACATAAAACACACATATTCTGAAATTAATAAGTTATAATAATCTTATATATACAAAAAAGTATATAATACATGTACTTTTACTATAAATAGATTAGTATAACTAATGGATTTTATTTTAAAAGTACAATGGAGTGGTGAAGGTATGGATAAAAATTTAATTAACCAATTACTTGCTTTGCCGGGCGAGGAACTCCATCTTAAAAAAGGTGATTTTCTCTTCCACGAGGGGGACAAGGCAGAACACTTTTACGTAGTGTTAAAAGGTAGAATGAGCATTAAGAAATTCGAAGCTAGTGGGCACATTTTTGCGTTGCGTCTAGTAGGTCCGAATAATGTAATTGGTGAGGTTCCGTTGTATGAGGAGAACACAAGAACTTATGTGTTCAACGCCATCGCTCGGGAGGATTGCTCTGTTTATTCCATTCGCTATGATGTGTTAGAGTCAGCTATTGCAAAAGATCATTCATTGGCTATTGCGATGATGCAAATCTACACATTACATATGCGTCGTCAACAGGCAAAATACCGAGACTTGCTACTATATGGCAAGAAGGGAGCATTTTATTCTACCTTGTTGCGCTTAGCCAATAGTTATGGTGTAGAGCGCGAGGATGGTATCTTTATCGATATCGCCCTAACAAATCAAGAGTTGGCTGAATTTGCTGCCACATCAAGAGAAAGTTTAAATCGCATGCTAAGTGAGTTGCGTAAGTTGGGCTATGTAGCCTATGACAAACACCATCTAGTAATCTGTGATTTTGACGCTTTAATCGGATTACTAGATTTAGAGGTTGATAATATAGACCCTAATATTAGTAATATCGAATAACAGTATTTTCTCCCTTGTGTTAGCTCAGCTAATGCAAGGGATTTTTTTGTAGTTTTGAAGGAGGACATGAGATGAGCTTGTTGTCTCAAAAGTTTAAGTTTCTTCGGAAGAAGAACGTATCTCCAAGCGGCCATCAAATAACTGAAGATGGCGGTCGCGAGTGGGAAAATTTTTATCGTGACCGTTGGTCTTACGATAAAGTTGTCCGCACAACGCATGGCGTAAACTGTACTGGTTCTTGTAGCTGGAATATCTACGTTAAGAATGGTGTTGTAGCGTGGGAAAATCAGGCTACTGATTACCCTGAAACACCAGATGATATGCCGGATTACGAACCACGTGGATGCCCTCGTGGTGCAACATTCTCTTGGTATCTCTATAGCCCATTGCGCGTAAAATATCCATATGTGCGCGGCGAATTGGCTGAGCTTTGGAGAGAAGCTAAAAAGCATGCTAAGAACCCAATCGAAGCTTGGAAATCTATCGTAGAAGATCCTGAAAAAGCGAAGAAATACAAATCTGCCCGTGGTATGGGTGGCTTTGTGCGCTCCACATGGGATGAAGCGACAGAAATTACTGCTGCATCCTTATTATATACTGCAAAAACATACGGCCCTGACCGCAACGCAGGCTTCTCTGTAATCCCAGCGATGTCCATGTTGTCCTATGCAGCAGGTGCTCGTTTCCTTAACTTAATGGGTGGTACACCATTGTCCTTCTATGACTGGTATGCCGATTTACCACCTTCTAGCCCTCAAGTTTGGGGTGAACAAACTGATACACCTGAATCTGGTGACTGGTACAATGCTGGTTACATCATGACTTGGGGTTCTAACGTACCATTGACTCGTACGCCAGATGCTCACTTCTTAACAGAGGTTCGTTACAAAGGTACTAAAGTAGTATCCGTATCCCCTGACTATGCGGAATCTACAACTTCTTCCGATGCTTGGCTCAATGTAAAAGCCGGTACTGATGCGGCTCTTGCTATGGCAATGGGCCACGTAATTTTAAAAGAATACTACATCGACAAGGAAACTCCATACTTCAAAGAGTATGCTAAAGAGTTCACAGATATGCCATTCCTTGTACGCGTTGAAGACATCAACGGCACAGTTCAACCTGGTCGTTTCTTGAATGCTAAGGACTTAGGCCGCCAAGAGGAAGGCGCAGACTTCCAAATGGTATTGATCGATGAAACAACAAATGAAATCGTTATTCCTAATGGTACAATGGGCGAACGTCATACAAATCCACAAAAATGGAATTTACGCCTTGAAAACCGCGATACAGGGGCTAAAATCGATCCTCGCTTATCCGTGTTTGATCAACGTGAAGACGTGACTGTTGTTAAGTTGCCATACTTTGGCGATGAAGAGCACGAAGGTGTAATTGAACGTGCTATTCCTACAATTACAGTACAAACTGTAGATGGTCCTGTAAAAGTAACTACCGTATATGACCTTATTCTTGCTAACTATGGTATCGACCGTGGTATCGGTGGTGAAGTGGCAACATCTTACACAGATGACACTCCTTACACACCTACATGGCAAGAAAAAATTACTGGTGTAAAAGCAGATATCGCTATTACTACAGCTCGTGAGTTTGCAGATAATGCAGAAAAAACTAAAGGTCGTTCCATGATTATCATGGGCGGTGGTATCAACCACTGGTACCATGCTGACGTGATTTACCGTACCATCTTGAACCTTATCATGTTCTGCGGTACAGAAGGTGTTAACGGTGGTGGCTGGGCTCACTATGTAGGTCAAGAAAAACTTCGTCCTATTGAAGGCTGGGGCGGTATCATGACAGCTAATGACTGGAGTAAAGCTCCTCGTTTGCAAAATGGTACATCTTGGTTCTACTTTGCTACAGAACAATATCGTTCTGATTGCATCGACTTGGCAGACCGCGTATCTAAATTAGCTAAGCCTCGTTATCGTCACCCTGGCGATTACAACGTATTAGCGGCTCGTTTAGGTTGGTTGCCATCATATCCTACTTTCAATAAAGGCAGCCAAGACTTGATTAACGATGCTCGTGCAGCTGGTGCTGGTACAGAAGCAGAAATTAATCAATATGTGGCGCAAGCGTTGAAAAATAAAGAATTACAATTCTGCGTAGAAGATCCTGCGGCTAAAGAAAACCATCCACGCAACTTGTTTGTATGGCGTGCGAACCTTATTGGTTCCTCTTCTAAAGGCCATGAATACTTCTTGAAACATTTATTAGGTACTAAAAATGCGGTATTAGAAGATGACGATGCACCTACACGTCCAGAAGAAATCAAATGGCGTGAAGCTGATGGGGCAGGTAAACTTGACCTCTTAATCGACATCGACTTCCGTATGGCTTCTACAGGCTTGTACTCTGATATCGTATTCCCTGCAGCTACATGGTATGAAAAAGAAGACTTGTCTTCTACAGATATGCATCCATATGTACACGTATTCCAAGCTGCTGTTGATTGCGCATGGGAAACTAAATCTGACTGGGATACATTCCGTACCCTTGCAGAAACAGTATCTCGCGTAGCAAAAGAGTCTGGCTTCACAGAATACGAAGACATCGTAGCATTGCCTCTTGGTCATGACAGCCCAGGTGAAGTGGCTCAACCAGAAGGTAAGGTTCTCGACTGGAGCAAAGGCGAATGTGAACCAATTCCTGGTAAAACAATGCCTAACCTCGTTCATGTAAAACGCAACTATGGCCAAATCTTTGAAAAATTCATTGCTTTGGGACCTAATATCGAAAACAAAATGGGTGCCCATGGCTTGGCTTGGGATGTATCTGATGAATATCAAACATTGTACGCACAAAATGGTACAATCGATAATCCAGAATTCATTTCTCATGGCCGTCCAAGCATTTACGAATGTAAAGAAGCTTGTAATGCTGTATTGACATTATCTTCTTGTACAAATGGTAAATTGGCTGTTCGTTCTTGGAAGGCAATGGAAGAAAAAACTGGTCTTTCTGATCTTGAAAAGAATGCAAAAGGTCGTGAACAAGAAAAAATTACCTTTGATGACATGGTTCGCCAACCACGCTTCATTATTAGCTCTGTAACAAGTACTGGTAAAAACGATAAAAACCGTCGTTATTCCCCATTCACAACATCTACAGAAGATAAAGTACCATTCCGTACCGTAACAGGTCGTCAATCCTTCTATTGTGATCATGAAATGATGCGCGATTACGGTGAAGCTATGGCATTGTACAAACCTGTATTGTCCTACAAACCAGTACAAGGTGACTACAAACAAGAAGGTATTCCAGAAATTACATTGAAATACTTAACACCACATAATAAGTGGTCTACTCATAGTATGTACTTCGATAGCCAACAAATGTTGACATTGTTCCGTGGTGGTCAAACTATTTGGCTCAACGAAGATGATGCAGCAGAAATTGGCGTTAAAGATAATGACTGGGTAGAAGCTTTCAATAAAAATGGTGTAGTTGCAGCTCGTGCAGTTGTATCTCCACGTATTCCTCGTGGCATTTCCTATATGCATCACTCTCAAGATCGTCACATCAACGTTCCTGGTACGCAAGTTAAGAAAGACCGTCGCGGTGGTACACACAACGCACCAACTCATATTCACATGAAACCGACACACATGATTGGCGGTTATGGTCAATTGAGCTATGGCTTTAACTACTATGGCCCAACTGGTAACCAACGTGATATGACAATTGTGGCTCGTAAGTTGAAGGAGGTGGATTGGCTTGAAGATTAAAGCTCAAGTATCCATGGTCCTAAATTTGGATAAGTGTTTAGGCTGTCATACATGCTCTATCACTTGTAAAAATACATGGACGAACCGCGAAGGCGCGGAATATATGTACTTTAATAACGTGGAGACTCGCCCAGGTGTAGGCTATCCACGTAATTGGGAAGACCAAGAAAAATGGAAGGGCGGCTGGACGCTAGATAACTCCGGTAAATTAGCTCTTTCTACAGGTTCTAAAACAAATCGTTTGATGAAATTATTCTTCCATCCTGAACAACCAGAGTTGAAGGATTATTTCGAACCTTGGACTTATGACTATGAAACATTGATTCATGGCGGTCGTAAAAATAACCAACCAGTTGCTCGTCCTCGCTCTCTTGTAACGAAACAAAAAATGGAAGTTACTTGGGGCCCTAACTGGGATGACGATTTGGCTGGTGGTCAACATGCTCGCTCTGATGTGAACTTAACTAAGATGGGTCAAGATATCGTGTTTGATTACGAAGAAGTATTCATGCGTTATTTGCCTCGTCTTTGTAACCACTGCTTGAACCCTGCATGTGTAGCAGCATGTCCATCCGGCGCGATTTATAAACGCGACGAAGATGGTGTAGTTCTCGTATCTCAAGATGTATGCCGCGGTTGGAGACATTGTGTTCCATCTTGCCCATACAAAAAAATCTTCTATAACTGGGAAACTAATAAAGCTGAAAAATGCGTATTCTGTTACCCACGCTTAGAAAATGGCTTGCCTCAAATCTGTGCTGAAACTTGTGTAGGTCGTATGCGCTATGTTGGCGTTGTATTCTACGATATGGACAAAGTAGAAGCTATGGCAGCTACAAAAAATGAACAAGATATTTACGAAAATACATTAGATTTGATTTTGGATCCTCATGATCCAGAGGTTATCAAAGCGGCTCGTGCTGAAGGCATCTCTGAAGCATGGATTAAAGCCGCTCAAAAATCTCCTGTATACAAACTTGTAAAAGAATGGGGCGTGGCATTGCCATTGCATCCTGAGTATCGCACATTGCCAATGGTTTGGTATGTACCACCACTCAGCCCAATCTTGCAACGTGTAACATCTGATGTATACTTGCCAGATGCACATGAAATGCGCGTACCTGTACAATACCTTGCTAACTTGTTTACAGCAGGTAATACAGAAATCTTAGCTCGTACATTGCAACGTGTTCTCGACATGCGTGAATACATGCGTCGTCGTGAAACAGGTGACGGTCCTATCGATCACAAAGTTGATTTAACAGAGGATCAAATGTACGGTATGTACAAATTGTTGGCATTGTCCAAATACAATGATCGCTTTGTTATTCCATCTGATGTAAAAGTATCTCGCGAAGGTCGCCTTGAAATGCAACATAATCGCGGTTTTGCTTGCCCTACAGGGGGATGTCAATAATGAAGGATGCTCAGAAAATCGCTCTTATTGCGTCATTTCTTCTACGCTATCCTGATGAACAATGGTATAACGAACTACCTGAATGGAGAGAGGACGCCCAATCTGTTGGGCATCCTCAACTTCGCCAAGGTTTATTAGAATTCTTCGACTATGTAGAGGAATCCGATAAAAAAGAATTTGAAGACCAATATGTTCGTACCTTTGATTTTAGTCAAAATACAACAATGTATTTGTCGACTTATGAATTACAAGGTACTGGGGAACAAGCAGAAGAACTCGTTAAATTTAAAGCTTTCTTCCTAGAAAACGACTATGATTTGCCAAAAGAAATGCCAGACTATATTCCAGCACTTCTTGAATTATGTGCCGTTATCGATGATGAAAAAGCAAAAGAAATTTACGACTATTGTAAGCCAAAATTGGAATACATTAGAGAACGCTTCATTGAGGCTAAATTGCCTTATGCATTCTTGTTTGATATTATCTTGTCTGTTGCAAATGGATTGGAGGACGGTGCACGATGAATCTATTCCTTTGGGGCGCTTTGCCTTACATCGCTTTCACCTTCTTAATCGTAGGTACTTTGGTTCGTTTCTTCTACTTTGAAAGAAACTGGACTACAAAATCGAGTGAATTTTTAGAGAAAAAACAATTGCGCATTGCCAATCCATTGTTCCACTTTGGCTTGCTTTGCGTTATCGGTGGTCACGTAGTAGGTGTGTTAATCCCTAAAACTTGGACTGCTGCAATCGGTATTAATGACCATATGTACCATGATGGTGCGTTATACATGGGTGCTGTAGCTGGCATTATCTTCATCGTAGGCTTCTTGCTCTTGATGAAACGCCGCTTTACTGTACCTGCTATGAAAGTTAACACATCTGGTCTTGATAAATGGTTATATTTGTTCTTAACATTAGCTATTTTCAGCGGTATGGCTGGTACATTGCTAAATGCATCTGGTTTCTTTGATTACCGCGTATCTATCGGTCCTTGGTTCCGTAGCTTACTATCCTTTATGCCTGATCCATCCTTGATGGAAGGTGTACCATTCATGTTTAAATTCCACATGTTAGCGTGGATGGTGGTAGCTATTATCTTCCCATTCAGCCGTTTGGTACACTGCTTGAGTGTTCCACTCAACTACTTAACACGTCCGTTCATTGTATATCGTAAACGAGACGAAAAATAATTAGGATGATGATTAATTTGTATGCCCTTCATGATATGACAAATTAATCGTAGCCCCTTGTAATAGTGAAAGCTGATGCTCACTACTACAAGGGGCTTTTATTTATTAATTTTTGTTAGAGTAGTTTAGATAACATAACATAACATAACACTATTTCTGATTGAATTACCTATCTTTTACCGAAACACCTTTGAGTTGTTTATATAGTTAAAATGAAAGACTAAATTAGAATTATTCTTATAATGAATGCTACCTATCTAATATAAGTAATCTGCAAATTTCGATTTAAATGATAAAATATGTTAAGTAAAATTAGTATTTCAGGAATTATGTTAGAGAGGTTTATGATGAATCAAGTGGAAACGAAACAGTATAAGAGTATTTACCATATCTTCATATGGATTGTAGTATTCTCCTTAATTATGATCGGTTTGCTAGAGTGGGGCTATATCGTAGGTGGTCGTGCCTTCGGGAACTATAAAGTCTATACAGGTCTTGTACCTTGGTGTACGTGGATTGTGATGACTTATTTGGCAACTCGTCCTAAATGGTTTACAAGTCGTTATAATTTATGTGAAATGTTCAAGGTTCACCGTGCATTAGGTATTGCATCTGTAGCTGTTATTGCATTCCATTTGTATCTCTATTTCGGTAAAGCTGCTAAATCCGTTCTCGGTTGGTGGGGTGGCTATGTAGCCCTTACTTCCTTCGGTATTGGTACAATCTCTGGCCTTGCGTTCTTAACTCCAAAACTTAGAAAAGTAACTGCATCTAGCCGTAATATTGGTATTTGGTTGCACCGTTTCAACTTAGTTGCATTAGTTGCTGCAGATATTCATATCCATGGCTTTACAAGAATTTCTAAAATGGTACCATTCCTTCAAGTCTTTGATATCATTACATATGGTCTTGTGATTTATTGCATCTACTTGATGTTTAAAAAGAAATAAGAGATATAATAGAAATTAATAGATTAAACGAAATCCCTTCTGGTGTATACAGGAGGGATTTTTGTATATTACTATGTTTCATGCCTACCTTTGTAGGATCATGTGAATGGTTATGTTGAGCCGTATATAATAAGTTATTAATTAAAGTCATGTATAATTGTGAGATTGATATACATTCTCTCTTTACTCGCATAATGAAAATTGCTATTATTTTTATGTTAAATATGATAATGATAATTATAGCCATATATTTCATTATTTTTTCATTTTTTATTAATCATTATTTATTGTGTGAGGTTTATTATGATCAAACGTAAAATGACTAGTGCTTTTGCAGTAGCAGCCATGATGGGTGTGGCTACAGCCTTTGCTGTTAACCCATTTTCCGATGTTTCGTCCGATAGCTGGGCATACCAAGCAGTAGATCAATTGGCTACAGCTGGTATTATCAATGGTTATCCTGATGGTACTTTTAAAGGCCAAAATAACATTACTCGTTACGAAATGGCTCAAATGATTGCGAAAGGCATGGCTAATCAAGATCGTGCTAATGCAGAACAACAAGCTATGTTGAACCGCTTGGCCGACGAGTTTTCCAATGAATTGAATACACTTGGTGTGCGTGTAGCTAAATTGGAAGATCGCGTAGGCAATGTAAAGGTTACTGGTGATGCTCGTATCAACTACATCGGTAAAGAGGGTATCGATGGTTATGATTACGAAGATAAACTTACAGCCCGTGTACGTTTAGGCCTAGATGCAAAGGTTAATAAAAATACATCTGTAAAAGCTCGTATTACAACAGGCTCTATTGAACTAGGTGATAGTTCTAAAGATGCTCAAGCTAATTGGGATTTAGCATATGTAGAGCATAAATTCGGTAAAAATGTTGTAGTTGATGCTGGTCGTTATACCCAAAAATTTGGTGGTGGCTTGATTTATAGCTCTAACTTTGATGGTGTAGGCGCTACAGCGAAGCTAGGTGATAAAGTTACATTAAATGGTGCATATGGTTATATGACAGCAGGCCGTTTTGCTAAGACTAGTAAAGCTGATAATGGTGATGTAGGTCTTATTAATGCCCATGTAGCTGTTAATGATCACTTTAGCTTTGGCGGTATGTTTGCTCATGTAGGTACAACAAATGTACGTATGGGTAATGGCAAGAAAAATAACGAATTCGATAATGTATATGGCTTTAATGCTAAATATAATGTTGGTAAATTCGGTATTGATGGCGAGTGGGTAAAAGCATCTGGCTTGAGTGATTCCGATGTTTGGAACGTAGGCGTTAAATGGGGCGATTATAAAATTAACAAGAAGAACTCTTGGGATATCCGCTTAGATTACTTTGATCAAGCTAAAAATGCCCCAGTATTTAAAACGCAAAAATATGAATCTAATGATTTATTGAAGAAAACACGGTATGAAGGTTATAAAGCATGGCAATTAGGTGCATCTTACGCACCAGAGAAAAATATTGGTATTAATGCATACTATGGTTTCCATGCGAAAACACAAGATGGTAACCGTGTAAATGATTACTACCGTGCAGACCTCAGCTTCAAATTCTAGTTCTAATTTTAGGATGGATCTGGATTTAATAACTAATTAGTTTTAAGTTCTAAGTAGAATGCTATGTGGATTGAAATTGTTAGCATGCTACATTAGGCCAACTAGATATATACTGGTAGTTTGTATAAGAAATAGTGAGGTTTATATGGCAGAAGTAGTAAAAAAACAGTTTAAGAGTAAATACCATATTTTAATATGGATTGCGGTTTTATCCCTAATATTTATGGGAATGGTAGAATATGGTTATGTAACAGGAGGTAGATCATTTGGTAACTGGAAGGTTCACTTAGGTCTTATTCCTTATGTTGCATGGCTTGTATTAACATATATTGCAACAAGACCAAAATGGTTTATCAAACGATATAATCCAAAAGAAATGTTTGAAGTTCATCGCATCGTAGGTATCGTTAGTGTTGTTCTTGTATGTGCACATTGGTATGTATACTTCTTGAAAGCATTGAAGTCCTTCTTAGGATTCTGGGGCGGTTATATCTCCCTTGGAGCCATGTTTATTGCTCTTATCTTTGCCGTATTGTACTTAACGCCTTGGGTAGGCAATATGGCAAAATCTGTATCTTGTAAAAAAGCAATCTGGATTCATCGTTTGAACCTTATTGCTATCATTGCAGCAAATATTCATGTTCATGGTTTTGGACGTTTGTCTAAAATGGTACCATTCTTGCCTGTATTTGATGTAGTGACGTATGCACTTGTTATTTACTACATCTATTGGATGTTTAAACAAAAATAAATGATGTATACGTACTTTTATTCTTATAAAAGTCGTATAATCATAGAACTAAAAAGAGACCATCTCTACCCTTTATATGTGGAAGAGATGGTCTTTTTTT
>URQX01000025.1 GCA_900550175.1 uncultured Veillonella sp.
GCAAATGTATGCCAAGGCCCTGCAATGCGCTCCTCAATAATATGCCAATTAGCCTTAATATATGGCATGATTTCATCATACCGATCATCTATAATACCACTAATAATTAAAATACCCTTATCAACAAGTTTATTACCAATTTGAGGTAATAGTATTTTAAGAGGATCCACTGTTAAGTTCGCTAAAATTATTTGAGCAGTACCATTGAAATCACTATCCAAATTACCACAAATTATTTCAGCTGATACATGATTATTCTCACAGTTAATGCGCGCTTGATTGGCAGCATATTCTTCTATATCTATACCGACTAGATTTTTGACACCTAAATATGCTGCTACTAATAACAGAATACCTGTGCCAGTACCAATATCTAAACAAGTAACTGTATTAAGATCCATAGATTCACTATAGGATTTTAATAGCTCTGCGCAAGTCTTTGTTGTCTCATGAGAACCTGTACCAAATGAAATATCTGAATCGATTTCAATAATAGTTTTATTATCGATATTCTCGTATTCCTGCCATGCTGGTTTAATAATCAAATTAGGTAAGATTTCTGTAGGTTCAATATATTGTTGCCAAGAATTAAGCCATGTAGATTCATCTAATATATTAGCATTAATTGATGTAACATTAATATTTGCTTCTGTAAGACGATTTTCTAAATCTGACTTAATTGTATCTATATCCAAAGATGGATCTGCATACATTGTTAATTTAATTAAATTTGGGTGATTTTCTACATCTTCTTCTATAATTCCATTGTCTGCATAATCGTCAAAAAGAGTAGTCACCTCATCGGTGGCTACTCTTTCACAGACAATGGATACTTCTATCCATTGCATATATGCTCCTTTATAGGGAATGTGATGGAACAAACCATTCCTTCACATGAGCTGTTCATTTAGTCAAACAGTCCTTAATTTTTTCAAAGAGACTCTTGCTCACTTGTAAGTTATTTACATCTTCGTTACTTTCATTTGCAAAGCGTAATAATAACTCACGTTGAGTGTCTGTCAACTTCTTAGGCGTTTGGACAGTTACTACAATATGTTGGTCCCCCCGTTGTTTAGGGTTACGCAAATATGGAATACCTTTGCCCTTTACGCGGAATGCCGTTCCCGTTTGAGTACCTTCCGGAATCTTTAACTCTACTTTACCATCTAAGGTGTTAACTTGTATAGTCGCACCTAATGCAGCTTGAGCAAAGCTAATATTCACACGGCTAATAACGTCATTGCCATTTCGTTCAAATTCCTTATGAGGACGAACAAAGATATAAACGTAAAGATCGCCTTTAGGACCACCTAAGATACCAGGTTCACCTTCATTAGCAACGCGTAAGCGGGAACCACTATCTACACCTGCTGGAATTTTGATAGAGATTTTACGTTTTGCCAACATTTCACCCGTTCCACGACATTTGGAACAAGGTTTTTCGATGCTTTTACCAGTACCATGACAGCGGGAACAAGTGCGAACGGATTGCATACGACCAAATGGAGTATTTTGAATAACCGCTTCTTGACCTGAACCATGACAGTTTGGACAAGTATCGACACGAGATCCTGGTTCACCACCAGTACCATGACAGTGATCACATTCTTCATGACGATGCACTTCTATTTCCATAGATTTACCAAAAGCTGCATCTTCAAAGGAAATATCAATATCTTCGCGCAAATCATTGCCTTTTTGAGGGCCTTGTTGTTGGCGTCCACCACCAAACATGCCTCCAAAAATGTCGCCAAAGATATCACCAAAGCCACCAGCTTGACCACCGAAACCTCCAAAGCCTCCTTGGAAACCACCGGCGCCAGCGCCGCCTCCTTGTTTGAAGGCGTCGTGGCCGAATTGGTCATATTGAGCTTTTTTAGTTTCGTCAGACAATACTTCGTAAGCTTCGTTCGCTTCTTTAAACTTTGCTTCCGCTTCCTTTGGATTATCTTTATTTACATCTGGATGGTATTGGCGTGCCTTTTTACGGAAGGCTTTTTTGATTTCATCTTGAGAGGCATTTTTGCTAACCCCTAGGATGTCATAATAATCACGTGCCATTAGTTACCAACCCTTCTTATTTCTTGTCGTCATCCACTACTGTGTAATCAGCATCAACTACATTGTCATCAGATTTTGTTTGTTGTTGACCTTGATCTGCACCACCAGCTGCTTGTTGAGCTTGTTGTGCTGCTGCATACATTTGTTCTGCTAATTTATGTAATGGTTGTTCCAAAGCTTCACTATCTTTTTTGATGTCTTCAATGTTGCCAGCTTCAATAGATTTTTTCAATTTATCTTTTGCTTCTTCAACTTCTTTCAATAAAGCAGTATCGCCTTTACCATCAAGTTCTTTCAATGCTTTATCAGCTTGGTAAACCAAGGAATCTGCATTGTTCTTAACATCTAATTCTTCTTTTCTAGCTTTATCTTCTGCTGCATGAGCTTCAGCTTCTTTAACCATGCGATCGATTTCGTCTTCTTTCAAGCCGCTAGAAGAAGTGATTGTAATTTTTTGTTCTTTTTGAGTACCCAAGTCTTTTGCTTTTACATGTACGATACCGTTAGCATCGATGTCGAATGTTACCTCGATTTGAGGAACCCCACGAGGAGCTGCTGGAATACCATCCAAGTTAAAGCGACCCAATGTTTTATTATCTGCTGCGAACTCACGTTCACCTTGCAATACATGGATATCTACAGATGGTTGATTATCTGCTGCAGTGGAGAATACTTGAGATTTAGATGTAGGAATTGTAGTGTTACGATCGATAATACGTGTGAATACACCACCCATTGTTTCGATACCAAGAGACAATGGAGTTACATCAAGCAACAATACGTCTTTAACTTCACCTACTAATACACCACCTTGAATAGCAGCACCAATAGCTACACATTCATCTGGGTTAACGTTTTTGGTTGGTTCTTTACCCAATACTTTTTTAATAGCTTCTTGTACAGCTGGAATACGGCTAGAACCACCAACTAACAAGACTTTATCGATATCGGATGCAGATAAACCAGCATCGTTCATAGCTTTACGAGTAGGTTCGATTGTAGCTTGTACCAAATCAGCAGTCAATTCTTCGAATTTAGCACGAGTCAATGTTACATCCAAGTGTTTAGGACCAGTAGCATCAGCTGTGATGAATGGTAAGTTGATATTTGTGCTAGCTACGCCAGACAATTCAATTTTAGCTTTTTCAGCAGCTTCTTTTAAACGTTGATCAGCTAATTTATCATTGGATAAATCGATACCAGTTTCTTTTTTGAATTCTTCAATAAGGTAGTTCATAATGCGTTGGTCGAAGTCATCGCCACCAAGATGGTTATTACCAGATGTTGCCAATACTTCGAATACGCCATCACCAAGTTCAAGGATAGATACGTCGAATGTACCACCACCAAGGTCAAATACAAGAACTTTACCATCTTCATCTTTATCTACGCCATATGCAAGAGCTGCTGCTGTAGGTTCGTTGATGATACGAAGTACTTCAAGGCCTGCAATAGCACCAGCGTCTTTAGTAGCTTGACGTTGAGCATCTGTAAAGTAAGCAGGAACTGTAATAACTGCTTGTTTAACAGGCTCGCCCAAGTAAGCTTCTGCATCAGCTTTGATTTTTTGAAGAATCATAGCAGAAATTTCTTGAGGAGTATAAGATTTACCTTCTACAGTTACTTTGTAGTCAGTACCCATGTGACGTTTAATAGAAATGATTGTGTTTTCTGGGTTAGATACAGCTTGACGTTTAGCCAATTGACCTACTAAACGTTCGCCATTTTTTGCAAAACCAACAACGGAAGGAGTAGTACGAGCGCCTTCTTGGTTAGTGATAACCGTAGGTTCGCCGCCTTCCATAACCGCAACACAAGAGTTTGTAGTACCTAAATCAATACCAATTACCTTTGCCATAATATATGCCTCCTAAAACCTTTATAATCTATTCAACAACTTTTACCATTGCTGGACGAATACAACGACCATCAACAGTATAGCCAGTTTGTAATACTTCACATACCGTATCAGATTCATATTCATCTGACGGCACTCGCATAATCGCTTGATGGAAATTTGGATCAAATGGTTTATCTACCGCATCGATAACGGCTAAACCGTGTTTAGATAACATAGCCATCAAGTTTTGATGGATCATGATGAATCCATCAAGGAATACCTTTGCATCACCTTCTGCTGGGCTTTGAACAGCTCGTTCAAAGTTATCTAATACAGGAAGTAAATCTGTAAGTACATCCCCTTTAACATATCCTGCAAGTTGCTCTTTTTCTTGATTAGTACGACGTTTGAAGTTGTCGAAGTCCGCTTGTAAACGCTTATAGCGATTATCAAAGTCTGCTTTGAGCTCCTCTAATACTTGAGCTGCGTCCGCCATAACTTCTTCAGCTTCCTCAACAGCTGGCGTCTCTACATTTGTAGTTTCCACTGTTTCGTCAACTGTTTCTTGTTTAATGTCTTGTTCTTCAGCCATTATATGCCCTTTCTATTTTTGTTCTTTTACCATAGATTCCATTATATGTTTCATATGAGACAACATGCCAATGATACGACCATATTCCATTCGTGTCGGTCCTAGAATAGCAAGAGTACCGATAGGTTGATCCTGATTTGTAAAATCAGCTTGTACTACACTCATCGATTGAAGTGCTTCGGTATCATTTTCATTGCCAATCTTTACCTTTACAGGTGTAGGTGAATCATCCTTTAATAGTTGTCCCAATTGATTTTGTTCTTCCACTAATGAAAGCAAGGGTTGCACTTTTTCAACAGACTTAAACTCTGGTTGATTTAACAACTCTGTGGTACCTACAGAATAGAACAACTTACGTTTATTAATTGCTCGTAATAATGTTTCTGAAAGGATCATCAAAATCCCTTGTGGACCTTCCATATGAATCAATAGTGTTCCTAAAGCTTCAGCCGTTACATGACCAATACTTATATTCTGTAAAGCATTGCTAAATTGCATAGCTAAACTTTGTAATACATCAGGCGAAACGCCTTCAGTAAAGTACATTAATTCATTATCAAGAGCACCAGTCTCAGTAATAACAACCATAACAGCTTGATGTGAATCGAGCGGCAATACATGAATGTATTTGATTAATGCTCTATCATGGGCTGGAGCTAAGAACAAACTCATACTATGGCTTACTTGTGATAATAATTTAGCCATATTTAAGAAGAGCTCACTCGTAGATCCATTAGAATGTTTCCATAACATTTCAATTTTCTCAGCATCCTGTAATGGAACAGGTTGTCGACTCAACATAGAATCAACATATAAGCGATAGCCTTTAGCTGAAGGAATACGTCCCGCCGATGTATGAGGTTGCTCCAAATAGCCTAACTCCTCTAAATCGGACATTTCATTTCGTACTGTTGCAGGACTAATACCAAGATTATAATTCTTTGCAATCGTCCTGGAACCTACAGGTTCAGCAGATTTAACGTAGTCTTCAATTATGGCTCGCAAGATGCGCTGTTTTCTTTCATCCATAATGACACCTCTTGTTAGCACTCATAAACTTTGAGTGCTAATCGCATGTATAATATTATCACATAGGAAAAAATTGTCAAGCAAAAAAATCCTTAAAAAGTCAAATAATATCTATTTAGTCAAAAAGACAATTGAATATTTTAAATTAATTAGTCAAAAAATCAAAGTGTAATAATAAGAAAACACTTATACTATCTACATTTATGTCATATTCTAAAATCTAAAAAGTAGAATATGATGGTCTAATAAAATTTGTATTATTAAAACCATGAAATAGTATAAGTGTTTATATATCTAATAATTTTATTGTTACTAAAATTCAGAGAAAAACCAATCACTCTCTAGATAAACGTACAGATTAAGAATTTATAAAACCATTAGCACTTAAAATATAGCTATTTATAGTTCTACACCTTCTAAGGGATTACCTAGGCGTTCTAATAGTTTTCCCATACGCTCACGGGGCTCGCCATGTTCTGCATACCAATCTACTAAGATATCTACAGCTTTTTTGGATTGCTCAACAGTAAGCTTTCTAGCCAAAATTTTACCAGCCTCTGGTCGCATTCCTGTATTGCCGCCAACAGCTAACATAAAACCTTGAGACGTACCAATAAAAGCAATATCTTTTACCATTGCATCTGGACAGTTACGACCACAGCCACTGATACCAATTTTGCACTTGTGAGATGTTTTTCGGCCGTAATGTTTTCTCTCTACATAATCAGCCAATTCTTTAGTTTCCATTTGGCCATTTTTACAATAGCCTTTACCTACGCAGGCGATTAAGGAATTAACACCCCTATGAATAACAGTAGTCACACCTTCAGGCAGTTCAGAGATAAGCTGTTCTTTATCATCTTTTTCTATACCTGTAATTTGTATACCTGTTACAACATGACGGAAGGATCCTCCATATTTTTCAGCCAGTGTTATACATGCTTTCATTTGATCTAAAGTAAATTCATTATGCAAACCGTGTAATATTACAGATGTCTTCATCGTTCCTCCTCAAATCTAGCATGCTTATTCATCATCATCCTATTTATACTAACATATTAGATTTTGAGAAACTGTGAGAAATTACTCACGAATAAATTGACTAAACACATAATTCCCATGCTTGGCCCCTTCAGAACTTAAATGATAACTACCATTTTGGTACTCTAATAAGCCTTTAGTAACCAAATCTTCTAATATATTATCAAATGAATTATGAACAGATACACCAAATCTATCCTCAAATTTTTGCTCATCAAGTCCCCACTTAGTGCGAAGCGCTAAGAAGCAAAAGTCCTCGTGCGCTCGCTCTACAGTAATCGTCTCCGTATCGATAGTAGGCATAGTGTATCGATCAACGGATTGTATATAAGGCATTATGTTACGATTATTACTACGGCGTACTCCGTCATAGAAGGAATGAGCACCAGCACCAAAGCCTAAATAATCTATATAATGCCAATATTTTAAATTATGACGACTATAGGAATTACCCTTCGCGAAATTTGAAATCTCGTATCGCTCAAATCCTAGTTCTTTTAAACCAGCCATCATCGTATCATACATTAACTCATCTATACTTTCACTAGGAATAGAGATCAAGTTCTTTTGTACTAAATGATATAAATATGTACCTATCTCAACTTGTAAGCCATACGTAGAAATATGATTAATCGGTAGGTCTTTTACAATATTTAAATTACGCTGAATATCCTCTAAGGTTTGTCGTGGTAAACCATAGATTAAATCAATATTAATATCAGTAAATCCCGCCTCTTTAGCATCGTAAACAGCTTGTTTAGCCTTTTCACCATTATGACTGCGATGCAACATAGTAAGCGCCTTATCATCAAAGGTTTGAACACCAAAACTAATGCGATTAAAACCAAGATTTACTAACTTAGTTAGATACTGTAAATCTACTTCCCCAGGATTAGATTCGATAGTCATATGACAATCATCAGTAATTGTAAAAGTGCTTTTAATTTTATCAAGAACCATCTTTAGTTGTTGAATTGATAATTCAGTTGGCGTGCCGCCACCAAAGTAAATTGTATCAATCGATCTAGATGTAGACTGTGGATGTTCAGAGGCCCAGAGCTCCATTTCTTGTACTAATGCATATACATAGGTTTCATAGTAATCTTGTAAATTTTGATAGGCTGGAAAATCACAGTACATACATTTCTGTTTACAAAAAGGGATATGGACATACAAGCCCATATCCCCAAGTGTAGACAGATTCAAAGTATTAGAATCTGTTTTCATTATATTAGTCCTCAACCTTGAGAATAGCCATAAATGCTTCTTGTGGAATCTCTACAGATCCTACAGACTTCATGCGTTTCTTACCGGCTTTTTGTTTTTCTAGCAATTTACGTTTACGAGAAATATCGCCACCATAACATTTAGCCAAAACGTCTTTACGCCAAGCTTTTACAGTTTCACGAGCTACAATCTTCGTACCTACTGCTGCTTGAATAGGAATTTCAAACATTTGACGAGGAATCAATTCTTTTAATTTTTCCGCTAATGCACGTCCTCGTGTAGCAGCTCGATCCTTATGTACAATAATGGACAAAGCATCTACAGGATCACCATTTAAGAGAATATCCATCTTAACCATTGGAGATTGTTTATAGCCAATCAATTCATAGTCAAGAGATGCATAACCCTTTGTAGCAGATTTTAATTTATCAAAATAATCGTAAATAATTTCACTCAAAGGCAAATGATACACAACGGATACACGTGTTTCATCCAAGTATTCCATGGATTGATATTCACCACGTTTATCTTGAGATAACTCCATAATAGTACCAACAAAATCTTTAGGCACAATAGTAGTCGCCTTTACATAAGGTTCTTCAATGTAGTCGATTTCGGTTGGTGGTGGTAATTTAGCAGGATTATCCACTTCGAGCATTTCCCCATTTGTCTTGTAAACCTTATAGTTTACAGATGGAGCAGTTGTAATAAGGGATAAGTTGTATTCACGTTCTAACCGTTCTTGAATTACATCCATGTGTAACAAACCGAGGAAACCACAACGGAAACCAAAGCCCAAGGCTAACGATGTTTCTGCTTCATATTCTAGAGCAGCATCATTAAGTTGTAACTTTTCAAGTGCATCCCGAAGATTTTCATAGTCCTTAGAATCTGTTGGATACAAGCCACAATATACCATAGATACAGCTTTACGATAGCCAGGTAATGGTTCTGGTGCAGGATTATTAGCTAATGTTACGGTATCACCTACGTGACAATCAGCTACATTCTTAATGCTAGCAGCAATACAACCTACAGAGCCACATGGTAATTCCTGAACAGGTACAAGATTTGGTGTAAAGATACCAAGTTCTGTTACATCAAAATCCTTTTTATCATGCATCATACGGATTGTGTCTTTTGCTTTAATAGTACCTTCTTTTACACGTACGTAAGCAATAGCACCTTTATAGGCATCAAAGCGGCTATCAAAAATCAATGCTCTTGTTGGTTCATTAGATTTATCTGGTGGTGCAGGCACCTTATTTACGATAGCTTCCAAAATATCTGGAATGCCAATACCAGATTTAGCAGAACATAATACTGCTTCCGATGCGTCTAAACCAATGATATCTTCAATTTCATGTTTAACCCGATCAGGATCAGCAGAAGGCAAATCTATTTTGTTGATAACAGGAATAATTTCAAGATCATGTTCTAAAGCGAGATACACATTCGCCAACGTTTGTGCCTCTACACCTTGTGCAGCGTCTACTACGAGTAATGCGCCTTCACAAGCTGCAAGAGAACGAGATACTTCATAGCTGAAATCCACATGGCCCGGAGTATCAATAAGATTTAAAGTATACTCTTCACCATCTTGCGCTTTATACAAAATGCGAACAGATTGCGCTTTAATAGTAATACCTCGCTCCCGTTCTAAATCCATAGAATCTAGAACTTGAGCCTCCATTTCACGTTTTTGTAATGTGCCAGTATATTCAATTAATCTGTCGGCGATGGTAGATTTACCATGGTCAATATGAGCTATAATACAGAAGTTTCTAATCTTTTTCGTTGACATACTATGTGAACAAGTTCAAGGAACTTGTATTCTCCTTTCTAACATACGCGATCGATAACAGCACCTCCTAATAATTGAGTGCCATTATAAAAGGCTACGGACTGACCTGGTGTAATAGCCCGTTGTGGTTCTTCGAAGATAACTTCCATCGTATCATCATCTAAGATACGTGCAGTACAAGGTGAAGGATTTGCTGCATAGCGAATTTTACCTTCTGCTTTTAATTCTTTATGAATTGTATCATCTAGGAAATTATAGAACTTACAAATCATACGATTCGTAAAAAGTCGATCATTAGGCCCTACAATGACCTCATTGCGCTCCCCATTAAAGCCAATAACATATAATGGATGCTTATATGCAATACCAAGACCCTTACGTTGGCCAATAGTGTAATTAAATAACCCGTTATGTTTACCTAATACTTCACCATCTTCAGTAACGATATTACCAGACTTTGGTTTATCCTTCATTTCTTCTACCACGAGCTTTTGGTAGTTCCCATGAGGCAAGAAACAAATATCTACACTATCTGGTTTTTTAGCTACTGGCAAATCATATTCAGCAGCTAATTTACGTGTTTCAGTCTTACATTGTCCACCTAGTGGGAACATGAGGTGACTCAAAATGCGTTGGTTCATATTGTACATAACATAGCTTTGGTCTTTGGTAGGATCAACGCCTTTATGTAATTCATATAAACCAGTTTCTTCATTATGCTTAACCTGTGCATAATGGCCAGTAACCATATGTGTGGCCCCAAGTTCAAGAGCACGGTTGAGCATCAAATCAAATTTGATATTTTTATTACAGAATACACAAGGATTTGGTGTACGACCATAGGCATATTCTTTTACGAAGTAATCTACTACATTATCGTAGAATACATCACGAGCATCAATGACATGATGCTCAATACCAAGAAAATCACACATCTTCTTAGCATCTGTTACAGCGAGAGGCACTGAATCATAAGGTGTACCACTCACCCACAACCATAGGGTAATACCAAATACTTTATAGCCTTGTTTTAGTAGCATTGCAGCAGTTAAAGAACTATCTACGCCGCCACTCATAGCTACAGCGATAACTTTTTCCATACTTTCTCCTTTTAATGATCTCTTGATCATAAAACTAATCAGGGTGAAAGCCTGACGTGTAAAAAACACTAGTTCGGTGTAAAAGTCCGAGTAGTATTGCCATGAAATTATAGCAACTTATATTATAGCCTAGAACTAGGTATATTGAAAAGATTTGAAACGAAAAGAATCCCTTTCTCAGAGAGAAAGGGATTCTAACTGTTATCTATGTTTTAATATTTCTTCTGCAGCACCTAAAATACCGAGCATGGAATGTTCAAACACAAGACCACCTTGCATGAAAATCGTATACGGTGGACGAACAGGACCATCTGCACTTAATTCAATGGAGGAGCCTTGTACAAAGGTACCTCCAGCCATGATAATTTTATCTTCATAACCAGGCATATCACCAGGAATAGGATGTACATGAGCATCTACAGGAGAATAAGCTTGCATGCCTACACAGAAATGCTCCATTTCTTCTCCATTTTTTAGATTGATTGCTTGGATTAAATCATAGCGATCAGCATCTACTTTAGGAAATACTTCATACCCTAAGAGTTCGCCAACTGCCGCTGTATATACGGCACCTTTAAGAGCTTGTAATACTACGTGAGGTGCCATAAATAACCCTTGGAAGAACAAGCGATAACCAGGGGCATAGGAGCCCATATGATCGCCAAGTCCTGGAGCAGTTAGTTGATATGCTGCATCCTCTACAAGATCTTCTCTACCAACAATATAACCACCTGTTGGGGCAAAACCGCCACCTGCATTTTTAATGAGAGAGCCCGCCATAATATCAGCACCGGCTTCTAATGGTTCTTGCAGCTCTGTAAATTCACCATAGCAATTATCTACGAAACAAATGGTATTAGGATTTTTAGCTTTTACAGCCTCCACAATGATATTAATATCAGCAATGGATAATGGTTCACGTGTGCTATAACCACGAGAACGTTGAATGACCACTACCCGCGTATTATCATTAACGGCGTTAGCAATAGCTTCAACATCATAGGTATTATCTTTCAATGGTACCTCAGTATAAGTAAAGCCTTTTTCTACTAAAGAACCACGTACTTCACGAGCAGCACCAATTACGGATTGCATCGTATCGTAAGGAGCCCCTACTGCATAGATAAACTCCGTACCTTTAGACCCATTTCCCATCAAAGAAATTAATGTAGTTGCTAACGCATGTGTACCAGATACGAAGTGAGGTCTAACGATAGCCTTTTCACCTTTAAATACATAGGCAAATACTTCGTCTAATTTTTCACGCCCTACATCGTTATAACCATAACCAGTTGTACCAGTAAAGTGATAGTCAGATACTTGGCATTCTTTAAAGGCTTCTAACACCTTTTTAGTATTGGCCAATGCAATAGGTTCAAATTTCTTAAATTCTGGTTCAGCCATCTCAAGGGCTTTACTGCGTATTTCTTCTAATGTCATGCTAATCCTTCTCTACGGATTAAATCCATAGCTTTATTAAATATAAAATCTTTAGATGTATTGCTATCAATATGTATCCATTCAATGTATGGCATTCGTTTATACCAAGTGATTTGGCGTTTTGCAAAATGACGAGTATTCTTCTTAATTAAATCGCGGCATTCATCGAGGCTAATACTACCATTCATATATTCTACAACCTCTTTATAACCAATCCCCTTAAAAGCTTGGCAATCTGGATTTACTCCAGACTTAATGAGTTGTTCTACTTCTTCAATCAAACCTGCATCAAACATCATATCAACGCGTAGATTAATGCGTTCATATAATTTATCACGATCTCTCATGAGACCGATGATAGGTCCTTTATAGGATAAACCATCTTTTGTCTGATTTCGTAACGAATCTACATTACCATGATGCAATATCTCAATAGCTCGGTATAAACGATGTTTATCGCTATATTGAATTTCTATATTATGCTCTTTTCCCAATGTGAAAGCATATTCTCTCAAGCCTTCAATACCTTTAGTATTATATAGCTCATCAAGTTCTATTCGCAAACTTTCATCAGGTTTAACATCATTAAAGTTATAGTTTTCCAATAATGATTGAACATACAGTCCTGTACCACCAGATAAAATAGGAATAATATTTCTATCATTTAATCTAGTGATAATCTCTTTCGCCTGGTCTTGGAAAATAGATACCGAATATGAATCATTTGGTTCTAGTATATCGATGAGATGATGTTTCACACGCTTAAGCTCATCCATAGAAGGTTTCGCAGTACCAATATTGAGTTGTTTATACACTTGGTAAGCATCACCAGAAATAACCTCAGCATAGAGTTGTTCCGCTAATTCCAAGGTTAAATCAGTTTTGCCCACCGCCGTTGGTCCAACGATGGTAATTAAAGGATTCACAATAACTCCTTCATATATACACCATAGCCTATGCGGCTATACTTTCCACCCACCCATTGGTGAGGTGGATACTTCTGAAAGACCGAACTAAATGGTCGTTCTTTAATAATAACACCATACCTAGCAACGCGCATAGCTTGGGACATAATTATATCATCAATATGACTTTCTACAGTATGCCCCCGAAGTGGTTTAAATTGTGGACTTTCCTCTACAGGCACCTCAAACATAGGATCAAAATAAATAATATCGATACTATTATACGGTAGGTTTGGTAAATAGTTTTCAAAGGTATCATGATGGACCTTAATACGGCGTAACGCATTTGTTACACTATCATCACTATGAACATAATGTTCTAAACCATAGGAAGTGGCTAGCCATATAGGGAATGAGCCTTCTAACCCCTGTATTTGTGCATTAGGGAAAGCATAACTGACGATAATGCTATCACTAGCTAGACCTATTGTAGAGTCAAGAAATGTAAAGAGTTGCCCCTCATGTACCCCTTTTCTATCTAATATTGTTTGAACAGCATTAACTAAATGATCTCCTTCGCCACGTTCTATACGTAATATACGTAATTGTGCCATGGATAGGTGAAAGCTATGTTGCTTATTTTCGGGAAAGTGGATGGTTAATCCAGATCCTGAAAGAACTACAATATATTCACATTGATGTTCGCCAAATAATGCTGGTATAGATGTTTTGCCTCGCTTTATATAGGTCATATGCATAGAGGAAGCCAGTGCTTTGGCTTCCTCCTGAGTGACCTCATTAGATTTTTGAGATGTGGTTAGTATATTCATATTAAGACCGTAAGAATAATTTACCTAATTCATCAGGTGTAAACTTAATGATTGTTGGTCGACCATGGGGACATACATAGGGTTTGTCAGTACTAAATAAATCCTCAATTAAGGTAGTCATTTGATACATATTAAGGTTATGACCTGCCTTAATGGCCCCTCTACAAGATGCATAAGCAAGCATTTCATGACGCAACTGTGCCTTAGTAGGTTGTTGGTGGTCATGTAAGTAAGAAAATACATATTGGAGAATTTCGAACGCTTTAGATTCTACTAAATCTACAGGAGCGCCTACAAGTTTTATCTTTGTAGGGCCCCCTAGCTCTACATCAAATCCAAGATCGAGTAATATTTCTCGTTCTTCCTCTACTAAATTCATTTCATCATCTGTGGCCTCACTATATTGAGGTACTAAAATAGATTGCATAGGAATTGCTTCAGAGGACTTACAAAGCTTATCATAACGTACACGTTCATGTGCCGCATGTTGATCTATAATATAGAGATCATCACCCTTTTTAGCCAAAATATAACAAGAAGCAACTTGACCCATAGGCAAGAAACCGGAATTTTGAATTGTACGTTCTTCTACCTCTCCATCGCGAATATCGTTAGATAAAGATTTAAACTTCTCTATATCTTCTGTAGTATAGCTAGTATAGGCAGTAGGAACAGAATCAAAACTTTCATCTACAAAGGATGATTGTTCATAAGTAGCCTTTGGCGCAGGTGGTGTGTACCCCTTAGTTTTAAGCTTCTCCACAAACTGCGTAGTTTCACTGCGCATGACTTCATACCCTTTTGTACGTCGTCCACCAAAAACCTTATCATAATCTACAGCTGTTGCTATATGCTCAGCAGACTGCATTTCATCCTCTACCACAGAAGGTGTTCTATAGGAATTATACGTACTATTGCCATCGGAAGATGAACTACTATTACTATCCCTATTGTTAGTATTGAAGTCACTTCCATTAGTGACTGTACCATTTATATAAGAGGATGATTCTCGTTCATAACGCTCATGAAGGGGATTATTTAAAGCATTTAAAATACCATGATAAACTGCTTTAAATATAATCTTATCGTCAGAAAATTTTACTTCACTCTTGCGAGGATGCACATTAATATCAACCATCTCAGCAGGAACAGTAATATTTAGGACCACTAAAGGATGACCATTTTTCGGTAATAATGCGTGATATGCATTATCTATAGCCTTCATTATAGTTTTATCAGAAATAACCCGGTTATTAACGATAATAGTCTGCCATATTCTCGTGCTTTTAAGAAGCGTTGGTTTGCTCACTACACCATCGATATAGATAGAATCACTTTCATAAGCAACAGTAAATATATCATCCTTAGTTTTATAGCCATATAGTGCAGCTACAGTATCACCAATATTGCCATTTCCAGGCGTAATAATAGCCACTCGATCATCAATGATGAGCTTAAAGGAAATATGTGGATTACTAAGGGCTAATTTCCCAACAATATCTTGAATCTTAGAAGATTCTGTGCGTTCCGTTTTCAAGAATTTACGACGCGCTGGCGTATTATAGAACAAATCTCTAATCTCAATTGTTGTGCCAGGTGCCGCACCGTATGGAATACAATCGGTAAAAGTACCACCATCTACGGTAATACGTGTACCTAAATCAGAATCCTCTTTACGTGTAGTCAAAGAAAAATGAGAAACCGAAGCAATACTAGCTAAAGCCTCTCCACGAAACCCTAAGGATGCGATATCAAATAAATCCTCTACATGTTGAATTTTAGATGTAGCATGGCGTAGGATTGCTAACCGTGCATCCTCTTCAGTCATGCCAATACCATTATCGGTAATGCGCATATACGCCACACCACCATCTCCAATTTCTACCTCTATATTTGTAGCAGAAGCGTCAATGGAGTTTTCAATGAGCTCTTTAATAACTGATGCGGGGCGCTCAACGACTTCACCAGCAGCTATCTTATTGATTGTGGTTTCATCCAAAACATGAATGGTAGCCATTATTTCCCGCCTCCTTTACGAGCCTCCTCTTGAAGTTCATATAATTTATTTAATGCTTCAATAGGTGTCATACTCATTACATCTACTTCCAGCAAGCTATCAACTACTGAATGAGTAAATAAGTTACCTAATGGAGAATCACTAACCTGTTTAACGGCTGATTTAACTACATTAGTGGATTGACCTCCCATAACACGATTGTTTAAGTCAGTAGCATCATGACTTTGGTCTTCTAAGGATTCCAAAATCACTTCTGCTCGTTTTAGTACAGAATTAGGTAAACCAGCTAATCTGGCTACATGAATACCATAACTACGATCTGCACCACCTTTAATAATGCGGCGCAAAAATGCAACGTCCTTACCTTTTTCTTTTACTGCAACAGTATAATTCTTTAATTTACTATAGCTTTCCTCTAAACAGATTAGCTCATGGTAATGTGTAGCAAATAATGTTTTACCATGAATATGCTTACAAATATGCTCAACTACAGCTTGGGCAATACTCAATCCATCAAAGGTACTCGTACCACGACCTATTTCGTCGAGAATAATCAAGCTATTGTGTGTAGCATTTTCTAATATATATGCTACCTCTTTCATTTCTACCATGAACGTACTTTGACCAGTAGAAATATCATCACT
>URQX01000026.1 GCA_900550175.1 uncultured Veillonella sp.
TTCCGAATATTTTGTTTGGACTCAGAAACGAACTGTAGTACAATACAAGTAGATTGTATAAATAATATATTCTTTAATATATATGGTAAAGAGGAGGTTGATTGACATGGATCAGTCTAAAACCCGTATGCTCGCTGAAGCAGGTGTAGCTATTGCAATTGCTCAAGTATTATCGTTTATTACGATTTTTCATATGCCTCAAGGGGGCTCTATTAAGGCTGCCTCTTTAGTGCCACTAATGATTTATGCTTATCGATGGGGTGGCGCTCGCGGTATTTTTGCTGGCGTTGTATATGGTATCTTGCATTTTATTTTAGGCTTTAAATCATCTGTACATTATTTAAGTATTATAATGGATTATCTAGTTGCCTATGGTGCTATAGGGGTGTGTGGTTACTTTAAGGATTCTATTTCTGGACTCATTACAGGTTCTATTGTTGGTATTGCATTACGCTGGATTGCTACTGTTGTGAGCGGTGCCGTCGTATTTGCTAGCTATGCTCCACAAGGTCAAAACCCATGGGTTTATTCCATGATTTATAATGCTACTTATATGATACCTGATGGCATCTTAAATATTATTGTTTTGTTATTCATATATAAAGGTGTTAAACGAGGGTTAGGGCGTCGTGAGTAAGTTAGGATTAATAATTTTAGCAGGTGGACTGAGTACACGGATGGGACAACCTAAGGCATTGCTGCCTTGGGTTAATGGTGAAAGCCTCATATCTCATGCCCTTCGGAAGGGCTTGGATGCTGATGTACAAGATATTTTAATATCCATTGGCGATGATGAAGTATTGGGGCATGCTATACAAACCCATATAATCGACACTTTGTCGAACGATGAAAAGAAAAAGGTTTCTATTGTTCGGGATTTGGTTGAGCGATGTGGCCCATTAGGTGGACTTTATAGTACCCTTTCTGTTGGAACAAGTCCAGCGTATGCGGTGATGGCAGTGGATATGCCTTTTATGGATATGGACCTATACTATGATTGGCTATACCAAATAAATCACTACAATTGGACTGCCATAGTTCCTACTGGAGCTACTGGCAAGTCAGAACCTATGGCAGGCATTTACAAGCCGCATATTGTATCATTACTTCCATCTATTTTGGCAGGAGAGGATGTATCCTTGCATCATGCCCTGGATATAATCGGTCATGTTGAATCTATTGATGCCACTGATTATGGCTGGGAACTAAGTAATGTAAATCATTTTGATGACTATCAATGGGCTCGTGCTTTAGCAGAAAATGAGTTTCGTCGAGTTCCACTTATCAGTGTAGTAGCATCAAAACGCAAAACTGGTAAGACTACGGTTGTAACTCGTCTTGTATCTGAATTACAACACGCGGGACTCTCCGTTGGCGTTGTAAAGAGTGATAAGCATGGCTTTCAAATGGATCATGAAGGGACTGATACAGACCTTTCTTATAAAGCGGGAGCTGATGCGGTGGCTATTGCAGGACCTAATGAAACAGCAATTCGTATACGGACGAAAGAACAATCTAATCTGTATGAAATATCACAGTTTATGCCTGTAGATATAGTTATACTAGAAACAAGGTCTCAAGGTATTGCCCCTATTATAGAGGTAACACAAGAGGGACATACGGAAGAGCTTATCTCGGATGCAACGGACCGAGTGGCGACAATCGAAATTAGCAAGTTAGACCGAGACGTACCTGAATTGGTACGACACATACAGGAAATGATGAGGAGTTTACATGGCCGTCGTTACTGTTGAGGAGGCCCTTCAATTATGGGATGAGGCCTTACAAACACAAGTTCATAAAGTAGAAATGATTGATGTTAAGGCTGCTAAAGGATATGTGTTGGCAGAGGATATTATTGCGCCTACAGATGTACCAGCCTTTCCTAAATCTGCCATGGATGGGTATGCCATTACCTACAAAGCAGATTGTAATGAGTATATTGTTGATGGTATTATAGGTGCCGGTGTTGTATGGGAATATCCTGTCGAAACTGGCCATGCAGTACGTATAATGACTGGTGCGCCTGTACCAGATACATGTGATACCGTTATTATGCAAGAACAGGTGGTTGGTTCCGGAGAGCCAGGCACAACAATTACCATTCAAGGTAAATATACATGTGGTGATCATATCATCCCTCAAGGTGAGGAATGTAGTGCTGGAACTACTGTGATTCCACGTGGTACAGAGATAACCTCTACAGTACAAACTATTTTGACTGGTCTAGGGTTTACTGAAATAAATGTAAATGCAATGCCTCGCGTATTAGTCCTTACGTCAGGACATGAGGTGATTGAACCTGGTGAAAGTTTAACACCTGGCAAGATTTACAACTCTAATCGAGCTATGATTTGTGGCTTGTTGGAGGATTTAGGTTTTCAGAAGATAACCCATTATCATGTGAGTGATTCTCCAGAAGCGCTTGATTCTGAAATTGACCATGTATTAAAACTCAGTGAAAACGCTGATATTATCATTAGCTCTGGCGGCGTATCCGTAGGGCTGTTTGATACAATGCCTCTTATTTATGAAAAATTAGGCGCTAAATCTATTTATGCGCGCATTCAAATGCGGCCTGGTGCAGCATCTTATGGTGCTGTAACGCCTAAAGGTCAAATTATTTTTGGCCTATCTGGTAATCCAGGGGCTGCATTCAATGGTTGGCATCTAATCGTAGCACCGACTTTGAAGCGCTATAAAGGCTTGGCAAACTGGACTACACCGGTTGTGGCCTGTGTGATGGATTCGGAAATCTTTAAGCGCAATGCCTTTGATCGGTACGTACAAGGTAAAGTCATATTCGGTGGTGGTGTCCCACGCTTTGTGGCTAACCGCCATTTTAATAGTAGTAGTATGTTAGGCCTATATACGGTGAATGCATTGGCATGTATTCCTCGTGGGGTACATGAAGTGCATCCGGGCGATACCTTTAATGTGTATTTACTAGGACTACTGCCTGCTATCTGAGATAAGCTATAGCTTAAACCTTATAGCAAACCTTAAGGTCCTGTTGACCGCAGATAAATAAATATATCATAATGAATGCATCCCTTGGATTATAAGGGATGCATTTTTTATGCGTTGAGAGAGGTCTAATGTATGAACGTCGTTGAACAGTATAATTTAACGTTAAAAATAGAGGTTCTAAAAGAACAAAGTGCAGAAACACTAGCTCGTCTTTGTAAGTTAGTAGACAGAAGTGGTACTAGTGACTGCATAGAGGTAATAAAGGCATATTCTCATATCGTAAATACAGAGTTATATTTAGCTACATCTATCAATGAGTTAGAAGCTCTAAAGTCAGATATGGCAGAACTTGAAAGCAATATTAAAGAGTTATTAGCACAAATCTCTCACGGAGTAAGTGATGAAAAATGTTTTAAGGAGAATAGTGATGTACTCGATATTGAGGCCTATAGCTCTGACGATTTTGATAAGGCCTTAGAACGTACCATTGATTTGTTAATGTTTAATAAGAATATATCTAGTGCACCTCATGCTGTCATCTTAGGTGGTCAAAGTGGGGCAGGAAAAACAACTATTCATCGTGTGAAAATGGTGGAGTCGAAGGGCGACTATATTGTTATAGATGGCGACACTTATCGTGCGCAGCACCCACATTTTAGAGCACTTCAAGAAAAATATGGTGTTGATAGTGTAGAGTACACAAAAATGTTTGCTGGTAAGATGGTAGAGGCTGTAATTGAAAAATTAAGCTCTTTAAAATACAATTTAATTATTGAAGGCACATTGCGTTCAGCCGCAGTACCAATTAATACAGCTACATTATTAAAATCTAAAGGCTATACTGTCGACTTTTGTTTGATTGCTACCAAGCCAGAGTTATCTTATTTGACGACGCAATTGCGCTATTTAGAAATGCTAGTAGTGGATCCCTTACAAGCCAGAGCTACACCTAAAGAGCATCACGATGGAATTGTGAAATCTTTGATATCTAATAGTAATGAATTAGAACAAAGTGGATTATTTGAAAGTATTCAAGTATATAAACGGAATTTAGTACAAGTGTATAATTCCAAACAATGTACCAAGCCAGTTGGCACCATTGTAGAGAACGTGTTATTTGGTACTTGGATACAGGATGAAACTGATTTGTTCAATGTAGGTAAAGCACAAGAACTGGAGTTAAGAGCGAAATTACCTTAGGGAGTAAAAGTGTAATGGATTACTTCGACTATTCATATAAACATAATTACATAGAGTTTAGCGGTAACATATATAGAGTTGGTACATACCATTACAACTGGCATGGTGAGACGGAGATTCTTATTTTATTAAAAGGCCAAATGGAAATGAGTTGTAATGGTGAGACATTTACGATGGAACCACTTGATGTGGTCATTATCTCTCCTCAAGTGGGACATGCTACATTAGCTCTGGAGGAGGATGTCATTGTCTTTGTTCTTCATGTAGGAAATGAATTTTACCAACAGTATGATCCAGATTTTGGCGCCTATCAATTTGTATTGCGTTCAGATAATAGTAATCGTCACAGTCAATTCTTTACAACCTTACGGCATCATGCAGCTATGACGATGTTATTGATGACTAAAGGTGAAAGTCCGGTACATCGAATGTGGATAGAGCATCATTATTTAGCGTTGGCTGGGGATGTATTTAGAGAGTTTGATCCTATTAAAAAGATTCATGAAAATGCTAGACCTGGTGATATGAAACCAGCAACGTTCGATAAAATGATTGCCTATATTGATGAGCATTATGAGCAGAAAATAGAGCTAGAAGATATTGCGAAAATTGGGGGGTATAATGTTGCCTATACATCTCAGTTCTTTAAAAAGCAAATGGGCATTTCTTTTATTGAATATGTTTTGCGTTTGAGACTTCGAGAGGCTACTCTTTGTTTAATTAACACCGATGAGGCTGTAGCACGAATTGCGAGTGATTGTGGCTTTGCCGATGTTAAAGCTTTTAATGTGGCTTTTAAAAAGCATTTCCGCATAACACCAACAGAGTATCGCAAACAAGTAAAGAATATTGGGCGTAAAACGACATTGCAAGACTGGAAGGAAATTATTTCTGTAGAAAATCAAGATGTTCTAAAACTACTTCACTCATTCTTATCCTATGAAGATGATTCACGAGCGAAGGCTGAGTTAGAATTCATGAGCAAAAAGTTAGAATATTTGAAAGAGAAGTTAGCCGATGTAGTAAAGGATTTATAATTAATTCCTTATATTTTGATAGAATATATATCTTCATAGCCTGGAGCGCGTTAGCAAAATATTAGCAAATATTTTTGATACATATATAAACGTTAGAATTGGGTGATTTTCTATATAAAAAATCATCAAATAGTTACCTGAAAAGCACTACTGTTGATAAGTAGTGCTTTTTTGATGTCTTTTATGGGGGCGGATTTATAGATTGTCGGGAGATCAAAATATAATAAATCAAAAGAAAATTATCGTTTTATGTAAGTTTTACTAGAAAAACTACCTTTTAATTTGGATAGTTAGATTCCTTAAAATGAGTAGAATATACTTCATCAGATATTACAAACAATCGTAAATTAATCATTTTGGAGGATATAATGAATCAAGTAAAATTTATGGAAAACGTAGGTAAAGTTGCAACAGTTACAGCTGTAGCTATGTATGTATCTTACTTCCCACAAATCATGCATAATCTAGCGCATCCTGGCACTGGTGATTGGATTCAACCACTCGTAGCTGCGATCAACTGTACATTATGGGTAGCCTATGGTTTGTTTAAAGAACATCGAGATATTCCAGTAGCATTAGCTAATGCACCAGGCATCTTCTTTGGTTTAGCAGCAGCTATTACAGCGGTTATGTAATTTAAAGAATAGAAACATAAAACTATAACTTTAATAACAGAGAATATAAGATTACTGTTGACCGCTGTTAAATATATATATCATAATGAATGCATCCCTTGAATTGATAAGGGGTGCATTTTTAATTTTACTAGGGAGCATGTAATTGTTATGGATTACTTTCACTATACCTATAAACATAATCACATAGATTTTAGTAGCCATATATACAAGGTTAGTACGTATCATTACAATTGGCATGGAGAAACGGAAATCCTTATCTTATTAAAGGGTCGTATTGAGATGAGCTGTAATAGTGAGGTTTTCACGATGGAGCCACTCGATACAATTATTATTTCTCCTCAAGTAGGACACGCTACATTAGCTTTAGAACAAGATACAACGGCCCTCGTTATTCATGTAGGGAAGAACTTCTTCCAACAATTTGATCCTAATTTTAGTATGTATCAATTTATGGTTCGATCTGATGAAACAAATCGTTATAATCCGTTTTTTACATCAGTGAGACACCATGCATCGATGATGATGCTGTTAATGGTGGACGGTAAAAGTCCGGCTAATCAGTTGTGGTTAGAGCATCATTACTTAGGCTTAGCTAGTGATGTATATAGCGAGATTGAGGCGGTTAAGTCTATTCCTTCAAATACGAAACCTTCCGATATGAAGGAAGCTGCCTTTGATAAGATGATTGCTTATATTGACGAAAATTATCAGCGAAAAATTGAATTGGAAGATATTGCTAAAATTGGTGGTTATAATGTGAACTATACGTCACAGTTCTTTAAACGCCAATTAGGTGTTTCCTTTTTAGAATATGTATTGCGTTTGAGACTACGGGAGGCTACCGTAAGTTTGGCTAACTCTACAGATAGTGTAGCTCATATTGCCATCAATTGTGGCTTTGCAGATATTAAGGCGTTTAATGTGGCTTTTAAAAAACATTTTCATACCACACCATCAGAATATCGCAAGCAAGCAAAAGAGTTGGGGCGTAAAACAAAGTTACATGATTGGAAGGAAATCATCTCTACACAAGAAGAGGATATTATGGAGTTATTGCAATCTTGTTTACCCTATCAACCTGAAGCTAGACAAAAGGCTGAATTAGATGAAGCCAATCAAACGTTAGAGGATGTGAAAGCACAGCTGGAAGCTATTGTTAGTAAGTTGAAGTCATAGTAGTAAAGATTAAATACGCTAGTAAGCAAACAATATTGTCATAATTTCGTAACTGATTTTAGTCATATATACAATCATTAGGTATAGGTGATTTTGTATATTCTAAAGTAATTGGTTATTAGATCCTGAAAGAGCACTACTTATCAAAAAGTAGTGCTTTTTTATGCTTGTATTAGGTGAAATTGTATATTTTGTATGCGTTGAAATATAACCATATAGGTGATTTATTATGGTTTCTTTAGACTTTTACCAGAAAAAATCACCTTGTAAATTGGATAGTTATATTCTGAAAAAAGAGTAGAATGAAATCATCGAAAGGAGCTAAGGTTCCGAAACAGAAGTGATTATAAAGTTCTAAATAATGAAGTCCGTTTGGAGGTTTACGATGAGTACGAAAGAACAACAAGTACAAGAAATGACAAATGTCATTGCAAAGTTCATTGCTTATGTAGCAAAAAAACTACCTGATGATGTAGAGGCTAAAATTAAAGAACTCGCAGCAGATGAAAAAAATCCGTTAGCTAAAACAATTTATGAAACAATGCATAAAAATATGGATCTTGCCTATGAATTAAATCGTCCTTCCTGCCAAGATACAGGAGTGTTACAGTTCTGGGTAAAAGTAGGTTCTAACTACCCATTGATTGGTGAGCTTGAAGAAATCTTGCGCAATGCTACATACCAAGCTACACAAGATGCGCCACTTCGTCATAATTGTGTAGAAACATTTGATGAATTTAATACTGGTAAAAATATTGGTCGTACAGCTCCGTATATTACCTGGGATATCGTACCAGGCCGTGATGATGTAGAAATCTTCCCATATATGGCTGGTGGCGGATGCTCCTTACCAGGTTCTGGTAAAACATTGATGCCAGGTGAAGGGTACGAAGGAGTAGCTAAATTTGTACTCGATTTGATGACAAGCTATGGTTTAAATGCATGTCCTCCATTATTAGTTGGTGTAGGCATTGCAACATCCATCGATACAGCAGCAGCTATGTCTAAAAAAGCATTGATGCGTCCAGTATCCTCTAAAGCTGATAATGAAAAAGCTGCTTATATGGAGCAATTACTTGAAGATGGTATTAATGCATTGCACATTGGTCCACAAGGTATGGGCGGTGACAAATCCGTAATGGGCGTAAATATCGAACATGGTTCTCGTCATCCATCTGTAATTTCTGTTGCTGTAAATGTTGGCTGTTGGAATCATCGTCGTGGACATATGGTATTTGATAAAGACGGTAAGTACGAAATTCTATCTCACAAAGGAGTGACATTCTAATGGCTAAACATATTTTGACAACACCAATTCAAGAATCTGATTTAGAAGGTATTAAAGCAGGGGATATTATTTACTTAAATGGTCATATCACAACATGCCGTGATGTTGCTCATCGTCGTCTGGTCGAATATGGACGGGAGTTACCAGTAGATGTTCGTAACGGTGCTATCCTACATGCTGGTCCAATCGTACGCGATCATGGTGACGATAAATTTGAAATGATTTCCGTAGGTCCTACTACATCTATGCGTATGGAAAAATTCGAGTACGAATTTGTAAAACAAACTGGTGTACGCCTTATCGTTGGTAAGGGTGGTATGGGGCCTGAAACAGCACGGGCTTGTAAAGATTTTGGTGCACTGCACTGTGTATTCCCAGCTGGTAATGCAGTACTTGCTGCAACAGAGGTAGAGGAAATTGAATCTGCTAACTGGCGTGAACTTGGTATGCCTGAAACATTGTGGACTTGCCGTGTCAAAGAATTCGGTCCTCTCATTGTATCCATCGATGCAGAAGGCAATAACTACTTTGAAAATAAAAAAGTAGAATACAATGCGAAAAAAGAAGAAGTGTTAGAAGAAATCTACAAACACGTAAGCTTCATTAAATAATCGAATTGTGAGATTTAACTTAATAGGGGGATTATACGGATTTTGTACAATCCTCCTTTTTTGTACCCTTTTTAGGTATATTACACGTATAGGGAGGTATTTATGGATACAAGTGTAATGATAACCCTTGGCTTCTTAGTATTTGCTATCGTCATGTTTGCATGGGAGAAAATCCCATTGTCTATTACCGCTATGGTTGTAGCTGTCGGCTTACATCTAAGTGGGGTATTATCTGCTAAAGAAGCATTCGCAGGTTTTGTAGATCCCAACGTTTTACTATTTATGGGCATGTTTGTTATTGGTGAAGCTTTCTTTGCAACAGGCGTAGCCGTAGGCGTAGGTAATGTAGTTCATAAGTTTGCTAAAACTGAAACATCTTTACTCGTTGCAGTTATGATGATTACAGGTATTTTATCCGGTTTCTTATCTAATACTGGTACAGCTGCTGTACTGATTCCTGTAATTATCGGTATTTGTAAAAAAAGTGGTTTTAAACAAACTAAATTGTTGATGCCCCTTGTATTTGCTGCAGCTATGGGTGGTAATATCTCCCTTATTGGTGCTCCTGGTAATATGATTGCTCAAGCAGGTTTACAACAAGCTGGCTTAGGTTCCTTTGGATTCTTTGATTATGGTTTAGTAGGCTTGCCGATTCTTATCGTAGGTACCATTTTTTATGCTACAATCGGTAAACGTTTCTTACCAGATGCTCCAAGCCATCAACCAGATGGTGCCTTTGAAGGTAATGATGATTATAGTCATGTACCATCTTGGAAAAAATGGACTGCTGCAATTGTATTAATTTTGACAGTTGGTGCTATGATCTTTGAAAAACAATTAGGTGTAAAACTTTATGTGAGTGCTTGGATAGGTGCTCTTGTATTAGTTGCTACCAATGTTATAAGTGAAAGTGCAGCTGTTAGATCTATCGATATGAAAACAATCATGCTCTTCGCTGGCTCTATGGCCCTTGGGGACGCAATGGTTAAAACCGGCACTGGCTCTGTAATTGCAGATATTATCGTAAATAGCCTTGGTGCTAGTCCATCTCCAATTGTTGTTCTAGTAGTAATCTTTGTGCTTGGTGTGTTCATGACGAACTTCATGTCTAATACTGCTACCTGTGCATTATTGGTACCAATCGGTCTTAGCTTAGCATCTCAATTGGGCTTCGATCCAAAAGCAGTGCTTGCAGCTATCGTAATTGCTAGTTCCTTGGCATATGCTACGCCGATTGGTATGCCTGCCAATACTATGGTATATAATATAGCTGGCTATAGCTTCATGGATTATGTGAAAGCTGGTTTGCCACTTATTGTTGTATCTAGCATAGTAGCGCTTATATTGTTACCAATTTTATTCCCATTTTAATGAGATAATATAAGTTTTTTAGAAAGAGCCCTAATGTATGTTGCATTAGGGCTCTTTCTCATATGTGCAATAGGTAGTGATAAACGTATTAGATAATATAATTTAGCTATTAGATGTTTTAGATGTATTATACGTATTTGACGTATTAGATTTTCTATACGTCTTAGACATCTTAGATCTATTAGTTATATTACTAAAATTGTTAAGGATTAATATTAGACATACGTAATACTTTCATATATAATAGATTACTGTAGTTGTACAAATATACATCTACAGTAGACAATTAATATTAAATAGTAAATATTAGATAATATGTTTAAAGTTGTTATATAGTTGATAGATGGCCATGGTGCCGAGGAGGCTTTATGTTAAGCGATATTGAGATTGCCCAACAGAATAAAATGGAAAAAATTCAGGTTATTGCAGATAAATGTGGATTAACCCCTGATGATATTGAACAATATGGTCATTATAAAGCGAAGATTTCCTTCGATGCTATTCGACGTTTAGAAGATAAGCCAGATGGTAAATTGGTGTTAGTTACAGCTATTACACCAACACCAGCAGGTGAAGGTAAGTCTACAACGAGCATTGGTCTCGTACAAGGTTTACAAAAAATCGGTAAAAATGCCATTGCTACATTGCGCGAGCCATCCTTGGGACCTGTATTTGGTATCAAAGGTGGTGCAGCAGGGGGCGGTTATGCTCAAGTAGTACCGATGGATGATATTAACCTTCACTTTACAGGTGATATGCATGCCATTACAGCAGCAAATAACTTGTTGTCCGCTATGATCGATAATCACATCCATCAAGGTAATGAGTTGCAAATTGACTTGCGTCAATTATCTTGGACTCGTGTTTTAGATATGAATGACCGTGCACTTCGCAACGTAACTGTAGCACTTGGTGGCAAAGTATGTGGTTTCCCTCGAGAAGATCACTTCATGATTACTGTTGCTTCTGAAATTATGGCTATTCTTTGCTTAGCTAAAGATCTAGAAGATTTAAAAGAACGTTTTGGTCGCATTGTAATTGGCTGTAATTTAGCAGGCGAGCCTGTTTATGTGCATCAACTTGGTTGCCAAGGTGCGATGGCCCTTCTTATGAAAGATGCTATTAAACCAAATCTTGTGCAAACATTAGAGCATACACCAGCTATCGTTCACGGCGGTCCATTTGCAAACATTGCTCATGGTTGTAACTCCATCGTAGCTACAAAGCTTGGTCTTAAATTAGGCGATATTGTAGTTACTGAAGCTGGTTTCGGTGCAGACTTAGGGGCTGAAAAGTTCCTCGACATCAAATGCCGCTATGGTAATATCTTCCCTGATACAATCGTTATCGTAGCTACATTACGAGCTCTTAAAATGCATGGTGGCGTACCAAAACAAGAGCTTAATACAGAAAATGTTGAGGCCGTTACGAAAGGCTTTAGCAATTTACAAAAAGCAATTGAAAATATGCGTTACTTCAATGTACCTGTGTTAGTAGCCATAAATAAATTTGCTACTGATACAGATGCGGAAATCGCTGAGTTAACTCGCTTGTGTAATGAATTTGGTGTACCTGTAGAACTTAATGAATGTTGGGAAAAGGGTGGCGAAGGCGGTACTGATATGGCGAAAAAAGTTGTAGAATTGCTTGAAGGTCCAAAACCAACACCTAAGTTCGTATATAATTTAGAAGATAGTTTGGAAGAGAAAGTTAATAAAATTGTTAAAACCATTTATGGTGGCGACGGCGTTATCTTCACAGATAAAGCTAAAAAGCAAATTAAGCAATTAGCTGATTGGGGCCTTGATCGTTTACCTGTATGTATGGCAAAAACACAATACTCCTTATCTGATAATCCAGCTTTATTAGGTGCGCCGAAAGGATTTACTATCACCGTATCCGATATTCGTGTTGCTAATGGAGCAGGCTTTATCGTATGCCGTACTGGTGATGTAATGGTTATGCCTGGCCTTCCTAAACGTCCTGCCGCTCTTAATATGGATATCGAAGCAGACGGTACGATTAAAGGTTTATTCTAATATAAATCCTTTGTAGTAGACAATTTCTTAACTACCGATTGGTAGTGTCTACTTTCACTATTTTATATAGTGTGTTACCTGTATATTTTTATAGAAATGACAAAGCGATAACAAGGATAGCTTGTTATCGCTTTTACATGAGGTATAGATATGAAATTAATAGAACAAAAAGTGAGTGAGTTTGTAGCTGCTACTGCATCTAAAGAACCTACACCTGGTGGTGGTGCCATTGCGGCTTTAACAGCTGCAACGGGCGCTGCATTGGCTGAAATGGTAGCGAACTTAACCTTTGGTAAAAAAGGCTATGAAGAGGTTCAGTCCGAAATGGAAGAACTTCAAGCTAAAGCCGAAGCGATTCGTAATCGCATGCTTGAACTGTCCCAAGCTGATGCAGATGTATTTAATATCTTTATGAATGCATTAGGTTTGCCAAAGAATACTGATGAAGAAAAGGCTACGCGCAGTGCAGCCATTCAGCAGGCTTATAAAGATGCGGCTATGGTGCCCTTTGAAATCGGTGAATTAGCGTATCAAATCTTTGATTTAGCAGATTTGGCCTCTCGTAAAGGCAATCAAAACCTTATTACAGATGGTATTATTGCTGCTATTAATGCTCGTGCTGCAGTAAAAGCGGCATTCTTAAATGTACGTATTAATTTATCTGGTATTAAAGATGAATCCTTTGTAACTGATATAACTACAAAAATGAATGCTATCGAAAAAGATCTTGATGCTAAAGAGGCTGCTATTATAGGCTTATATGTGTAATTAGCTCAAAATAGTAGCTTAAAATATAGCCTGAAATAACTAGATAGACGTCTGGATATATTAATTAATAGCATTCGAATTATCTCGAACAATTTATGCTTTTAAAAATATAATGTTCGGAAAAATTAAAGAAGAGGACTTATTATTGCTTTTGTAAATAATAAGTCCTCTTTTTGTATTGTTAAAATCCGAACGATAGTGTAAAATAAATGGGTGTTATTTCGAGGTTTGATGTAGGAGACATTATGACAGATCAAAAACAAATGAATACGGTCGATAGTATGTTGCCGATACCACAGCTCTTTGCCTTTGGTTTACAGCACGTATTAGCTATGTATGCAGGTGCTGTTGCCGTACCTATTATTGTGGCACAGGCCATGCACCTACCTATGGAAGATTTAATTCGATTAATTACGGCAGATTTATTTACTTGCGGTATTGCCACATTAATCCAGACGTTAGGGTTTGGTAAAATTGGTGGACGTATTCCAATGATCCAAGGGGTTACCTTTGCATCTGTTGGTCCTATGGCGATGATTGGGGCTCAGCATGGTATGACTGCTATTTATGGTGCTATTATCATAGCCGGGTTATTTACATTTTTGATAGCGCCATTCTTTAGTCGCCTTATTCGACTATTCCCTCCTGTAGTTACAGGTACAATTATTACTATTATCGGTATTAACTTGATGCCAGTTGCTATTAACTGGATGGGTGGCGGTGTAGGTAATCCGAATTTTGGTAGTTTTACCAATATTGGGCTAGGGTTCCTTACATTCTTAATCGTTGTATTCGTTTACAAATTCGCAAAAGGTTTCTTCAGTAATCTTTCTGTATTAATTGGTTTGATTGCAGGTACAGCTATAGCTTTTGCCATGGGCGTTACAAACTTTGACGAAGTTGGACGTTCCAGTTGGATTGCAGTTATTGAACCTTTCTATTTCGGTTTACCAACCTTTGATTGGGCTTCTGTGCTTTCCATGATTATCGTAATGCTTGTTGTTATGGTTGAAACCACAGGTGATAGTATTGCTATTGGTGAAATTGTAGATAAGCCAATTGGACGTAAGGAATTGGCATCTATCATTCGTGCTGATGGGGTATCTACTATTATCGGTGGTATTCTTAATAGCTTCCCCTATACAGCGTTTGCTCAAAACGTGGGCCTTATTGCTGTAACTGGTGTTAAGAGCCGCTTTGTAGTTGCTGCCTCTGGTGTGATTTTGATTTTATTAGGCTTATTTCCTAAATTAGCGGCCATCGTAGCTAGTATTCCAAATGCCGTATTAGGTGGTGCTGGTATTGCTATGTTCGGTATGATTGTTGCCAGTGGTATTCGTTCTTTAGGCAAGGTTAGCTTTGAAGGTAATCATAATTTAATGCTTGTAGCAATTAGTGTTGGTGTGGCTATGATCCCTATTGCAGCGCCAAACTTTTATGCTAATTTCCCTGCTTGGGCACAAATTATTTTAAAATCTGGCATCACTTTCGGTAGTATTATGGCAATATTGCTTAATTTACTACTTAATGGTGTTAATCGTGGTGACGAAATTAAAGAAATGGGTCGCCGATAAAAATTACTAAAAAAGAACTCTGTTCCTTGGAGCAGAGTTCTTTTTTAGTGATTAAATTCACAGGAAATTTGTATGAATACTATGCTATAATAAATAGATAATTGTAGAATAATTTTGTGTTGCTTTCAGTAAGATGAGAATCATAAAATTAGTTGCAATTATATGTTTAAATAAAGTTATGTATATATGGTATGTTCCCATAAGAAGGGAAGGGTTACATGGCAGACGGAAAAATTATTGCTATCTCTATTAGTGAGAAAAAAGGGCAAAAGAAACATAATATTGAAACCGCTAATCTTATTGTAGATCACGGTATGGAAGGTGATGCTCATGCCGGTAATTGGCATCGTCAAATCAGCTTGCTTGGCATTGCAAGTATTGACCATATGCGAGCTCAAGGGGCGGATGTAAAACCTGGTGATTTTGCAGAAAATATCACTGTTGAAGGCATGGTGCTTTATGAATTAGCTGTAGGCACTCAATTACAAGTTGGCAGTGATGTTATTCTTGAAATTACTCAAATTGGCAAGGAATGTCATCATGGTTGTGAAATCATGAAACAAGTAGGATCTTGTATTATGCCTACACAAGGTATCTTTGGTAAAGTACTTAAAAATGGTACGATTCATGTAGGTGATGAAGTATCTATTATTAAATAGCTTTGTATTTTAAACGAGGTGTGTTATGAAAGACGCATGGGGTCGTACAATTGAATATGTACGTCTGTCATTGACAGATGCGTGTAATTTTTGTTGTCCCTATTGTCGACCTGCTGAAATTACACCTCAAAGTCAAACACAATTATTATCAGTTGATGAATGGATGACTATTTTAGGTGCTTTCCATCGTATCGGCGTAAAAGCTGTGCGATTAACTGGAGGCGAACCATTGTTGTATCCTCATATCGAAGAGCTTTTATCTCGAATTAAGGATACGGGTTGGTTTGAAGATATTTCCATGACTACTAATGGCAGCTTACTTGCATCTCGAGCACAACGATTGAAAAAACTCGGATTGAACCGAGTGAATATTAGTCTAGATTCTCTTGAAAGTGACGCCTTTGCAACTTGTGTAGGTAAAGAAAATCAGCTGGATTCTGTGCTAGAGGGTATTCGTAGTGCTATTAGCGGGAACTTTAAATCGGTAAAGATTAATACTGTATTATCTCGCCATTGGTCTGATGAAGAAGTTAAATCTTTGTTACAATATGTAGAAAAATGGCCTGTGGTGTGGCGATTTATAGAATATATGCCATTCCAAGGTGATGCATTCCATGGACCGACCTTTGATGAGTGGCGAGCTCAATTGGAACGTGTAAGTGGGGGGCCTCTTACAGAGGTTCACTCTGTGTATGGTTTTGGTCCTGCTACGTATTTAGCGCTACCAAGTGGAAAGGCTGTAGGATTCATCTTTTCTATGTCTCATAGCTATTGTGA
>URQX01000027.1 GCA_900550175.1 uncultured Veillonella sp.
TTTTATTATCTGCTGTTATGATGACTTTATTGTCATCTACGATGGCTATGCCTAGTACATGGGCTGCAGCAGGTCTTAATTCTGAGGGACGCATTTTTGCAACTACTGCAGATAGTAAATTTAAAAGTACTGGGAATGCAACTGTGAATGGTGTAGTAGCGTCTAATGGTGGTCAAGTTACAATTGGTTCCTTGGATACTCCTAATGCAGATAAATTACCTAAACGCTATCGTCAACCAGCTTTCATTACAGGCATGCTAGATAATAGTTCTATCCAAGTAGATGGCGGTGTTATGGACGTGACTACTGCGCCATGGACGTCTCCATATCCATTAGCTTTTGCGTATAATAGTAAAATTAACATCGGCATTGATGATGAAGGTACTGTAAAACATAAAGCGTTGAACATGCAAGGTGATGTGCTCGTAACTGATAAAACAATGCCTCCATACCAACAACAGCAACCATCTGTTATCAATATCGGTCTTGGTCGTGCTCATAATAGTCCTAACCAATTCTCTGGTAAAGCAGTGAATACTTTAGAGGATAAAGGTGGCGAGATCAATATGACCTTTGATGGAGGTATGTGGAGCCATGATAATATGGGTGGCTTAGAGTCGTTCATGATCGATGGTAAAGAGGCTCGTAGTAGCATTAATACCCTCACAGGCACTCGTACACGTGAAGGTTTCAGCCGTATTTCCCAAGATTCTCGTAGCGACATTCATGTTAACAAGCTAGATGGTCATATCAATGTTATTTATGATATGAGCGCAAGTACTGGTCTAAATTTCGGTAAACCAGCTTCTCAAAAAACTGGTCTTGATGCGGCTGATATCGAGGGCGGTAACTTCATCGTGAAATCTGCTGCAGCCGGCTCTGGCGTGCATGGTTATGTAACAGGTGACAATCTTGATACTTCTTCTGAAAGCAATGTAAACAAGATTTTAGATAATTTGGCACATAAATTCTATTATGAAAATTATGTAAAAGGTGAAAGAAACCTTTCTGGTACTGTATCTATCGCTTCTAAAGGCATCGTGTCTAGCTACAAAAAAGCGTTGACTACAGATAAAAAAGAAGGGGATATTACTTGGAAAGACGGTAATGGTCAAGGCTCCTATGTGGTGGCAGAACCAAAACCAGTTACACCAGTAACTCCAGATCCAAAACCAGTTACACCAGTAACTCCAGATCCTAAACCAGTTACACCAGTAACTCCAGATCCTAAACCTCAAATTCCAGCACCTACACCTACACCAGTAAATCCTAATCCTGTTATTCGTGGTGCGTACGATACACCTCATATGCGTGGTATTCGTTCCGCTGTAGTAGGTAATTTCAATGCATGGCGTACAGTAGCTGATGATATGTACCGTCCTCGTGTATTGCAACAAGGTGAACCAACTGGTATTTGGGCTCGCATCGGTGGCGGTAAATACAGCTACTCTGGCAGCGGTATTGATACAGCTACAGATTACACACGCATCCAAGGCGGTTATGATGCTAAAATCAGCCGTGGTTGGACTGTAGGTGGTCAAGTATCTTACCTTCGCGGTTCTGAAGACTATGTATTCGATGGTTCTGGCAAGGTTAAATCCTTCTCCGTTGGTGCTTATGGTTTGAAAGACCTTGGTAAAGATCAATATGTACATATAGAAACGCAAGTAGGTCGTGTATCTAATGACTTCACAGCGCGTAATGAAATTGGTGACCCTATGTATGGCGATGCAAAATCTAATGCGTACAGCATCGGTGTTCGCTATGGTAAAACATTGAAATATGCTAATGGTTTCTATGTAGAACCACAAGCACAATTGAACTTTACACACTTCGGTGGTCGTAACTTCAATGTAGATAATGTATCTGTTAACCAATCTGGTGTGAATAGCACTTCTGGTAAGCTTGGTCTTGAATTGGGTAAACAATTCGGCAATGGCAATATCTATACACGATTTGCTGCAGGTCATACTTTCACAGGCAATGTAAAAACTGCATTCTCTAGTGGCACAGCTGTGAAACTAACAGAGCAAGATCTTAAAGGCACTTGGACTGAACTTGCCTTCGGTGGTCGTTATGGCTTCAATAGCAACAATAGCGTATTTGCTGATGTTGCCACAGGTTTGTCTGGTGACCTCCAAGCAGACTGGGGCGTAAACGCTGGTTTCACGCACAAATTCTAAAATATAGGCAATCATGCATAAGGTCATGAGACCTTGTGCATGCCTATCCATTACAAATAATAAAGTATGTGCGTTGACACATAATTTTTCGAATGTAAATTATATACGGTAATTATGGCCATATAGCTGTATGTCTGTATAGATATATATTTCCTTCACATATATTACCCCTTACATATATACAACGTATCTATCTATACATATACGTAGCATCCATATGCAACTTCCCCTTTTATCATGCAATTACAATCCTTACGGATGCTATACTTCCCCCTGTATAACATAAGTATATGGCCTATCTTATTATATTTAGACCTGGTCTGAATATAATATACTAACCTTCTTAAATACAATGCAAAAGAACCCTCTTAAGGAAACTTGAGGTCATCCTATCATCATTTTGAATGTAGGATAAATCTAGTATGTTTCCTAATAAGAGGGTTCTTTTGTATATATTGATTTTATTTTCTAAAGTACCCAAGGTATTCTAAACGAAGTAGAGATTCATCTAGGTATTGTTCTGTAGGTACTTTATATGTATAGCCGTCCTTAGTCGTGCGCTGTACAGTTAGGTTATCGTTATCCATAGTCTGTATTAAGGTTTCTCGTGAAGTAGGTTTTGATAGCAATGTAGCAACATATAGTAGACCATTATCGATGCTTTCATCGATTTGATTATACATATTGCCAAGAGCTGTATATTGGGTGCCACCATCTTCGACGAGTGTTTTTAAATAGTTGATGAAAGGCTCAGGTATATAGCTTTCATGTTCAACAAATGGAGTGAGAGGATAGGATTCGCCATAAATATTAAGATTACCTAAGATGATAAGGAACAATAGGCGCTGATACAGTTGGTTATTATCGATGATATAACCAGGATAGGATCTGTTGATATGATTTACAATATCTTGTACCGTGAATTGTTTAGCGGTATCCATTATCTCTTTGATGGCAATGTAGATGGTATTGGTCCAGTCCGATGGAACACCTTTTTCGTTGGCCGAATTAGCCACATAATATAGACTATTTAAGATATCCATCGTTACCGTTTCATCATGATTGATAACAGACTCATTGGCTTGTTTAGTTAAGAGACTCATGCGGAACTGTGTATCATACACATAGTCATAGAACTGCTCTTTATCGATATAGTTGCCATTAGATAAGGCTCTAATATTATCTGCCACATCCTCTGAAAGCCATGAGATAAAGGACCGTTGCGGTACTTCATCACCAATATAGGCACATCCTTGCTGCTGTGCGCGCTCTATGAAGTCAGATACGTATACAGGATCATTAAAGGTTTCTAAATATTCATGGGCCACATAATAATCGCTAGAGTTCAGTACACGATGGATATTATTGATTTTATAATTCGATTGCGTACGAGACCGTTCATCGCTGTTCATAGTATCTGCTACCATTTTTAATACATTTTTTGTATATAATGTACGCTCTAATAGATTTTGATCCTTCGCCCGTTTTTCTGAATACAACATAATATCCCGCAATTGCTCTAAGCGTTTCCATCCTGGGTAAGTGTTATAGGAGACATAGGCGATCCCATTATCAGATAAATTTTTATTGCAAATACTTAGTATTTTATCCTTAACTACATCGGGTACCCAGGACCAAATGCCATGAACGATGATGTAATCAAAGGTGCCAAAGCTTTCATCAATATCGAGAATATCCTTTTCTAATAAGGTCACATTGGTGAGGCCTATGGATTTAATAATCTCATTGCCATGTTGTACTTGTACACCTGATAGGTCGATGCCTGTGAAAGTTGCTTCTGGATAGTATAGCGCTTGTGGGATGAGATTGCCCCCACAGGATGCACCTAACTCAAGAATGCGGGCACCCTTGAGGGGCGCAGGATTAAGACCATATAGCTTAGCTTTAGCTTGTAAATTGTTAATATTCGTACTAGAAAATGGTTTGGATACATAGAGGAAGGAATCATATGAATCCTTTACCTCATTTATATTGACCTGTAATTCCTCAGATATATCTGGATTGTTTGCTATGATTGCAGTCTTTTTTAAATCTGTTGTTTGTTCTCTGTCTTTCTGGCTCATATACTACCCCTATGATGATTTCTTTAGTACATAATGTTGAACATAGTATAGCATATAAAGAAGAACTGCACCTTATAAACAATTAGAATATAAGGTGCAGTTCTTAGTTTTTGTGTGTAATTAGGATTGTAATTAGATTTTGTAGTGTAAAACTGTAGTTTGGAACAATATAGTTTGCGTTACATAATTTGGTTTACATACTATGTCATGGCTGAATTATATTATTTGTTTAATTTTGCCATGAGTTGATGTACAGTTTCTTGAAGTTCTTTGTTTTGTGTTTCTAAAGCTTGTACACGAGTTTCAAGGTTTTGACTGTGGCTCGTTACTTGAGATTTGCCAGGCTTGTATGTAACACCTACGTTTGCCATGATATGGCTATTCAATGTAACGCCTGTAGTCAATAATAGATTATCTCTGTGGTAATATCCAACACCGAGGGCGAGGGCATTGGCGTTCTTGTAGTGGCCATAGCCTGCCATATATTGAATGCGATTGTCTGGGTCGTATGCCATAGGGTGCAATGCAGCTAAAGCAGCGGCACGAGCATCGCCTTTATTGGATTCATTTTCTACATAATCGATCATTTGATGAGCTCCATATAATTGGGAGCCGTTGATAGCATCTGTAGAGGTAGCGCTAACGCGACCCGCTGCTACGTTTGTAATAGTTCGTTCTTTGTCTTTTGCGCCTACCGATACAGTAGAGATAGGCGTAGTGCCTGCATAATTTACAGTCTTACCATTGTTAAAGATATAGCTAGATGTGCCCACAACGTCTCCATCTGTAGAGCCATTGCCTAGGATTACTGCATTTTCTAAGGATGTTGTGACATTGTTGCCCATAACGAAAGTGTTGTTTCCAGAGATGTGGTTATAGTTACCGATGCTATAGGACCCGCTCGCATCGATGGCAGTTTTCCCATATTGACCTTGACCGAATACGCCAGATTCAGTGGCCTTATCGGATAAGGTGTTATAGGAACCAATAGCGAGCCCCTTATTGGCATTAATATTGGTGTAGTGACCAATGCCGAGGGTGAAGTTCCCCTTTACAGAGGAGCCAGAACCGATTAGAACGGAATTGGTAGCCTTACTGTTGGTCCCTTGGTAATGACCGAGCCATACATTTTTTTCCCCTTCCGATTTTTCCCCAGATTGGGTACCCATGATAATGGACGTCGATAGTTTTGCATTGTTTGCTGCCATTGCACCGGCAATGACATTTAAATCACCCGTGCCTTTTTGGAAGCTCTTACCACCTAAGGTAATATTGCCGCCCCCTTTAGATTGGTTACCGGCGAAGCCACCGATGGCTACATTGTTGCCGTTTGCATTTGGACTGGCTATTACTTGGTGGTTACTAGTTGTGGCACCGGCACCTCTACCGAGCGTAATATTGCCATCATTAGTGAACGTGGTTCCTACAGCCCCTACGTTGCCGTTGTCTTCTACAATGTTTACAGGTGCTACAGGCGCCGCCGATACAATCCCTATAGATAATGCAGAAAACACAATACCTGTTAATACAAAATGTTTCTTACTCATCGCAATACACTCCTTTGCATATAGGACTTCACAAAACTTTCATATCACTTACAGGTTCATAATAATACGAAATATTCATGTTGTAAATGAATATTTTGTATAATATGTGGTAAAAATACACCATATATGCATATTTAAAGAAAGTTTTATGTACTATTGTAAAAATATTTATAGGGGAGTGTAGAACATTTATAAACATTGAGAATCGTAATTAATAAAGGGTTTGTGATTATCTTTTTGTAGATACAGTATACTTGATACCTTCACTATCTAGAATATGTTTCTATATTATATTATTATATATATACATTATATATATACATTATATATAATCTACTTGTATCCTATATAGTAGTCTATTCATATCCTTGACAATGGCAGCTATAATTCGTTACACTTGTATATATTTCATTTTAAGTTCATGAGAATTATATGTAGAGAGTAATGAAACGTATTGTGTGTATTGCCTTAGGAGTCTTATTGTGTTGTGTAGGCTCTGCGGAGGCAGAAAAACAACAATTACATAATGATAAGAGTGTAGTGTCTGTACATACAGATAGTCATGACACTCGTCTTAAAGCAGCCTCTGATAGGTTTCATATTACGCCAGCTTCAACGCCAGACCATGTGATTGGTGAAAGCGGGCCACTCATCATGGATCGCCAAGATACTAAGACTGTGCAGTACAGCAATGTTGATGCGGTGAACCGCGCTATTAATGCGGTGGCCATGTCTAATGTGTCTAATGCTATGTATGGATCTAAAGGGAAACCGTGGATGCGACGTACTACCTTGAGCTTTCAGTTTCAAGAAGGATGGAAACCACTCTATTCGATAGAAACGGTACAACCCTTAGGCCATTATGATACTACTTCGCGCGATGTATGGTTTACGCAACAACGCATATCTCGAGCGTCAGATATTGGTACAACCCTCAATATGGGTGTAGGCTATCGCCGTATTAGTAAGGATGACCGTCGCCTTTATGGGGCGCATCTCTTTTATGATCACCGCTTCTTGCGTCACCATGATCGCCTTAGTGCAGGTCTTGAATATATGTCTGGTGAAAGCGAGTTTCGCTTCAATTGGTATGGCGCAGCCTCAGATGAGCGTGTGCTCGATGTAAATCTTCACACCTTAGAACGAGTATCTAACGGATATACTGTGGAATATGGTAAGACCTTTAAGAATGCTCGCTGGGCTAGAGTGTATGTAGAAGGGTATCATTGGAACCAAGAACGGCAAGCGGATAAAAATGGTTTCCGCCTTGGATCTGAATTGCAACTTACGCCGCGTGTATCAGTGGATATGGGGTACAACAAACCGGAACATAGCTCTGGTGGTGCGTACGGTAAGATTACCTTCCGCTTGGCAGGAGCTCCGATGGCCTGGTATGGTGGTAAGCATCGTTTAGAAGAAACGGCAACGGTAAGGGATAAGATGTTAAATCTTGTAAGGCGTCATAATACAGTGTGGGTAGAATAAGATACTAATGTATCTGTATACTTATGTATGGACAAGAATAAACTGATTTACACTACTAAAATGTAACTGAAGATACATTCATTTTATATTCATATATGATATACTGTGCTAGATGTACAGATAACAAGCCATAAGCGCTATTTTACTGTAGCGCTTATGGCTTATTTTTATATTCCTGAATATGAATATAAGATTAAAATATCGAAAGAAGTAGATAAGGATAAACGGATAAACGGGTTGTTTATTAATTATGGTAATAAATATTCCCATATTTTAATCTATACATCGAATATATTTGATTAATTAAGCGTAAAGCATTAAAAAATACATCAAAAATGTATAATAAATCGATATAAATTTAAATTTTTATAAATATCTGAACAACTTCCGAAAAAATTATGATGAGAACATGAAGATAACTATTTACAAATAATTCGATATCTGTTATTCTACTTATGACACAAAATGAAAAATAAATGAAAGTTACTCAGATAACAAAAATGTGTGTAAGAAATAGCTTTCAATTTATTAAACGTATTATATAAGGATTGTAATTGTGTCTAGTTTAAGAAAGGGGTTCATAGAAATATGAATAAAATCTTTAAAGTAGTTTGGAGCAAATCTAAAGAGTGCTACGTAGTAGTATCTGAAGTTGCTAAAAACAATGGTGGTAAGAAAAAAGTTCTTGCTAGCGTATTAGCTGGTTTGGCTATGTTAGCAGCTGGTAATGCAAATGCAGCGGTTACTGAATACGGTTTAGGTGCATCTGCAACGGGTGTTGATGCTACTGCATATGGTTCCGATGCAAAAGCATCAGGTAATAACTCTGTTGCAGTAGGTAAAAATGCAGAAGCAACTCAAGGTAATGCTGTTGCTGTAGGTCGTTTGAGTAAAGCGACAGGTACTTCTTCTGTAGCTCTTGGTGTTAATAACAAGGCACAAGCTGATGATACAACAGCAGTTGGTTCTTCTAATACAATTGCAGCAATTGCTACACAAGCTAGTGCATTTGGTCGCGAAAATACAATTAATCGTCCTGGTGCTTTTGCAGCAGGTTATAAAAATACTACAAATGGTGATCGTAACGTTGCTGTTGGTAGTGAAAATACGACTACTGGTGAAGACAGTATTGGTATCGGTACAAAAGTAATTGCTGGTACAGGTAAAACAATTGCTATCGGTAGTGTTGCAAGTGGCGATGGTAAATATTTACAAACAATTGCACGTGGTAACGATACTATAAACGCTGCAACAGGCCAAGTGAATAATATTTTTGCTCTTGCAATTGGTAATGGCGCTCAAGCAGATGGTAAAGCTAAAAGTGCATCTGGTATGATCGCAATTGGTCAAGAAGTAAAAGCTGATAACAATAATACAATTGCAATCGGTGTTAAAACTGAAGCAACAGGTAACAATGGTACAGCTGTTGGTGGCTATGCAAAAGCTATAGGTACTTCTAGTGCTGCATTCGGTACACAAGCAGTTGCTAATGGTTTAGGTGCTACTGCATTCGGTCCTGGTGCAAGTGCTGGTGATGGCGGTACTGCAGCAGATGGTTCTACAGCGGTAGGTCGTAAATCTACTGTAACTGCTGAAGGTGGTACTGGTCTTGGTTGGGCTACAACTGTAAGCGCTAAAGATGGTACTGCAATTGGCCACAGTGCTACAGCATCTATTGCAGGCGGTGTTGCGATTGGTTCTGACTCCGTAACAACAGCTGCAGCAGGTGTACAAGGTTACAATCCAGCATCTGATCGTACAAACAAATATAGTGCTCAAGCTGGTGCAATTGGTACATCCACATTAGCTGCGGTTTCCGTAGGTAATGGTACAACTGCAACTCGTCAAATTACAGGTCTTGCAGCAGGTACTGCAGACACTGATGCTGTTAACGTAGCTCAATTGAAAAACGTTAACTTGAAATATGCTGGTGACACTGGTAATAGCGATGTATTGTTGAAAGATGGTACATTGAATGTTAAAGGTGATACAAAGCTTATTTCCACATCTGCTGATGCTACTGGTATTACAGTAACAGCTAAAGTAGGCGACAATATTACTACTAATGCAGCTGGTAAAGCTGTAGCTCCTACTACAAATGGTATTGCTACAACTGACAATGTAACTCAAGCAATCAACAACTCTGGTTGGAATGTTACTTCCTTAAATAATGGTGGTACTACAAACGGTACTACTTCCGAAAAAGTGAGCCCTGGCGACACTGTTACTTTCAGCGCTGGTAAAAACATTGTATTAGACCAAGCTGGTAAACAATTCACATATTCCTTGAGCTCCACTCTTAAAGATATTCAAAGCATCCAAAATGGTACTTCCAAAATCACATTGAATAATGCTGGCGGCACAACTATCTCCGGCGGTAACTTGAGTGTAGATGGTAACAAAATCACTAAAGTAGCTCAAGGTACTGATGGCACTGATGCTGTTAATGTTGACCAATTGAATGCAGTAGCAGCTAAAGAACGTCATGTTAAACCTGGTAACTACGCTGTTGATGGTAATGGCACAGTTACATTGAACTATGTTGATGGTAACAATGCTGACGTAACTGATACAGCTGTTATCTCTGGTATTGCGAAAGATGATCTTTCCAACATCACTAATGCAGGTAAAAAAGTAATCACTGGTCTAGGTTCTAAAGTTGAAGCTGGTGACAACGTAACTGTTACTGATACAACTGATACAACTACAGGTCAAAAAACTTACACAGTAAGTGCAAACTTAACAAAAGTAACTGATGGTACAAATACAACAGTAACTGGTGCGGGTACAACTGCTAATCCATACAAAGTAAATGTAGCTGGCGATTTGACAGGTATTACATCTATTGCTAATACAGCAGGTGGTCCAACAATGACAATTGGTGGTAACTCCATTAATGTAACTGGTGGCAACTTAGACTTAGGTAGCAACAAAATTACTAACTTAGCTCCTGGTACTAATGATACTGATGCTGTTAACTATAAACAATTGAAAGCAGCTAAAACTGTTGTAGAAGCTGGTACAAATGTAAGTGTTAACAAAACTTTAGGTGCTAATGGTGAAGATGTTTACACTGTAAGTGCAACTGCTGGTGGCACAGCTTCTACTGAAAGTGTAGTTAAAAAAGCAGCTGCAACTGGCGATACTAATATTGCTGATGTTTCTGTTGCAGGCGGTAAAAATGTAAATGATCCTGGTGCTCAATACGAAGTATCCGTTTCTAAAAATGCTGTTAAAGATGCAGCTCGTGAAGCAGTAACAGTAAATAATGGTGGTAACACTGATAATCCTATTACTGTAACACCTACTGACGATGCAGCTAACCATAATACTACTTATGCAGTAACATTCGATGGTGATAAAGCAGCTAAACAAATCCCATTGACTTACAAAGCTAATGGCTCTGGTGATAAAACTGTTAAATTAGATAAAGGTTTAGACTTTACTAATGGTACAAATACAACAGCAGAAATCGGTAACGATGGCGTTGTTAAATTCAACTTGAAGGACAATGTAGCTCTTACTAATGCTGGTTCCTTGACTGTTGGTGATACTAAAGTTAATAATGATGGTCTTACAATTAGTGGTGGCCCATCTGTTACAAAAAATGGTATCGATGCGGGTAATCAAAAAATTACTAACGTAGCTCCTGGTACTATTAGCAGCACATCTACAGATGCTGTAAATGGTAGCCAATTGTACGATGTAGACCAAAAATTCAATAATACTGTTAAATTAACTGGTAATGCTGGTGCTACAGATGGTCAAGCATTGAACAAAGCTAATGGTTTAAGCTTTGGTGTAATTGGCGCCGATAATGGTAAATACATTTCCACAAGTGCAAATGGCTCTGACGTAACTGTTGATTTATCTACAGATGCGAAAAAATTGTTGAATAACACAGTTGAAGTAAAAGGTAAAAATGCTGCGACAGTAACAACAAGTACAGAAACAACAGCAGATGGCGGTACTAAAACTATCTATACTGTTGATGTTGCTAGCACAGGTACTGTAGCAAAATCCTCTTGGAACATTAAATCCTCTGCAGATACTGCTAACGGTGGTGCTGAAGCAACTGGCCATGAAGCAGCAGCTAAAAACATTGCTGATACTAATACAGTAGAAATGGTTGCTGGTAAAAACTTAACAGTAAAACAAACTAGTGATACTGATGGTGCTAAGGTTGAATACGCATTGAATAAAGATCTTAAAGATCTTACAAGCGTAACTACTGAAAAAGTAACTACAAAAGAAATTGGCTTACAAGATCCAACTGGTAAAGTTACAACAATTAAGAACGACGGTGACCGTATTACATACACTAAAGACGGTGACACTAAAGTTCATAAAGTAGCAACTCTTGATGATGAAAAACACATCAAACCAGGTAGCTATGCTGTACAAAACGATGGTAGCGTAACAATGACTTACGTTGATGGCAATGGTAACCCAGTAGCTAACGATGAAGCTAAAATCACTGGTATTGCTAAACAAGATCTTTCCAACATCACAGATGCAGGTAAGAACGTAATCACTGGTCTTGGTACAATCGTTAAAGCTGGTGACAATGTAACTGTATCTGAAGCGTCTAATGCTACAACAGGCCAAAAAACTTACACTGTAAATGCTGTAACTCCAGCAGTTTACACTAAAGCTGATGGCACAAAAGTAGTGAAACGCCCAGATGGTACATTCACAACTAACGTTGATGGTGCTCCTGGTAATGATGTTCCTGCGAGTGATGTTATCGTATCTATCCAAGATGCAGCTGGTAACACAATTGGTGGCAACTCCATCGTAAACAACGTTGGTTCTGCTATCGACAAAACTGGTACATCCACTGGCAATACATTCTTGAACAAACTTGACACTGCAGCTAATGATACTCCAAACGCAGCAGTTAACGTAAAAGACCTTAAAAATACATCTGATGCAATCATCGGTAAAGGTTTGAAATTCGACGCTAACGATGGCGGTGAAAAAACTAATAAACTTGGTTCCAAAGTAACTGTAAAAGGTGAAGGTACTAAAGCTAATACTGAATACAGCGGTACAAACATCAAAACAATCATTGCACAAACAGGTGATGACACTACAATTGATGTGAAATTGGCTAAAGACTTAACTGGTATCAACTCTATTTCCAATACAGCTGCTGGTCCAAAAATGGAATTCGGTGGTAACTCCATTAATATCACTGGTGGTAACTTAGACTTAGGTAGCAATAAAATCACTAACTTAGGTCCTGCTACAGCTGGTTCTGATGCAGTTAACTATGACCAATTGAAAAACTCCCGTACAGAAGTTAAATCCTCTGATGGTTCTGTAACAGTAACACCTACAACATCTGGTGATAAAACTACTTACGACTTGAAAGTAGCAACTACTGGTACAGTAGCTAAATCTACTTGGAACATTGCTTCTGACAAAGTATCCGCTACTGAAGGTACTGTTGCAGCAGGTTCTGGTGCAGCACAAAACATTGCTGATACTAAAACAGTAACAATGCAAGCAGGCAAAAACTTGACTGTAAACCAAACTAACGATAACGGTAATGCATCTGTTGCATTTGCTCTTGATAAAGACCTTAAAGATCTTACCAGCGTAACTACTGATAAAGTAACTACAAAAGAAATCGGCTTACAAGATACAGCTGGTAACACTACTACAATCAAGAAAGATGGAGACCGCATTACATACACTAATGACGGTGGTGCAACTAATAAAACAGTAGCAACTCTTGATGATGAAAAACACATCAAACCAGGTAGCTATGCTGTACAAAACGATGGTAGCGTAACAATGACTTACGTTGATGGCAATGGTAACCCAGTAGCTAACGATGAAGCTAAAATCACTGGTATTGCTAAACAAGATCTTTCCAACATCACAGATGCAGGTAAGAACGTAATCACTGGTCTTGGTACAATCGTTAAAGCTGGTGACAATGTAACTGTATCTGAAGCGTCTAATGCTACAACAGGCCAAAAAACTTACACTGTAAATGCTGTAACTCCAGCAGTTTACACTAAAGCTGATGGCACAAAAGTAGTGAAACGCCCAGATGGTACATTCACAACTAACGTTGATGGTGCTCCTGGTAATGATGTTCCTGCAAGTGACGTTATCGTATCCATCCAAGATGCAGCTGGTAATACAATTGGTGGCAACTCCATCGTAAACAACGTTGGTTCTGCTATCGATAAAACTGGTACATCCACTGGCAATACATTCTTAACTAACCTTAATAATGCTGCTACTGATAATCCATTCGCTGCAGTTAACGTAAGAGATCTTAAATCTACTGCAGATGCATTGAAGGCTTCCGAATTGCATATTGCTCCTACATCTGTGGCGACTGGCTCTACAGAAGTTGTTGGTGGTACTGCATCTGGCAACACAAATCCTGGTGCTGCAACACAAGCATACAAATATAATGCGACAACAAAACAAGTTGAGTTGACTTTCAACGATGGTAATGGTAAGGCTGTAAATGGTCCGAAAGCTGTTATTGACTTCTCTGACTTGAATACTGGTGGTACAGCTGCTTCCTCTTGGAATATTAAATCCTCTGCAAATACTACAGATGGTGGTGCTATTGGCGATAATCATGATGCAGCTGCTCAAAATATTGCTGATAATAAAACTGTGGAATTCCAAGCTGGTAAAAACTTAGTAGTAAAACAAACTAATGACGCTGCTAACGGTAATGCTACTGTAGAATTCTCCTTGTCCGATAACATTACAGCAGGTAAAGATGGTGCAAATGGTAAAGATGGTTCTGTAGGCGCTACTGGTAAAGATGGTTCTTCCGTTGTTCTTAACGGTAAAGATGGTTCTATCGGTATGACTGGTCCTAAAGGCCAAGATGGTAAAGATGGTATCAATGGCCGTGATGGCGCTAATATCTCTATTACATCTGCTAAAGGCGAACAAGTTCTTGTAAACCGTGATCCTGCTCATAATGGTGATACTGATAAAGCTGAACGTATCGTATATGTTCCAAAAGATGCTAATGGTAACCCTATTCAAGGTGCTGATGGTAAGAACATTGTACGTGAAGTAGCAACTATGGATGATGGCTTACGCTTCACTGGTAATAATACATCCACTGAAAACAAACAAAAACTTGGTTCCTTAGTTAAAGTTGAAGGTGAAGGCGTTACAGAAGCACAAGCTAATAGCTTCCAATCTGCAACTGGTAACATCGCTGTAGTAGCTGATGGTGCTGATAAATTAACAGTTAAGTTGAACAAAGACCTTAAAGGTTTGGACAGCGTAACAACTAAAGAAGTTAAACTTGGTGATGCTAACGATAATATCTCCATTAAGAAAGCTGGCGATCGTATCACTTATACAACTCCTGGCTCTACTGATACTCATAAAGTAGCAACTCTTGATGATGAAATGCATATCAAAGACACTACATACACTGTAGATGGTAACAAAAAAGTAACTATGACATATGTAGATGGCAATGGTAATCCTGTAGCTGGTAAAACAGCAGTTATCGACTTGTCTGGCTTGCCTGTAGGCGAGACAGATACAGATATGCGTATCAAAGAGGGTACTTACACTGCACAAAATGGTAAAGTTACATTAAATACTGTTGATAAAGGCGGTAACCCAGTAACTGGTAAAGATGTTGTTATTGATGGCATCAATACCAATAACTATGTAGCTGGCGACAATGTTACATTAACACCAGATACTGATGCAGCTGGTAAACCAGTTGTAAAAATCAATGCTGCATTATCTACAGAAAAAGTAGTTAAAAAAGCAGGAGCTGATAACTTAGCAACTGTAAGCACTGCATCTGGTAATGTTGCAGGAGATAAAGGCGAAACTTATGAAGTGGCTGTAACTAAAGGCGATATTGAAAACAACGCTGAAATTTCTTACAAAGCTAATGGTGGTACAGCTCAAAAAACTACATTGGCTAACGGCTTCAACTTCACATCCGATGACAATTCTGTAGCTATTACTACAGGTGCTAATGGTAAAGTTAACTTCAAAGTTGATACTACTAATATCCAAGGTAAAGCATTCAACCTTGATGTAAACAAAGAAGGTACTGGTAAAGTAGAAAATGCTCAAACTGCGGCGGCTACTCCTTCCGTAGAAAAAGGTACTAAATTCGTAGCTGGTAACAACTTGTCCATCCGTCACGATGGTATCAATGGCGATGCAAACTACGATCACCAAGTAACATATGCGTTAAATAGCGACCTTAAAGGCATTACTTCCATTACTAATAATGGTGGTGCTACTATGAACTTCGGTCCTAACGAAGTTTCCATCACTGGTGGTAACCTCAACATGGGTGGTAGCAAAATCACTAATGTTAAGAATGGTACAGACAAATCCGACGTTGCAACTGTAGGTCAATTGACTAAAGTTACATCCAACGATAACACTGTAGCAATCAACAAAACTACTGATGCTGATGGCGCTCCAGTTTATGATCTTTCCGTACAAGGGGGCGGTCATGACCCACGCGTTGATCAATTAGGTGAAGAAATCGGTCGTGTAGGTGCACAAGGCGCAGCTCTTGCAGCGTTGAAACCTATCCAATACGATCCATTGGAACCAACTCAAATCATGGCTGGTTATGGTAACTACCGTGGTAACTCCGCGATTGCAATGGGCGTTGCTCATTACAAAAACGAGTCCACATTGATGCATGCTGGCGTATCCTGGGCTGGTGGTTCCCGTCACATGATGGCGAACGCTGGTGTAACTTGGAAAGTTGGCAACCGTGATAGCGAAGCTGCTGTAGCAG
>URQX01000028.1 GCA_900550175.1 uncultured Veillonella sp.
TAAATCATTTGTAAAATATTTCAAAATAAAACGCTCGGTCAACTCATGACTAAATCGACCGCCATTCCCATGGACTAAGCGAACTCGTTCCATATTAATCCTCCCACGTCGATCCACCACTAGAATAACCATATTTATACCATGCTGCACAACTACCTTCTACAGATACCATGCAGGCACCAACAGGGTGGTCAGCGGTACAACTTTTACCAAATAATGGACATTCACTCGGCTTAATAAGCCCTTGCAATACACGACCACATTGGCATCCCTTTGGATCAAGAGATGGCTTTTCTAGCTGAATAGGTAATACACGTTCCACATCATAGGCTGCATATTCATCCTTTAATCTTAAGCCAGAGTTTGGAATAACACCGATACCTCGCCACGCATCATCACATACATCATATACTTCTTTAATCATCGCTTGCGCTACCGGATTGCCCTGTTGCATAACTACAGAATGATAGGTATTACCCACAACAAAATTACCAGTTTTACGTTGCTCTAAAATATTTGCTATAGCAGATAAAATTTCAAGTCCATCAAAGCCAGCAATACAAGAAGGTATGTGATATTCTTCAGGTAAGAATTGATATGGCTCTTCACCAATAATAACGCTTACATGGCCTGGCAAAATAAATCCGTCAATATGCCCTTCCTGTTTATCCAGTAAAGCGCGTAATGCAGGAGGCACTAATTTATGAGATACAAGGAAAAAAACATTCTTCAGTCCTGCTGCGTGAACTGCTTTTACTGTTGCACAAATTACGGCAATAGTCGTTTCAAATCCTATGGCCAGAAATACTATTTTCTTATCTGGATATTTTTTACTAAGTTCTACCACCTCTAAAGGGGTATAAATTACATGAATATGGGCGCCCTTTGTTTGAGCTTCACTAAGACTACTATAACTACCTGGCACCTTTAACATATCCCCAAAGGTTGCAATAATAACATCATCGCGTTCAGCATAAGCCAAAGCCTTATCCATATACGTTTGATCGGTTACACATACAGGACATCCTGGTCCACTAACAAGTTCAATGCCACTTGGCAATAACTGACGAAGACCTTCACGGAAAATCGATACAGTATGTGTACCACAAACCTCCATAAGCCTCACGGTTTCCCCGGGCTTATGAAGAGCATTGATACGTTTTAACAATGCATCAGCACTGTTCTGCTTTTCCTGCAAAGTAAGCTTCTTCAAGTTCTTCTAGCTCCCTAAAGGCCTCTAATGTTTTTTGTGCCTCTTCTTCATCAACAATTTGTACAGCAAAACCCGCATGGACTAACAACCAATCTCCTACCTTTGCTTCTGGTACGAGGAGTAAGCTGCAGTCACGGGTGGCACCTGTTAATTCAACAGTGCCAATAGCATCATTCACAGCGACTAACTGTGCTGGTACAGCTAAGCACATACTATCTCCTTATATATTACTTTAACAACAAATTCTATGTGTTTGCTTTTATGAAAGCAAACTCACAATATATAAATATTTCTAATATCATTGTATCACAATTATAGTAATTATTAAGTGATACTAACTACAAGAATATATAACTATTTCTGATTACCAACCCATAGTTGACCCAGTGCCAATCCGCCATCATTGGAAGGAACAACTTCATTCATATACAAATTGCCTACATGCCAAGCGCGATATAATAACTCGACTAATTTACGATTTTGAAATACGCCGCCAGAGATAGCCGCATCACTAACGTTATATCGCTCCATTAAATCCGCTGCGGTTTCACATAATGCGATAGCAACGGTTTTATGGAAGGAGGTAGCAAGATAAGCTCTAGATTCGCCATTAACTACACCATCCATAATGGATTGAACAGTAGGTGTAAAATCAAGAATTCGCCCATCATAGTTGTAATCAAGTAGCGATCCTTTTTCTTCACCACATAATGCCTCTAAAGCAATAGCAATTTGCGCATCATAGGTGTGAACCATACCAAGCCCCAGAAGAGAGCCTACTGCATCAAATAAACGACCACAGCTCGTTGCTTGAACCATAGGCATCGTAGATTGCAATGCTTTATCTAATATTTCCCAACCTTTAGGCAGTCCTTTCATCCAATCTTGGTAGATTGGAGGAATATCATTACCATAATAATTTCGGATATACCACAAGGCTTGACGCCATGGCTCGGAAACCGCTTTCTCTCCGCCCGGTAATGGCGCTTCATGGATATGAGCTAAGCGTTGATATTGGTCCCCCTTGCAAAGGAGAAATTCACCACCCCATACGGTCCCATCTGGACCATATCCAGTACCATCCATGGCAATACCTAGCACAGGACCTTCAAGATTGTGCTCTGCCATAACTGAAGCAATATGAGCATGATGATGTTGAACGGATATGACAGGAATCTGTGAACTTTTACCAATACGTTCTCCCAAATGAGCAGAGAAAAATTGTGGATGACTATCTACCATAATTTTCTCGTGCTGTATGGAAAACAATTTTTCATATCGCCCAATGGTCCACTCCAATGTGGCATGAGTAGATGCATTTTGTAGGTCACCAATATGTGGCCCTATAAGAACTTCGGCGCCTTTATTCAATGCAAATGCATTTTTTAGATCACTACCCATAGCTAATATCGAACTTTTCCCTGAAATTTCACAATGAATAGGTTCTGGTACATAGCCGCGACTACGACGAATAAATCGAGGTTTATTATGAATAACGGTTACAACCGAATCATCGAGGGGTGCATAAATTTGACGATTATGCACCAAGAAATAGTCGGCAACCGTTCCTAGCTCGTCAAAGGCTTGGTCATCATCATATAATACTGGATCACCACTGCGATTCCCGCTCGTCATAACCCAAGCCGCATCTGATGGTAATAATACCTCATGCATTGGTGTATATGGTAACATTACGCCAAGCATGTGATTATCCGGTGCTACATGAGAACTCAAACGTACTAAACTATCATGATTTCTTTCTAATAACACGATAGGTCGTTCCATCCCAGTCAAAACATCTAATTCTACATCACTCAGATGGACAAGCTCAATTGCCGTATCTAAAGACCCTACCATAATTGCTAATGGTTTATGTGGCCTATTTTTACGCTCACGTAAGCGTTGAACCGCAGCATCATTTCGAGCATCACAGACTAGATGGAATCCACCAATGCCCTTTATAGCGATAATACTACCTTCGTTTATTAATTCGCGAGTTGTATTCCATATATTTACTGTATCTACAACCGTACGATTAGGTTTATACAAAGTATAATGAGGACCACATTGAATACAAGCATTTGGTTCAGCACGATAACGCCGCCCCTCTATATCATCATATTCAGCCTTACAAGCTTCACACATAGGAAACTCATCCATCGTCGTTCGTTCCCGATCATAAGGAAGCGATTTAATAATCGTATACCGAGGACCACAATTTGTACAATTGATAAAAGGATATTCCTTTCTACGCTTGTCCTGTTGTAGTTCTTTAAGACAGTCATCACAAGGTGCCGTATCAGCACTAATAAATGTGCTAACGGCTTCACCTAATGGAGATGGTTTCACAGAAAAGTCAACTTCATTATCTTTTATAGTAAGATGTTGTACCCTTTGACTTGTAATGCGGCACAATCGAGGTCGGTCATCTTGAATAGCATCTAAAAATAGCTGTAAATCACCAATATAACCTTGTACCTCAACGTAAACACCTTGGCTATCATTATATACAAAACCAGTTAACCCTAGAGAATGTGCCCACATAGAAACAAGGGGCCGGAATCCGACCCCTTGAACTATACCGGTATAACGAATTCCCCAGCGTTCTATAGTTTGCTTACTATTTTGTTTCATATAAACTCCTACTATAGACGGAGAATTAAGGCTATTAACCTAATGCTACAGGAATACTGCCATCAATACCAGCTTGTTCTAACTCAGCTTGAATCATAATGGCGCATTCAATACGTTTCTTTTGTAAGCGGCAACCAAATTCATAAGGTGTTTCTAAATCGCCACCTAATGTAATGTTGTTGGCATGACAACCACCGGAACAGAAGAATTTTGCCCAACATTCGGCACAAGTTGGTTTTGAGAATACATGTGTATTACGGAAATCTTTAGGAATTTCTGTATTTTGTAAGCCGTCATAGACATTACCAATGATGAAACCATCTTTGCCTACAAATTGGTGACATGGATAAATATCACCATTTGGTACAATTGCCATATATTCATGACCTGCTCCACAACCGCGAAGGCGTTTTGCCATACATGGGCCACGATATAAATCCATACGGAAGTGGAAGAAATTAAACTTTTCACCCCAACCTTCCAATTGACGTTGTAAGTAAATATCTGCTAATTTTTCATATTCTTTTTCAAGAACTGGCCAATCTTCTTCGCGAAGTACATAGTCCCCTTCTTCACCTACTACAGGCTCCATGGATAAATGTTCAAAGCCAAGATCAGACATAGCCATAACGTCTTTTGTAAAATCTAAATTTTTATGTGTATAAGTACCACGTACGTAGTATTCAAGACCATGACGTTGTTTTACAGCATTGATAAGATTTTTAGCAATATATTTATAAGACTCAGCACCACTACCCGCTACAGGGCGCATTGCATTATGTACAGATTCACGACCATCCAAAGACAATACAAGACTCATCTTATGTTCGTTTACATAATCAATTTTATCTTGTGTTAACAACATGCCATTTGTAGTCAACGTAAGCTTAAAGATCTTATTGTGCTTTTCTTGAATGGATTCAATATATTCAACTGTTTGTTTCACAACATCCCAGTTCAATAAAGGTTCGCCACCAAAGAAATCAATCTCACAATGTTGACGAGGGCCACTCATTTTAATGAGGAAATCTACAGCACGTTTTGCTACATCAAAGCTCATTAACTCGCGTTTTACACCACCGTAATCACCTTGACTGGCAAAACAATATTTACATGCCAAATTACAATCATGAGCAATATTCAAGCATAATGCCTTGACAATAGGTTTTTCACCTACTACAAGTTTAAACTCAGTACTCATTGGAGCAAATAATTGCTCAGCTTTAATGAGTTCATCTAACTCATCCATAATCTCATCGAGTTCTACTGCATCTTCTTTAGCATCTAAAGCAGCATGTACTGCATCACGATTAGTGCCATCATATATGTCAAGAACTCTATCAATGAGTTCGTCGATAACGTGAATAATACCGCTATTTACATCTAAGCAGTAATAGTTATCCTTCATCCGAAACTTATGGATCATTGGTTTTAATTCTAACATGGTACCTCCAAATAATATGTATGGTAAAAGCTCTACTATATAGAACTTTCTAGATAATTGTACCACATTTCTACGCTAAACGTTATGAAAAGAGTCATAAAGATATACCATACAAGGTATGTATTAAAAACATAAATAAAAAAGGCCCGCTATGCGAGCCTTCTTATTATTTTTGTTTGCAAACTTGGTTACCAACTGTGCAGCTTGTTTTGCAAGCAGATTGGCAAGATGTTTGACATTCCCCACAACCGCCAGTTTTAGCAGTTTTTTGTAAGGATTCAGTGTTGATAGTACGAATACGTTTAGCCATGGTTATCCTCCTCAATACTTATCGAATGATATTTATTTTATCATATTTATGAAAAGCCTGTAAAATACTATTTAGTTATCTTTTCTTCTACAGGTTTTGTTTCATTTACTTCTGCAGTCGTAGATTTATTTAAATTTACTGCACCTGTTGTTGCTGTAGTAGTTGTAACATCCTCAGATTTTGATTTCTTTGGCGTATCCTTACGTAATACCTTTCTCAATGCCATTGCAACTGGTGTCACGATAACAGCAGCAAACACTGCTTCTGGAATACCATGTGTAACAGATAAGAATACAATAGAACCTAATACTTGATCTGGGCTAAGATTCATTTTAACAGCAAACATATCTGCGTAAAGTAAGAAAATAAGCCCCATAACCATAATTGTATGGAATACGGTACCCATGAAGGCAGATACGATAATACGTGGACCTTGCGGTGCTTTCCATAATAGTAAATATACTAAATAGGCTAATACTGGGAACAATATACGTGGTAGCACAGAAATAATTGGATTAATAAATAGAGGGGATAAAATATTAGGTGCAGTAATATTTTGCCACAAGCTATAGCAACCAAAGATAAATCCTACAAAGCCACCTACTTTAGGTCCCTCTACGATAGCCCCAATAAGTGTTGGTACATGCAAGGTAGTTACATTAAGCGGGCCCAACGGGATAATGCCATAACCGGAAAGGCCTAATGCAATCGTAATCCCCGCTAAAAGACCAATAATTGTTAATTCGCGAATCGTAATGCCACTCTTCTTCTTTTTTGACTCTTTACGTTCAACTTGCTTCAGTTTTTCATTGTCTTGGATTGATACAGTTGAGTTATCATCCACTGGACGTTCAATGTTGTTCATAGATCCTCCTTCGTTCTCATTCCTTACGGATATAAGTCGAAACTAGAAATTAAATACGTTCACGGCGTCGTGAAATTATACCACGCTCTACCAATGCACCTAAAATCACGGCTACACCTGTCATGCCAGCTTCTAATAAAGTTGGAGTTACAAATACGAGTGGATTACCTTGGTACGTAGGAAAAACGGTGGGAACTAAAGATACAATAAATTCTGGAATATAACCACCATACAAGATATGGGCATTCATAGCAAGCCATAAAGCAGCAGTTACAATAATGCGAAATAATCGTACGCCTCTATATGCAATATCTCTTGGATACAAATAAAATACGAATACCAATAAGGATATTAGTAATAACACAAATTCTGCAAACAATATATTCACATTCATTGATGACGCATACATGAAGTATACCATTGGGTCTTGTAAGTCAATATAGAGAAGCGAACCAATATATAAAAATGGAATTGGTATAGTATACCCAATTATATCAAGGGCTTCATCTACCATCCCCCATCGATATTTTCTATTGAAAAATTTAGTTGCCAATAGACCACATAGTTCAATAAGTACTTGAACAATGAAATACACTACGAAGAGGAGTAATGCTGTTACAATTCCATTTTCTGTAGTAAAGCTAAAGGGCGTATGAAGAAATGAAAATACTGTCCACCAAGCCCAACTATACGCATGATATCCCATACTCAATGGTAGGTCATCGTTAAATTTAGCATTCTTCAATCTTCGTACCATGAGAGGTATTACAAGAGACAATACAGGGAATACTAATATTGGTAATGCTAATGCGCCACTCAAGGAAAGAACTGTCGTTACAGCACTTACGAATAAAGCGCAAATGACGGTGAATAACCAGAAATTCTTATTCATTACGGCCTCCTACTAAACGAGTAAGACCATATGCAAAAATCAAGCTAATAGTAACACCGATATACATAGCTACTAAAAAAGCTACATCTCGGCCAGCTGTAGGCCAGCTCCATAGCATCGATAAATCTACACCGAGAAAAATACCTTTATAGCTAATACCGTGGATTATAATCCAACTTACAACATAAGCAATACGGCTAATTGATTTTCCATCTCCAAAGGTACTACTTTTAAACGATAAATATGCCCAAGGCATTATTAGTGATAAAAGTAAATACCATACAAGTGCTACGGTCGCACTTGATCCATTATGAATCATATATGCAATAATAGGAATTACTACGATAAATAGATTCAAATAAACGGATCTTTTACAAATATCCATTAATGTGTTCATATAGATCTCCTATGATATGTAATCTCTTTGTATTTTACAATAATCATAGATAAATGTCATCAAAAAAGAAAAACCTCCATACAGGTAAATGAATACCTTATATGGAGGCTTCTAATTAAGCTACTACAGAGTCAGCTGTTACATCAATTGTAGGAACAGCGTCCTTTGGTTCTTCTTTTTTCAACAATGGAGTCATGCTTTCTAAGCCGATACCCAATGTGAATAGATTATGCAACCAAGCTGTTTGACTTGGCGGCATAATACCGAGTACGCCACCACCAACAAGGGCGCCATTGAAACCAACGATACCATTGTAATTGGCTTTGATGCGTTTCATCAATGCCATAGAAATACGGCGTAAATCTACAAGAGCTTGTAGATTATCGGAAGAAATAGTAACATTTGCAATTTTTTGAGCGATTGGTGCGCCTTCATTCATAGCGATACCAACATGTGCTTCAGAAATTGCTGGGGAATCGTTAATACCATCCCCTACCATCATAACAGTATAGCCTTCAGCTTTTGCTTGTTTTACATAAGCTGCTTTATCTTCTGGCAATACTTCAGCATGCAATTCATCGATGCCGAGTTCGTCAGCTACACGTTGTGCATTACGTTTGGAGTCACCAGTCATCATGACAACCTTTTTAATACCCAAAGTGTGTAAATCAGCTATAACTTGTTTTGCTTCCTCTCGAACAGGGTCTTTAATACAAATAACCGCTGCTAATGTACCCCCAATAGCGAGGTAAATATGGGAAGATGAATTTGGTAAATTGTTGAATTTTTCTTGTTCATCTGCAGGAATTTTTGTCTTTTCATCATCAAAGATGTAGTGAGCACTACCAATACGTACACGGTAGCGACCGACTTTAGATGCAATACCATGAGCTACAACGTATTCTACATCGGAGTGCATTTCCTTGTGAGGCAAGTCATGATCCTTAGCAGCGCGTACAATTGCTTTTGCCATGGAGTGAGGGAAATGTTCCTCAATACATGCAGCTAATTTCAACATTTCATCTGCATCATGACCATTGAACGGGATGATTTGTTCAAACTCAGGTTCTGCTTTTGTAAGAGTACCAGTTTTATCGAACACAATCATATCTGCTTGTGCAATTTGTTCTAAGAACTTACCACCTTTAACAGTGATACCGCGTTTAGATGCTTCTTGCATAGCGGAAAGTACTGCTAATGGAATGGATAATTTTAGAGCACAAGAGAAGTCAACCATAACGAAAGACAATGCTTTCATTACATTTCGAGTCAACAAGTATGTTAAACCAGCACCAATAAAGCTAATTGGAACTAATTTATCAGCCATGCGGTATGCTTGTTGTTCCATACCGGATTTCATTTGTTCAGACTCTTCAATGAGGTTAACGATTTTTTCGTAACGAGATGTTTTGGATGTGCTACGTACTTCTACAATAGCTTTACCGTCTTCAACAACAGTACCTGCATATACAGAACTGTCTTGATCGCGACGAACCGCTTCTGGTTCACCAGTCATGGAGCTTTCATTAACAAGAACAACACCATCGATAACGACGCCATCCAATGGAATCACTTCGCCTTGGCGAATGATAATTTTATCACCTGCTACAACTTCGTTAACTGGCTTGCTCACTTCAATGTCATCAACTAAAACCCATACTTTATCTACGTTCAAGGACATGCTTTGAGCGAGATTTAATACGGATTTACGGTGAGTCCATTCTTCTAAGATATCACCAATACCTAATAGGTACATAACAGCACCAGCTGTAGGGTAGTCTTTTTGAAGTAAAGCAGCACCAATAGCTACACCATCAAGTACTTCGACAGTTAACTTACGTTGCCACAATGTTTTAATAGCCTTACCGATAAATTTAATACCATCAAACCAAGCCCATGCAGCTGCAATAGGCGCCGGCAACACTGCTTTTTTACCTAAGTAAAGTGCAGTACGGTTGATCATCATTTCACGGTATTTTTTATTTACCAAGCGAGGGGAATATTCGTTTAAAGCAGGAGCTTCAGACAAATCTAAATCGCGTAGAGCTAACACTGCATCACGCACAGCATCAGAATCGCCATTATGTTTAATGGCGATTTGACTGCTACGAGTGTAGAAGGTTACATCTACAATTGCATCATTAAGGAGCAATGTATCCTCTACATAAGCTGCTTCAGCCTCTGTAAAGCGATGGCCAGTTACCTTAACATGCAAGCGATTTCTGAGTTTTCGTACAACAGAAAATTGTAACATAGTTAAATCCTTCTATTATTTGTTTTCTTCAAAGATTTCTTCGTTGCGTGCTTCGTTGATTTCTTGAGCTTCTGCCAATACATCAGATGCGGATGCTTGTACTTTTTCAGCTGTTTCTAATACAGTTTCTTTAGCGCGAAGACCAGCTGCTACGATACCAGCATATACTTTTTTTGCGTCTTTGGAAGTTAACACTTTAAGACCTACAGTACCCAATGCAAGACCTGCTGCGAATAAGTTAGCGTTTTTAAGATTGTTTTGGTTGAAGTTGAACATGATAATATCCCTTTCTACTAAATATATAAAAAATTACTTACTATATTTGAAAAGAGGAGCCCATTATAGAGACCCCCTCTTTCAAAATCAGAATTCGTATTAGCTTACTTAGCAGTACGTTTAATGCCTAATGCCTTATTGGAACCATCACAGCTGCAGTTACCACCGCAACCAGAAGATTTTTTAGAGCCAGACTTGGAGCCACCGTCACCACAGCCGCAGCCACCTTTACCAGACATTTGTTTGTAAAATTTATTACCGATATAAGCTAATGCTAATACAACTATGAGTCCTATAACAAGATTATCCATTATTATGCCTCTTTCTCAATATCTACTAAATTATAATATGTGTATTAGTGATAAACAAGATAAAAGCAATATCTAAAGGATATTTCCCTTTTCTCATTATCATTTAACCACGAATATTGATAATTATCAAGTATTATTTTTAAATTACTTATAACAAAATCGCAATGTTTTAATTCATTTTTGTTCAAAGCATCTAAAAGTGGCTAAACTCTCCTATTTAGCGATTTTAGATTAGAAACCTAATGCGCGACCTATGTTATAGAAGATGAAACATGCAATCCAAGCAAATGTATTTTCATAGAAGAACATGAAAGCAACCCATTTCCAAGAGCCTGTTTCACGTTTGATAACAGCTAATGTTGCCAAACAAGGTGGGTAAATTAAGATAAACAACATCATTGTCAAACCAATTAATGGTGTAAAATGAGAGTCGTTTTGTAGGTACTCAGTCAACGGTGCTGGATTTTGATCATCACCACCTACAGCATAGATAGTACCCAATGTAGAAATTACTACCTCTTTAGCCGCTAAACCAGCTACTAATGATAGGCCCATTTTCCAATCAAACCCCAATGGTTCTAGCACTGGGTTGATGGCTTTACCAAAGGATGCTGCATAGGATTGTTCAATTTTTTCAGCAGCTTTTTCTTTATCAAGTTTGTCATTTTCAGCATCTAAGTTAGCACTGTTTTTATACATTGCCCATGCTGCTGGGAACAAGTCTTTATTTTCATCTTTAATATCATTGAATAATTCAGGTGCTTCAGAATCATCCTCTACTGCTACTTCAGGTTCATCTTCTCCTGCTTGCTTAGCAGCATCAGTAGCATCTTGTACAGTAGATTTCATATCTTCAACAATTTTATCAACTGCATCTTTTTGGTCATCTGTAGCAATACCGAATTGAGCTAATGTAGCTGCATCTTTTACTTCATACTCTTGAGCAACTTGTTCTTTCGTTGCATCATAGTCTTTAGAGTATTCTACATCCATTGGGTACGCAGTAAGGAACCAAATCAAGATAGATGCAGCCATGATGAATGTACCAGCTTTAATGATGTACAATTTAGCACGTTCGTACATGTGCATCCAAGTAGCTTTCAATGTAGGTAAATGATATGGAGGTAGTTCCATTACAAATGGTTCAGCTTCACCTGCAAATAAGAACTTACGGAAGATCTTTGCAAAGATAATACCGAAAATAATGCCCAAGAAATATACAGAAAATACAACAAATGTACTATCCCAACCATTTGGGAAAAATGCATTTGCAAATAAGATATATACCGGTAAACGAGCAGAACAGCTCATGAATGGTGTAATCAAGATTGTAACCATTCGATCCTTATAGTTATCAAGGATACGAGCGCCCATTACAGATGGTACGGAACAACCGAAACCTAAAAGCAACGGAATAAAGGATTTACCATGCAAACCACAAGCGCGCATTACACGGTCAATAACGAAGGCTGCACGAGCCATGTAACCAGTATCTTCCAAGAAAGAAATGCCAAGGAAGAGTAATAAAATTAATGGTAAGAATGAAAGTACCGCACCTACGCCGGCAATAATACCATCAGATACGAGTGACTGTAATTGGCCCTCTGGAATAGTCTGAACCGCATAAGCTTGTAATGCAGCGAAACCATCCTCAATCCAACCTTGAGGAATACCACCAACGAAGTTAACGAACGCAAACAATAAGTACATAACAACCATGAAGATTGGTAAGCCCCAAATTCGATGCGTTAAGATTTTGTCATAACGGTCAGAGCGTGTTTCCAATTGAGTTGGCGCTTGTGTTAAACATGTATTATATACTTCTACTGCAAAGCGGTGACGATATTCTTGGAAGACAATATCAAGATCAACTTGATCCTTAATTTCTTCACGAATAGCTTCAGCCTTTTGAATAACAGCTTCCGTATTATCAAAGCGCATCACCTTGCCAATAACGTCAGCATCTTTTTCTAACAACTTAACAGCAATCCAACGAAGTGGATATGTAACAGTACCAGCTTGTTTTAGCAATTCTACAAGCTCACTAATTTTACCTTCTAACAAATCACCATAGTTAATTGTTACACCAGGAGCCTTTTGAGAAGCAGCTACACTAATTGTTGCTTCTAACAAGTCTTTTGTACCAATGTTTGTACGACCTACTGTGCTAACAATCGTAGCCCCTGTCATTTCTGCCATTTTTTTTAGGTCGTATTTGATGCCCATTTCTTCAGCAACGTCAGCCATGTTTAGAGCAATAACCATTGGCTTTTCAAGTTCCAATAATTGTGCAGCTAAATATAAGTTACGTTCCAAGTTAGATGCATCAAGAACATTAACAATAACATCTGGGTTATCATTTACGATAACATTACGCGCTACTAACTCATCCAAGGAACGTGCAGTTAAGCTATATGTACCTGGTAAGTCAATAAACAATAACTCATGACCATCAAAGTTCGTATGGCCTTCCTTTTTTTCTACTGTAACGCCAGCATAGTTACCAACGTGTTGCTTCGCCCCTGTGATATTGTTAAACATTGTAGTTTTACCACAGTTAGGGTTACCTGCTAAGGCAATGCGAATTTGCCCATTTTCTGCCATGTGAACCTCCTATTGAACCTCTACATCAATCATGCCAGCTTCGCTTGTACGAAGTGCTAATTCAAAGTTTTTTACTTTGATTTCCACCGGATCCCCCAAAGGGGCAAACTTCATAACATAGATTTTTGTACCATTTACAAGCCCCATGTCAATTAGACGATGCTTAACATTGCCACTGCCATGTAGTGCAACAATAAGACCAGACTCACCTGGTTTCATGTCTTTTAACTTTTTGATAGCCATACGACACCTCCTAATTATTGTACCTAACAACCTCATATTAAACACACCAAATAATAATGCGTATTAATATCTTAAACTATTATATCAAAAAAATCATTAATTTCAACAATTATTATCATTTTTATGATAATTTTCTATCTCATATATATACTTTTTTCTCATATTAAATATGAGAATTATTTTATCATTAATCAAAATAAACCCTGCAGGGTATAGCTTTTTATGAACCAATACAAATCATAATTGCCCCCACCAAATAAGAAGTACTACTAAGATTATCATTATTAATAATTTAATCATTCTCAATTAAACACTAAAATTTCATTTAAATATGAATACTTTAATGTTTTTTATTCTCATAAATATACATATATATCGTCATTTATCAATTTATTATCAATTAATAGCACTTTTAATTATTTCAAATTAACTTTACAGGCCTACCATAGTATCATATAACATTAGACCCATATATAAAGTTTCAATTTATTTGCCCCCACTAGGTGCATAAGGTATAATTAATATAATATGTATTATAGAAAGGACGATCCATGAAATCTTTTAAATCTCTAGGCGTTTGCGATGAACTCATCCAAGCCCTTCAAAAACAAGGTATCAAGGAGCCAACTCCGATTCAAGAACAAGCCATTCCTGTCGTGTTTAAAGGGAATGATGTTATAGCAAAAGCTCAAACAGGCACAGGTAAAACATTAGCCTTTTTATTGCCAATTCTTCAACGGGTTCACACGGATGTGCATCAAGAACAAGTACTTATCATTGCACCTACACGTGAGCTCATAAAACAAATCTCCGATGAGGCAAAAGAAATAGGTGCTATTTTAAATGTAGATATACTCCCTCTTATCGGTGGCAAAACAATTGAAGCACAATTACAACAATTAGGACGCCGTCCTCAAGTTATTTTAGGTACACCTGGTCGTCTATTAGATCATGCTAAACGTGGCTCACTCCACTTAGATTGCATTCGTCGTGTTGTACTCGATGAAGCTGACCAAATGCTTCATATGGGATTCTTACCGGACATTGAAAACCTCATTAGCCAAACAGATGCAAACAGACAACTTCTATTATTCTCTGCAACGATTCCTGATAAAATTAGAAATCTTGCAAAAGCATATATGTCTAAACCTGCTTCTGTAACAGCTGAGGGTAAGCATGTTACACTTGAATCTATCGATCAGCGTGTATACATGATGAATCCCGAAGAAAAGACACAACGTCTTATTAAAATGATCGAAGAAGACAATCCATTCTTGGCCATTGTTTTCTGTAATAAACGCGAAGGTGCAGTTCGCTTATCCTATGAGTTAACTGCAGCAGGCCTAAATATTGCCGAAATGCATGGCGATTTAACACAAGGTCGACGTACTCAAATATTACGAGACTTTGCAAAGGCTAAGACTCAAATCCTAGTGGCAACAGATATTGCGGCTCGCGGTATCGATATTGAGGGTATTACACATGTTTATAACTACGACGTACCACGCGACGTAGATTACTATATCCATC
>URQX01000029.1 GCA_900550175.1 uncultured Veillonella sp.
CTTTATAAATCAATAGAATATTCATCTTTCATTTAAATAATTTTTGATATAACAATTGATTAATATTATCAACAATAATATATTTCTTTATCAACTAATTCATCTATTTTAAAATCAAATAAGTATAGGTCGTTATTTTTAGTAATATTATGGTGCCCCGTCAAAACATATAGATAGAATAAAATTACTCATGTATTCACATATTCATATCCATATAACCAAAAAGAATATAATTATAAAAGCTAATACCATACTATATTCATCACATTAATTTCTTAAAAATACCTTATTTCTCTATACTTCTAGGGGTATGGGGTTTATTGACACCCCTATGTCCCTTTGTTACGATTGGCGTAAGGTTATATATATGCAATACATCTATAGTAATCTATAAACTATATCTTTTATATAAAATTATTCAGATTACTAGATCATTGCATAGACTTGTAGTTTAGTTATGGATAGGAGTATTAAAATGAAAAAACAATTAGCATTAGCATCCGCTATTCTAGGTCTTGCTGTATCCGTCGGTGCACCTGTTGTGTCTCATGCAGCATATCAATTAAATGAAGAAGTAAAAGATCCTACACCTGCATTAAAAGAGGCATCTACTATTGGTGTTCGCACACATGAAACTAAAGAACTTCAAAATCTTCAAAACAAAGATGCTATCGTTGTTATGAGCTTTGGTACAACTTATAAAGAAACTCGTGCTAAAACTATTGATGCAACTGTAGCAGCTATTCAAGCAGCTCACCCTAATACTAAAGTAGTAACAGCTTTCACAAGCCACATTATCCGTGACCGTATCCAACAAAAAGAAGGTATTACATACCCAACTCCTGAAGAAGCATTAGCCCAATTGAAATCTGAAGGTTACTCTCGCGTAGCTTTGACATCCTTGGATGTTATCCCTGGCATGGAATACAACTATGATGTAGCTGTTTATAACCTTTACAAAAACAACTTCAAAAAAATGACATTAGGTACTCCACTTATGTACTGGATGGGTCAAGAAGGCCAAACTGATGAAGTTATTCAAACAATTAAGGCTGTACAATCTCAATTCCCTAAAGTAGGCAAAGAAGATGCTGTTCTTATCATGGCTCATGGTACTCCAGATCCTGCAAATGCTTACTATTCTGTAATTCAAGACCGCATCCATACTCTTGGCTTGAAAAATGTATTTATCTACACTGTAGAAGGTACTCCAAATCTTGAACAAGTTATCCCTCAATTAAAATTACATGGTATTAAGCACGTTACAATGATGCCATTCATGATGGTTGCAGGCGACCATGCTAACAATGACATGGCTGGTAATGAACCAGATTCCCATAAATCCATCCTTGAAAAAGAAGGCTTCAAAGTAGATACTTACCTTCATGGTTTAGGTGAAAACCAAAATATCCGTAACTTGTTTGTTGAACGTGCAAACGAATCTTGGGACGCATTACAAAAATAATCAATCCATAATTTAACTAGTATCGTTACATAACGTACATAGGAGTACATCATGAAAAAACTACTACTTTGTAGTCTTGCTTTGGTCATGGTTGTACTAGCAATAGCTGGGTGTGGTAAATCCACATCCAGCTCTTCTGCTACTACGAAGGAATTGACCTTTAATGGTCAAACCTATACTGTACCAAAGGATCCACAAAAAATTGCTGTATTATCTAATTCTGTTTTATCTATGCTTTATGCTGTCGATGGTAAAGCCATTAGCCGTGCCAATACAACGGATAAATTAGCCCCAGAGTTAGAAGCTCTACCCGCTCTTGGTCAAACTGCAAATATCAACATGGAACAACTATTAGGCTTGAAGCCAGATGTGGTATTGGGTTTAGTAAATCAACATAAAAAATATGAATCCCAATTACAAGCTAATAATATTCCAACCGTACTTTTTGATTATGATGGTATTAAAGATAATGTACCAATGTTAACATTCCTTGGCGAGTTAACCAATCATCAAGACAAGGCTAAATCTGTTATTACTACCTATGAAAGCAATATCACCAAGGTAAAAGATGCAGTTAAAAATCAACAGCCTGCACGTGTTGCCGTGTTACGTGCCACAGGGAAAGGTGTAACTGCCGAAACCGATGAAGCAGTGACTGCATCTATGGTAAAAGAACTAGGTATGACAAATGTTGTTGCCTCCCACCTAGAAGGTACAACCAAGGATAAAACTGTCCCTTACTCTCTTGAAACATTGACGGCAGATAATCCTGATATTATCTTTGTTGTTACAATGGGCAAAGAAGAAGAAATTACAAAAGCCATGAAACAAGCTATGACAGATAATCCTGCATGGGCTAATTTAAAAGCTGTACAAAATAACCGCGTAATATATTTACCATCTAAACTATTCCTATTAAACCCAGGTCTACAAACACCTGAAGCTATGGCACGTTTAGTTAAAGAAGCATACGGTATTAATGTTACATTCTAACATATTGCATCATGCTAAAGAGGGCATCCCCCAAATAGGGAATGCCCTCTTTTTCTATTAGTATCAAGCTACTCAACTAATCCTTTTACACGCACATATTTTTTATTATCAAATGTATCAAGTTGTACATCTACAGAGAAAACATCTCTAAACAACTCATCTGATATTATTTTATTTGTTTCTCCTGACGTTACTAAATGGCCTTCTTTTATAACAGCCATATAATGTGAATATTGAACCGCCTGTGTTAGTTCGTGAAGTACCATGAGAACGGTTAAATTTTGTTCCTTATTTAAGCGTTTCAATAACTCCATAATTTCTAATTGGTGATTAATATCTAAATATGTTGTTGGTTCGTCTAATACTAATAATTTTGGTTGCTGTGCTAGCGCCATAGCAATCCAAACGCGTTGCCGTTCGCCACCAGATAGGGATGGGATTAATTGTTCTCTCAAATGATTCGTTTTTGTAATGTCTAATGCATAATCAACAATTTCACGATCTTCTTTAGCCGTGTTTTTCCACCATGTTTGGTATGGATAGCGTCCACAATATACCAATTCTTCTACAGTCATATCCTTTGGCATATTCGGTACTTGTGGCAAAAATGCCATTTGCCGTGCCAGATTGTTTTGAGAATATGATTGTAACGGTTTATCAAATATGGTAATACATTCATGAGGGCTATGAATATATCCGATCATAGATCGTAAAAGCGTACTTTTACCACAGCCATTAGGCCCTATTAATGTCGTAATTTTACCGATAGGAACCGATACATTAATGTCATGTAAAATATGACGATTACCAAGAGTTACGGATAACTGTTTTACATCAATAGCGGTATTCATTAGTTATCCCTCCTCAACAGATACAAGAAGAACGGCGCTCCAAAAAATGCCATAATAATGCCCACTGGTACCTCTATAGGGCTCCACATAACACGTCCTATTGTATCACTGACAACAAGAACTAGTGCGCCTAATAATGCGGATCCAGGCAGTAAATATGCATAGTCGTTACCGATTATAAGACGTAACATATGGGGAATAACCAAACCTACAAATCCGATAAGCCCAGCTATACTTACAGCACCAGCCGCTAAAAGAGCAGCCACTGCAGTCATAATAAACCGTGTTTGTTCTACCTTAAGGCCTAATCCCTTTGCAGTTTCATCACCTAAACTTAAAATGGTAAGTCGTTTAGCTCCTAAACAGGCAAAAATAAGACCAATTATAGCATATGGAAACAGCACTTCTACCTGAGGCCAACTGCGTGCAGCGAGTCCCCCTACCATCCAAAGCAATGCCCCTTGTACACGATCACCGAAGAATACAAGTAGTGCTGAAATACCTGAGCCTAAAAAGGCTGCTACCGCAACACCAGCTAAGATAATACGACTAGGTCGCACTCCATTTTTCCATGCTAATGCATATACCATAAGTGCTGCAGCCATAGCACCTAAAAAGGCCACTAAAGGAACTATATGATCATACCCAGGAAATAAAATAAATATGATAACACCAGCTAGTCCTGCACCAGAGGATACCCCTACAATTTGTGGATCCGCCAGTGGGTTTTTCATAACCGCTTGTAATATAGCCCCCGATACTGCAAGACAAGCCCCTACCAAAGCAGCCACAATATTGCGAGGCAATCGAATATTCCAAATAATCTGTGAAGCCGTATCTGTTAATTCATCAGACCATAACGTTCTCCATATCTCTGCTAGCGATACAGGTGTAGAACCCCAGATAAGAGATATAATCATACAAGCTATCACTGCAATAAGTAAAACAATGATAACAGATAAACGAAAGGCCTTTCGTTCATTAATAGACTCCATACGAACCCCCTCTCCATATCTTCATATACAAAATAAGTCATTTTGAAAATTCTATATTTTAGACCTAGTAACAGCGATTTTAGAGATACTACCAATTAAAAATATTTATTTTTAACTGGTAGTATCTAAGAAAAGAGCATACTATTGCTAGAAAAATATTACTTTTAACTGGTAGTATCTAAAATATACAGTAAAACCCGAATCGCAAAACTACTAAAACACGATTCGGGTTTTGTATTATTTAGATTCTTTACCTTCTACAAAAAGCATGTCATTGCGTTTTACATCTGTGTAAAGCAATGCATTACATACGGAAGCAGCGATTGGGCTGCCACCTTTGTTGCCTTTTACAGTGATGTAAGGAACTGGGGATACTTCCATCAAATAGTCTTTGGATTCTGCAGCACCTACGAAGCCTACAGGGATACCAATGATAAGAGCTGGTTTAACGCCTTCTTCAAGAGCTAAGCGCAATACTTCGTACAATGCAGTAGGAGCATTGCCGATAGCAACGATTTGACCTTCTAATTGTTTGCCAAATGTACGCATAGCCGCGATGGAACGAGTTACACCCAATTCTTTAGCCATTTTAGCTACGTTTTCATCTTTGATTAAGCAGTGTACTTCGTTACCGCGAATTTTAAGAGCTGGTTTGGAGATACCTGTACGCACCATTTCTACGTCAGTATAGATATTAGCACCGTTTTCCAATGCTTCAATACCTTTTTGAACAGCATCAGGGCTCATTTTTACAAGTTTAGCGTATTCAACATCGCCAGAAGCATGAACAGTACGGGATACTACGCGTACTTCATCATCTGTTAAACCCAAATCTTTTACATAATCGTAAATGATTTGCATACTTTTATCTTCAATCTCTTTAGGATTTTTAACGTAATCCATTAGTGTCCTCCCATAATTTGAAAAATTCATCATTAGATGATACCACGTGGCTTTCAATCTTAACACGGGGTCTATCGATAACAATAACATGGATACCAAGATCCATGGCTGCTTGTAATTTTGTATCAGCACCACCTACAAGGCCAGAGTTTTTCATAACTACAACGCTAGCCTTCGTATCGTGGAACATGATGCGGTTCATATCGTAAGAGAATGGACCTTGTACAGCAACAATACGTTTTGGACTCACATTGAGGTCTTCCATCATTTGTAACACCTCTGCGGTAGGCAAAATACGTGTCCATACTTCGCAGTCTTGTAAAGCCTCAGATTTAGCAAAGATGTGCATTGTTTTACTACCTGTAGTCAAATACACATGATTATTATTTTCCTTCGCTAATTTGCCTGCTAGATTGGCTGCTTCTACTTCATCTACTACGATATGTAATTTATCATAATCAGGTAATGGTACCTCTTTACGTTCAAACCGAACAAAAGGTATACCTTCGGCCTTTGCTGCATCTTGAGCCGTAGCTGTAACAATAGCAGCATACGGATGACTTGCATCAATTAAGAGTCGTACATTGTGCTCTTTAATCAAGTTTTGCATCGCCTCTTGGTCAAGACGGCCCGTATGTACGGTAATGCCTTTATGGGCAGCAAGCTCTGCACCATACTGACTAACAACCGTAACAAGCACATTTTCACCAGTTCGTTTTTGGATTTCTACCGCTAAAGTGCGACCATCCAAAGTGCCGGCAATGACCCAGATCATAATTTGTAGCCTCGAGGTGTAATCATACGACCGTTTTCAACATAGGTTTGGCTGTTACCGATAATAACAAGTGTTTGCATATCTACTTCTTCGTTAGTGAAGTTTTCAAGATCAGAGATTACCATATGTTGACCTGGGCGACCGGCTTTTTGCACGATGCCAACAGGTGTTTTAGGGTCGCGGTATTTAAGAACGATTTCGCGAACTTCATCTAAGTGTGTAACACGTTTTTTACTGCGTGGGTTGTACAAGGAAATAACCATATCACCTTGTGCACAAAGATCAGCACGTTTTTTGATAAGATCCCATGGAGTCATTAAGTCACTTAAGGAAATGACTGCAAAGTCATGCATCAAAGGTGCACCCAATACAGATGCTGCTACGTTTACAGCACTAAGACCAGGTACGATATCTACGGAAGGGCGTTTTTCTGCTGGCACTTTATTAGCAAGTTCTAACACAAGACCTGCCATGCCATATACGCCAGAGTCACCAGAGGATACTACAACGACTTGATGGCCTTCTACGGCTAAATCAACTGCTTGTTGGCAACGATCTACTTCTTGCATCATTGCAGTACCTACAGTTTCTTTACCTTCGATAAGGTCTTTGATCAAGTCGAGGTATGTCAAATAACCTACCACGCGGTCAGCCGCTAAGATAGCTTCACGTGCTTGAGGCGTCATAAACTCTTCATCACCAGGGCCGATACCGATTACTTTGATGTTACCTGTGCAATGGCTACCGTTGTTTTGGGATAAATTGTTTTGTGCTGTATTAATGTTCGGCTCTTGGCCGCTAGTAATGCCGTTGTCTCGCATACGTTTCCTACTCCTATAGTTCCTTTTACAAAATTAGATTCTTTTAATTCTTCTTTTTCAATGAGTGGTGCCATCTCGTCCTGTGTATAGAACACGATAGGCCACCCCATAATTTGCATCGCCTCTAAGAGGCCTACCTCATCTTGTTTAACGATGACCGATGCTGCCGTTACAAGGCTTTTTGGTGAAAGCTTATGTGCTGCTAGCGACTGTTGTATAGCGTCAAGAATTAATTCCTTTGGCGTATCTCGACGACAGCCAATGCCCATCGTATAGGTACGAGGGCGCAAAATCAATTGATGACCATACTCCGCAATTACTTTGTCCGTAATGACCACACGAGAAGCACCCTCTTCAGTGCTTTCATTTTTACATGGAATGGAAGCAAGTTCCTCTAGAGAAACAACATGAACCATGCCATGCTCACCAATATGAGCTTTCGCAGCTTGTTCTAAATGCTCTGCATTCGGTAAGCTAGCATCGATATAATAATCAACTCGCTCTCCTCCAACGATGGCAGAGTTCACATTGATTAAGGTTTGAAAATCATCCACCAACAGATGCTCGTGGCGCGCCAACACGTCAGGCGCTGGCAATCCGTTTACATCCGTAGCGGTTGTAATAACTGGGTCCGCATCGATGGCCAGCGAAATGGACTGCGTCCATTCGTTGGCGCCCCCAAGGTGCCCAGACAATAAGCTAATCACATGGTGTCCTATTTCGTCCATTACGACTACAGCAGGATCTTTGGATTTATGCTCAATATACGGTGCAATCATGCGCACTACGATACCGAGTGCCATAATACAAAGTACTTGGTCATAATCCTTGAAAATCTGTCCAATATAGTTTTTTAGAGAATCAAAATAAATAGCCTCACCACCAGAGGGACGGTTTTCCTTTTCAAAGCAATCCGCATGGGGTGCCACCAAAGACTTGATGCGTTGACCTAGCTTTGCACCTCGTTCAGATACAGAGAGAATAGCCGTTCTATTCTTCTTAGCTCCAGTCGTAGATGCAACAGTTTCTAGTTCTTTCATCATACTAGTCCTTAGCACTGCGGTACATATGAGCAAAGCCTTTGTCGTAGAGTTTAGATAATTCGTATTCGCTATCTAATACATGGCTTACTACAATCATAGCTTGGCGCAATACGCCTTCTTTCGCTACGATGTCCGCAATGGTTTCCAATGTGCCACGGATAATGCGTTGGTCTGGCCAAGAAGCTTTTACCACGATTGCCACTGGAGTCGTTTTGTCATAACCTCCCTCGATGAGTTCAGCTACAACCTTATCTAACATTTGAACGCTAAGAAAAATACACATTGTTGCTTCATGAGCTGCTAACATGCGCAATTTTTCCTTTGGAGGCATCGGTGTACGGCCTTCCATGCGTGTAATGATAACTGTTTGGGACACATTAGGTAATGTGTATTCTTGTTTTAATGCCGCTGCTGTAGCAAGGAAAGAACTTACACCTGGCACGACTTCATAAGAAATACCCATGCCAGCTAGTGCATCCATTTGCTCTTGAATAGCACCGTAAATAGCAGGGTCACCTGTATGAAGGCGAACTACACTTTTACCAGCCTCCACAGAAGCTTTCATAACAGCCAATACCTCATCAAGGTTCATGGTAGCACTGTTATGGATTTCACAGCCTGGTTTACAAGCCTCTAAAATAGCAGGGTTTACCAAGGAGCCAGCGTATATAACAACGTCTGCCTCTTGCACTAAACGATACCCTTTGCGAGTGATTAACTCAGGATCCCCAGGGCCTGCGCCTACGATATGTACATCAACCATATTACTCTCCTTCTGCGATACGCGTTGCAGATACAATGAAAATTGGGCTCAAAGGATCTAACAAATGATATGGACCAGCCTTGCGGTAACGGCTGATAGACATTTGGTAACCTTCATACGTGAAAGGACGACCTTTCAACTCTTTAAGAATTGTGTAGCCAGTTTCCATTGTTACAGCAGTTACAACTAGACGGCCACCAATTTTTAATAGACGTTGCGCCTCGTCCATAATGCCTGTCATACCGCCAGCACTGCCGCCGATGATAACCGCATCAAGCTCAGGCAATTCTTCCATGCCTTCAGGAGCTTTGGACTTAATCACTGTCATATTATTAACATTGAATTTCTTCATGTTTTCATTGATAAGGTCGATGCCTTTATCAAAGCGCTCAATCGCATATACATGCCCTTTAGGTGCAGCCAAGGCTGCTTCAATAGAAATAGAGCCCGTACCAGCACCTACGTCAAGAACGATGCTATCCTCCTCGATACGTGCCTCGTTCATAACGGCTTTGCGAATCTCGCATTTCGTCATCGGCACGTCGCCGCGGATAAATTCCTCATCAGGAATTCCAAAAAAATGTCTCATCCTAGTACCACCATTACAGAGTGACCAAAGCCTTCAAGCTCAGTTAACACCTCTAGCGTAGAGTCTACAATTTTTTCATCATCATAGCTCAAACGCTCAAGTGCTGCTGCTCTCGTTTCTTTGGGCCAACCTGCATCTATTAAAATACGCGCAATATGCGCTGGATTATATTCAGGATCCGTTAAGAACCCCATCTTTTTACCTGCTTCATATACGAGCTTCTCTGGTGCCGGTTGGCGACCGTGAAAGCTCATTAAATCCGCATCATGCCACACCTCATTGAGTCGTGCGAAGGCAAAGGTCATAGAACTAATGCCGGGCACAACCTCAATAGGGTTAGCAGTAAATTTCTTTTTCAAATACGGTAACAAGCTATAGTAGCCTGTATCACCGCTTACCATAACTACAACATCATGGTCGTTGAGCTCACGCTCAATTTGCTCAGCCAGTAAGCTAAGCTTACCCGTTACAGGATATGTAATTTGGCCAGGCTCTTGAAAGTCCTCTAAAGAACGTTCACTACCTACCAATACTATGGCATGTTTAATTAAATTAAGGCCTCTAGGCACCACATAATCAGGATTACCTGGCCCAATGCCTACGATATACAAGGTATGTGCCATTGTTCAAGCTCTCCTATCTCTTTTGCATGCTTATCCATTGCCAAAATCTCGCCCTTTAAGGTGGTAATAATGATACCTACCTCTGCTTCATTAGCAATGTATCGCTCACTACGTAACGATGCACGATCTACCACACGTTGGTACACACCAGTCAGTCCTTCACGCTCCAATATTGGGAACGTAGACTCTGTAGTTTGGCAATTAAATAACTCTTCACACACCGCTTGGGATGCCCCTTCTAAGGCAGCATAGGCCACAATGCTTTCCATGCGACCATCACTCATGCGATTGTGGGTATGGAAACTACCACTAGCAAGTTTTATTAGCTTACCAATATGACCGATGATCAAGATACGCTTGAAGCCAATTTGTACTGCCTTTTCAAGCATAAAGCCAATAAAGTTACTGGTTTCGGCCATTTGGTTCTTATGAATACCTAATACTTGTTCAGCTAAATCTTGACCAATACGGCCTGGCACAAGAACAGCCGTTTCACAGCCATTGGCCTTCATAACTTTCAACTGAGGCACCAACGAGTTTTTGAACCCTTCTTCACTCATCGGTTTAACGATACCAGTGGTTCCAATAATAGAAATACCACCTTCGATACCTAGGGTATGATTTAACGTTTTCTTGGCTAAAACCATACCGTTTGGCACGCTCACCGTTACCGTTACACCTTGACCATGTACACAATGCTCGTCAAAGACGATTTTCATCATCGCTCGAGGCCCTGGATTGATAGCTGGTTCTCCTGGCGGCATAGCAAGGCCCGGTTTCGTTACCGTCCCTACACCAAAGCCCGCTCGGAATCGTAGTTCACCAGTATCATCGAGTGTTACTGTCGTTTCCACATCATTGCCATGGGTTACATCAGGATCGTCGCCGCCGTCTTTCATAACGGTCACCTTAGCCTCTAGATTGGATATTACTTCTACAGCTTTAATAGGCACCTCAATATACTGACCTTGAGGATTTTCAATGACCACTTGGTCCACGATATTCTTATCTAAGAGGGCCAACAAACCAGCTTTCATACCTGCCGTAGCACATGAACCTGTGGTATAGCCACCCTTCATGTCCTCTACTCTCATAAGGCCTCCTACACCGATAGGGTTAGCGGCTCCAATGAATCAAACTAACCCTATCTTATGGACATATGTTATTAGGAACGGAAGTTAACAAATTGCAATTCTACAGGAATATCCAATTGTTTTAACATTTGAATTACTGCTTGCAAATCATCTTTATCCTTACCAGATACGCGCACTTGATCCTCTTGGATAGATGCTTGTACCTTAATTTTCATGTTTTTAATTGCTTTTACTACTTCTTTAGCATTTTCTTTTGTAATGCCTTTTTTAATAGTAATGATTTGGCGAACTGTAGCACCAGCTGCTGGTTCAACCTTACCGTAGTCAAGATTTTTAATCGCTACATTACGTTTAATCATCTTGCCTTTTAATACATCGATAATGGCATTCAATTTATATTCATCATCACCGATGATTTTGATAGTGTCGCCTTCAAGACTAATTTCCGCTTTAGAGCCACGGAAATCATAACGTGTACCAATCTCTTTTTTTGCTTGGTTTACCGCGTTATCTACTTCTTGCATATCCACTTCAGACACAACGTCAAAGGAACAATCTTTAGCCATTTTATACCTCCTACACCTGAACCCGTTGGGCATGGGGTTCACAGTATTACTTTCATCATCCTCATATTCCAAGTGAAAGTGTAAATGTACACCAAATCGGAATATATCTCTATAATTATACCTTATAACAGGCTTATTTTCTAGGTAAATCGATTTTTTTAATTATAACTATTATTAATCATAGAAGGATTATGCAGAATATAAACAAAAGTAAGTATTAGCTATTTTAAAAAGCAAAATATCCGGTAGCAAACAGATACAATCTATCGATACCGGATATTTAACCACTATAGTATTTTCATATGAATCTTAATCTATCTTGTTGGCAACACAATATTTTGCCCAGATGGTTTACTTGGATTCATAGCATTTGGAAGATCTTCTACAGTTGTATTTAAATCTGTATCAGCAGCTACCACAGCAACAAACTTTTGACCTGGTTCATAATAAATATTTGTCCCCTTCATAAATAATCCTCCAACTAGGCTAACAGCAGCAGCGACAGCTACAGCACCATTGTCAGAATGACCTTTACCTTTTACTTGAGCATCGAGAGGAACTGTAACGCCATTAACAGTTTTAATTTCATTTATGCTAAATTCTAATCTACCTTTTCGACCAAACATACCATTTTTTCTAGATTTTGTAATCGTTCCCAGTACTTCTTGATTTGCTGGAATTACTACAACATCATTTATAAGAAGATTTTCTAATGTTTTTAGTCTAAAAGTATTTCCCTCTTTACTTCGTTTAGAACTAATTGGAGTAATTAGTTCTAATTCAATCTTTGTATCCTTAGGAATATAAGCATGACCATTAATAATAGAACTTGTACGTACAGTTGAAGATGAATCGTCATTTTTTAACAATTGAATACGATTAACACCTGATGGCATCTCTGTTTTTACAACAGAACTCTCCCCTACGGATTGCCCTGTAGTATTTTCCCCATGTGCAACTGTAGGCATTAAGCAACCTAAACTAATACAACCAACAACCAACAATTTTAAAAGTGCTTTAGAAGATTTCATATGTACCCCCAAAAACAAATAAAACATATAACTATACATTATAGGCTCAGTATACCATATCATGAATTTTTAATGAACAAATTATTTTGGTTATAATATTTGTTATGAATTTATAACAAATAACGCAATAGATTATACACAGAAAACATTGACCAAATACGATTTATAGCACATTAACTACGTCATACATTGGTTGAACAACCCATTCACCATTGGAGTTCATCACACCCCATTTTCCATTCGACTTCACTGCGCCATAACCATGTCTAAATGGTACAGTTTTACTAATCAACTTATTCTTATCATGGAATAAAACTTTACCACTATCATCAATTAATTGATAATCGTTGGATCCTTTATGAACCCAAGCATAAGCCCCACCAAATACATCTATTGTCATATCCTTATTTGTTGTAAATACAATATTACCGGATTGCATATCAATTAAGTATTTACTTTCACCTTTTGTAGCCACCATGCGAGTAGCACTAACAAAATTAATTGAATCATATACAAATGGATTAACTTGTTTTCCTGTTTCTAAATTAAAAATACCAGCTTTTCCATTATCTTTATTGATGAGTACTAACAATGCATTAATAGTATCCATTTCACCTGCATCATAATTACCAGGTTGAATAATATACTCACCTTTACGATTCATAAATCCTAATTTACCTTGATTTTTAACTAGTGTACCATAAGATGTCATAGGCCATACAGCATCATTCTTACTATCGATAATGATATTGCCACTGCGGTCCAAATAACCTCGTTTTACACCATCATAAACCGGATTCCAAGCATCACCATAATAAATTCCACCTTGACTGCTTAAGCCTATTCCAACAGCCATACTTAAGAATCCGCCTAAATTAAACTTACTAATATGACGCCGATATTCAGCCAATCCATTCTTAAATTCATCAATATCATCTGTAGGAGCTTCAAAAATTGGATTGCCACTCCCATCTATAGCTATAGTTTTACCTTTAGCACTTTTAACAAAAGCACGATCTTCACTAAACTTTGTATACACTTCCTTAAATTGTGGCTCAATCACAGTTTTGTTAGAAGCATCTACAAATCCCCATTTATTTTTTACAGAAACTGCTGTATAAGAATCACTTGGATAAGAAATCGAGTTTATTTTAACATCGCCATTAGATAGATTTTTTGCCATTTCACGACGTGCCAAAATATCTTTATCATGCTCACCATAGGTATCAACACCACTAGAAATCACAGAACCATCAATGTTAATATGTTCTAATGTCTTTTTAGTATATGCATAATATGTACCATCAGCAGATAATGATGGATCAATATCTAAATACTGTGGTTCAAGCAAAACTTTACCGTCCGTACCGACTACGCCCCATTTTCCTTTTTGTTTTACTGTTGCTAATTGACCCAACTTAATAAAGTTATCATTGTCTATTACAGCTTGAATCGATTTAAGAGCTGCGGGAGGCTGATGTTGAGCAGAAAGAATAGGTACAGCAACATAGTCCCCTACACGCCCAGCACCAACAGATACGGATACACCACTAGATTTAGCTGTAGATTTTTCCATAGTTGAAACTGAAGTAGAGGATGTTGCTGTTGTATGTTTCTCACTAGTTACACGTGTACTAGTAGATGTTTTTGTATCTTGATTTGTTACCGTTGTATTACTAGCAGATGTTGTTGTAGATGCTGCAAAAGCACTTGTAGACATAGCCGCCAACACACAAGCGACTAATAAGGATTTCTTGTTAAGATTCATAAACCTCTCCTTTTACAAATTAAACTTAGGTACAAAACAATTATATCTATACTAAACCTATACATTAAAAATATATAAAATTTATTAACATAAATTATACTATATAGACCTTCAGAAAAACAACAAAGGATGAAAAATTCTTCATTTACTTTTTATTTGATATAATAAAAGCTATGAAAACAGCAACTATTATCGACTTGATTGTAGATTCTGATGTACATACGAAGTCTATAAATCATATTATAAAACAACAGCATATTTCCCAACGTATGCGGCGGCGATTGCGAAATGACGGTATCATAACAGTAAATGGCAATGCTGCTACGTGGAACATCCTAGTACATGGTGGTGATCATCTCGTTATGAAATTGACACCAGAGCAAGAATTTAGTTTAAGTCCCATGAATCTGGATATTGTCTATGAAGATGAGTATATTCTAGTTATCAACAAGGAGGCTGGTGTACTCATGCATCCCACAGCTACGGTACGAGATCATACCTTAGCAAATGGTGTTCTACATTACTATCAAGAGACAAATCAGCATTATGATTTTCATCCTGTTCATCGATTGGATAAGGATACCTCTGGCATTGTTATCATCGCAAAAACATCTGTTGTACAACATGCGTTTGATAAAAAGCGTACTCATTTCCAT
>URQX01000030.1 GCA_900550175.1 uncultured Veillonella sp.
TATGTAGGTGATACATTGGCTTTTTCCGCTACTTTTTTTGGTGAAAATGAAGATTTGTCATCTTTAAAACAAAGGTGTATTAATTAGAGGTAATTATGGAAGCAAGACGTTTAACAAAAATGGCTTTATTAACAGCCCTATTATGTATTTCTGCATATATTTCGTTCCCATTGCCATTTAGTCCGGCGATGGTAACTGCATTGACATTGGTAGCTACATTAACAGGCTTATTGTTGCAACCAAAGGATGCACTTATTGTTTTTATCGTGTATATTTTATTAGGAGCTGTTGGCCTACCTGTATTCGTTGGTGGTACAGCTGGTCTTGGTAAATTGTTGGGTCCTACAGGTGGTTTTATTTTTTCTTGGCCTGTAGCGTATACATTGCTTAGTGTATTTAAGGGTCCTAAAAAAAGTTTCTTAGCTTATGCGTGGCGTTCCCTTGTAATTACGATTCCTGTAGTGTATCTCTTTGGCGTTGCAGGATTTATGATTGTTACAAAAACAGAACTTTGGGCGGCATTGCCAGTGGTTATGTTCCCATTCATTCCTGGGGATATCGTAAAATGCCTCGTTGCATCTTGGTTAGCAACTAAAATTAAAATTTAGAATGTAATAGCGAAAAGAGGCATTCCTTGGGATGCCTCTTTTCTGTATTTTCTTATAGGAGCTTATATGTCAGTATATATTCATGGTGGGCTTCGAAGCCCTATTGGTGTGCTAAATGGACAATATAAAAATACAAGACCTGAAATATTGGGTGCTCAGTTAATTAATGAGTTAATCAAACGGTACGAAATAGGTTCTGTAGATGGTGTCTTTTGTGGTAATGCCGTAGGTACAGGCGGGAATATTGGTCGTTTGATGAGTTTAATGTCTGATTTAACAGTATCAACACCTGCTGTTACAGTTGATATGCAATGCGCATCAGCATTAATGAGCATTGAGGTGGCCTATACGCATATTGAATCAGGTATTATGAATTCGGCTATTGCTGGTGGTATTGAAAGTTCTTCATTACAGCCAGATAGGATGTATGCAGCTGGTGATGATCGTGAAGGCTTATATAAGGTTGCTCAGTTTAGCCCTCAAGATTGTTCTCCTTTAGCTATGTTAGAAGGTGCAGAACGAACGATTCATAAGCATAATGTAACTAAGGAAGAGTTATATCCATATATTATTGGCAGTCATCAAAGAGCTGTTAACGCTTTAGATAATCCACTTTTACAATCATATATTATGCCTTTTACTATAGATGGAAAAGACTGTGTAGATGAATGTATTAGACCAAAGATAAATGAAAAACTTTTATCTAGGATGAAACCCTTATTAGGGAAGGACTCTATTACGAATGCTAGTAATGCTTGTTTAACTCATGATGGAGCTGCTTTTGTATATATATCTAATGAAAAAGGGCCGTTTAGAATTCATAGTGTTATGCCTTGGGCCGGTAACCCTCAGTTTAGTCCAGAAGGTGCTCTTGAGAGTACTAAAGCCATTTTGAAACGGACAGGCCTAACCATGGATGATATGGACGTAGTGGAATGGAATGAAGCCTTTGCTATTATTGATGTGCTCTTTAATAATGCGTATCCTAACCACATGGGAAAATATAACATGCTTGGTGGTGCTTTAGCATATGGTCATCCTTATGGCTGCTCTGGCGCTATATTAGCTCTTCATTGTATGGCCGCTTTAGAATCTTGTAATGGTCGCTATGGTTTATGTGCTATTGCCGGCGCAGGTGGTACAGGAACTGCTTTGATTATGGAACGAATGTAAAATGACAATTATTGAACAGTTACGACAATATAAAGAGTTAAAGCCTCATAAGGTTGCTCTTATTGTAGATGATACACAGTATACATATGGGGAATTGTATGATGCTATTCTTTCAATGAAACTTGATGATACTAGTCGTATCGTACATCTTACTCAAGTTAAAGAAACATTAAAAAATAAAGTCCTTTTGATCCAGAGTCAATCTTTTGTGAAACAACTTGTACATTGGTTAGGTGCATTGTATACCGGCTATATTCCCATGGTATGCCATAATGAAATGGATACTGAGTATATAGACAAGTTAGCTCATATTATAGCTGATGAAGGCGTGTTAGCATTAACTGATTTTGGTGTACTTACATCAGGTACTACGGGGCGTCCTAAACCGTTGTGGAGAAAAGAGGAATCGTGGCGAGAGTTTTTTGATATTCAAAATAATATCTTTCATATAAATGAAGATACAAAAATCTTTTTGCAAGGCAGCTTTAGTTTTACTGGTGTTAGTAATATGGTTGTTGCTGTCTTATGGGCAGGGGGGACTATTGTTACTACGAGTTCCTTGCGTCCTACTCGATGGATTGAGCTGCTTGAAAGATATAAAGTAGATCATATCTATGCTCTTCCTACAAAACTTAGATTGCTCGTAAGGCATTGTAAATATAAATTATCTGAGATTAACTATATTATTGCTGGCTCACAAGTGCTTGATCGTCATTTGATGGAGCAGTTGCAGCAGCTATGCCCTAATATGGAGTTTATTCTGTATTATGGTGCTTCTGAGCTTAACTATATAACCTATTGCACAGGTAAAGAGTGGCTAGACCGAGAAGGCACTGTAGGCAGGCCATTCCCAACGGTCCGAATTAAAGCAGATGATGGGGTTATATATGTAACTACAAAGTATCATATTGAAGGTATTTCAGATACATATACGGTTAATGATTGTGGTTATATTGATTCAGAGGGGTACCTTATGTTTACTGGACGTCAAGGTGATCTAATCAATAAGGGGGGATATAAAATCTCCATTCCCGAAATGGAACAGTATTTACAATCCTTGCAAGGCGTTTCTGAAGTAGCCGTTATTAATATCAATGATGATATACGAGGAGAATACTTTGTAGTCTATATAGTATTAGAGGCCAAGTCGGATTTAAGTAAAATCATAGAAACCATTCATCAAGAAAGACCTTCCATAGAGTGGCCAAAATCTGTTTACTCTATTACTATGTTACCTCTTACAGAATGTTCAAAAGTTGATAAAAGAAAGCTAAAAGAGTGGTATAATAAAGAGTAATCGTTTTTGCTATAATAAGGAGGCATCATGCAGATTAATAAGGCGGCGCTAGAGATTTTCGATTTTACATCCTCTTTAGCCGTATACTCTGAACATGAATTAAAGGTTGGAGATCAAGCCATTCATGATTATATTGCTAATCATGTAGTTAAGGCATTCAAAGATCCCGGTGCTAGAACAGGTACCTTGCATGATGCAAGTCCATTTGGTAAACAACTAGTTGATTATAAAAATGGAGCCCTTAAGTTTATAGATTTATCTAAGAATTTAGGTGAAAGCTTGTTTACCTATATGAAACAAGCGACGGACTCCGTTGTTATCGATACGATTATTTGTGAAGCTGTTACGGACGCATCTTATATCTGTATTCTTTTGTGCCAAGCTCATGATGCTTTTACCCATCAACTATTTAGTGAAGACGATGGCAGCTTAGCTACCGAACTTGTTTCTCATAAGGCTGTGTTACCGATGCCGTCACAGAAGCTACGTGCCTTTGCATCCATTAATTTGCATGATTTTAGCGTTCGAATTTTTGAACCTAAAGGGGAATTTGATGGTGAAGTATCTTATATTTTGGCAGATAAGGTATTGCAATTAGGTACTAATCAATCTTCTAGAGATACAGTGAGAAAGGTAAAAGCTATTGTAGATAAGGTGGCTCAAGCTCATGAGTCAGATGGTGTTGTTGAATTAACGACTGCAAAGTCTATGATTGCTAAAAATGCAGAAGTATCTGACACAGTAGATCCTGTTCGCATTGTAGAAGAGGTATTTAAATCAAACCCTATTCAACAAGAGGCGGCTAAGAAAGAATTAGCTGATGCGGATATGATGCGGCCTCTACCTGTTAATCGAGAATTTGCTACGAAGGTTGGAGAACATCACAAGATTAAAACCGATACAGGCATTGAAATTTCATTTCCTGTAGAATATATGAAAAATCGTGAATTCATTGAAATCAAAACTAATGATGATGGAACTTTGCGCATTGAATTAAAAAATATTAATAAAATCGTAAATAAATAGTAATGAAAAAAATATATATAGAAATATATTTTGGTACGATTAAATTTATTTGTTATGCTAATATATGGAGGTTATAGTGGGTAAAGAGAAGCATAAGAAAACAAACGCATTACGTATTTTAGATACTCATAAGATACCTTATAGTATTAGCGAATATGAGTGGTCTGAAGAACGTGCTGCTGGCCTTCATGTAGTAGAAGCATTAGGACTTGATGAGAAGCAAGTCTTTAAAACATTAGTTGGTAAGGGCGACAAAACAGGTTTTGTAGTATTCTGTATTCCTGTAGCTGAAGAATTAGATATGAAGCAGGCTGCACGGGTTAGTCATAATAAGTCTGTAGAACTTGTTCATGTTAAAGACTTATTAGGTATTACGGGATATCTACGAGGAGGATGTTCTCCAGTGGGAATGAAAAAATTGTTTCCTACCTATTTTGATGCCACAATGGAAACTCAAGAGTTTGTATATGTAAGTGCTGGTCTACGAGGTATGCAGATGAAGGTAAATCCAAAGGATTTGGCATCTGTCGTAAATGCTGAATTTGTGGCACTTACAATGGATCATTAAGAGGTATATATGGCTAAGAAGTTTTATGCAGTTCGTCAAGGACGCGTACCAGGAGTTTATACTACATGGGCTGACTGTGAGAAACAGGTAAAAGGCTTTGGTGGTGCTATCTACAAATCTTTTCCTACAGAGGCAGAAGCACGTGCTTTTGTAGATGATTCAGGCTTATCCTTAAGTGATTTCATGAGTGCTAAACGGAGTGAACCTAAACACGTCATTGCTTATATTGATGGTAGTTATAATAAAGGTTCCAATACAGTTGGAGCTGGCGGTGTTATCTTTTTGAATGGGGAGAGGAAGACTTTTTCATTCTCCTCTACTGATGAACGATATACCGCATTTTGGAATGTGTCCGGTGAGTTATTAGCTGCCATGTATGTCATGAAATATACTGTTGAACATGGTATCCCTGAATGTTCCCTGTATTATGATTATATGGGAATAGAAATGTGGGCTACTAAACGATGGAAACGTAATAATGCACTAACTCAACAATATGCTGCATTTTATGATTCTATAAAAGACCAGGTGTGCGTACACTTTCACAAGGTGGCTGCACATACGGGAGATACATATAATGAAATGGCTGATGTATTAGCCAAACAAGGTGCGGGGATTTAGATTTCTCAGGAAGGAGGGTGCTATGAATATATGTGTTACTGGTGGGGCCGGTTTTATTGGTTCTCATCTTGTTGATCGATTAATTGATTTGGGGCACAATGTGCTCGTTATAGATAATCTATCTACAGGTATGCGTTCTTTTGTACATGAGTCTGCTCAATTTATTGAGATGGATGTACGGGATCAAAAATTATTATCTGTATTTGAAGAGTTTAAACCATCGATTGTATTCCATGAAGCTGCTCAAACAATGGTTCAATCCTCTATGGAAAACCCAAGTTATGACTGTGATGTTAACTTACTAGGGCTTATTAATGTACTCGATGCTTGTCGTAAGGTAAATGTTGAACAATTCTTAATGCCTTCTTCGGCTGCTGTTTATGGAGATTTAGCAGTGTTACCGTTAACAGAGGAGTTAAGTGGTATGCCATCATCCTTCTATGGCTTGACTAAGCTTACTGCAGAAGGTTATTTACGAATTTATCGTGAAGCTTTTGGATTAAATACGATATGCTTTAGATATTCCAATGTATATGGACCACGTCAAGGTGATGGTGGTGAAGGCGGCGTTATTAGTATCTTTAATCGCCTAATTGTTGAAGGTAAACCTTTAACCGTATATGGTGATGGGGAACAAACAAGAGACTTCATTTACGTAGAAGATGTGGTAGAAGCTAATATTAAAGCTATGGGAAATAATAGATGCACAGGTATTTATAATGTGTCTACCAATACGGGAACATCTGTAAATGAGTTGATTACGCGCTTTAGATCTATTAGTGGTGCAGATTTTATGGTTCATTATGAGGACGAGCGCATAGGGGATATCAAACATTCACGTTTAAGTAATGCAAAGGCGGAACGTGATTTCGGCTTTGTAGCATCGACAACATTAGATGAGGGCTTACAAAAAACATTAGAATATTTTAAGTCCCATCACAAGTAAGGAATATAAGGTTTGGGGACATGAGTGATACACAATTTTGGGTTACTGTAGGGCTATGGAATCTCATTGTATTTAGCATGTATGGGTATGATAAGTTATGTGCTATTAAGGGGTATAATCGGATTTCAGAGTTTACATTATTATTTTTAGCATTTGCCTTTGGTGGCCTTGGTGCACTATTAGGCATGGGTATTTGGCGTCATAAGACTTTAAAGCTTAAATTTAAACTAGCTATTCCTGTTGCATTATTATGGTCTGTTTATGCAGTGGGTTTTGGTTATGGTTTATGGGTAAATTGATTGCATAAACTAATATTTTATTCATTGTTTTATGGTATAATGAGTAGAATATTGTACATAAAATGTCAGTGAAGGAGATATTTGATGTTGCGATTACAATCGGGGTTCGAGTTAGATTACGCTAACATATATAATGAAAGTTGCATACAAGAACGTGACGTAAATAACTTTGAGCGTGCTATACAAAATGTTTGGCGCCACACAAATATTTTACGCTCTACAGGCTTTGAAGAAGGTCATGTTTCAAAGGACGGCTTGCCTGAACCAGTACTGTTTTATCAACTTCCGTATATTTCAGAAGATGGTATTAATACACCTGCCATGTTGAAACGTCTTTATGAACTGCGGGACTATGCTCGCCATAATATTGATACAGTTGTATCTGTAGGTATTGGTGGTTCTTATTTGGGAAGTAAGGTTATTTTTGATGTCCAATGTGGTGCATTTTGGAATAATCTTAGTACAGAAGAACGCAACGGATATCCACGGATGTATTTTGCTGGATTTAATGTAGATGGTGACTACTTATCAGGTCTTATTCGTACTTTAGAGTACCAAGCTCAGCAAAAAGGACCTGATTATAAGGTGATGCTCGTCATTACCTCTAAGTCTGGCTCAACGATTGAACCAATGGCTAATTTTATGATTTTAGAAAAAGCCTTGCAAGATCGGAATATAAATTATGAAGTAGTAGCTGTTACCGATATGTCTGATGATGAACATCCTACAGTTCTACGCTCTATAGCAATAGAAAATCATTGGAAGACCTATAGTATTCCATATGGTGTAGGTGGCCGTTTCTCTGTATTTACTGAAGTGGGTTTTGTTACAGCAGCTCTTGTAGGATTTGATATTGAAGATTTCTTGGCTGGCGCAGCTTCAATGGATGCGGCTTGTCAAGAGGAGGATATTTTTAAGAATCCTGCTCTTTTAAGTGCCTTGCTAAAATATATTGCCTCTGAACGTTATGGTCGTATAATTGAAGTCTTTATGCCGTATGGTGAAGCTCTTCATTCTTTATCTGACTGGTATGTACAACTACTGTCCGAATCTTTGGGGAAAATGAGTAATACATGTTTACCATATGGTCGTACACCGGTTGCTGCAGTAGGGACTATGGATATGCATGCTCAAGTACAAGAGCATCAAGAAGGTCGCCTTAATAAGGTAGTTCAATTTATTAAGGTTAAGGAGTGGCAACATAATCTGGTAGTGCCTAATACACATAGTCAATATGAACGGTTACAATCACTAGGTAATGTAGGAATTTGTGATATTTTGAACATTGCACTAGATGCCAATAGAGAGGCCTTATCTAGTGATAATCGTTTTAATATGACGATAACTGTACCAACATTAAATGCATTCCATTTAGGAGAAATCATGTTTATGCATTGTTGGGCGGTTTATTTCGAGTCTATTTTTGCTGGTGTTGATGCCTTTGACCAACCAGGTGTTGAGGTCTATAAACGTCTCATTGGCCCAAAATTGGCTAATGTAAAGAATAGCGAACATTCATAAGGGGGAACTATGAATATTTTAGTAACAGGTGGGGCTGGTTATATTGGGAGTCATACTGTACGTGCCTTACAACAAGCAGGTTATACACCAATTATTGTAGATAATTTATCTCGCGGACATGTAGAATCTATTCCTGAAGGGGTTACATTCTACAATATGGATATTGCAGATCCTAAGTTAGTTGATATTATGAAAGACCATAATATCATTGGTGTTATGCATTTTGCAGCTCATTCTCAAGTTGGGGAATCCATGGTAAATCCAGCTATTTATTATGAAAATAATGTAGTTGGCTCCTATCACCTTATTGAATCTGCTCGTACTGCTGGGGTAAAACATTTTGTATTTTCTAGTACGGCTGCTGTATATGGCGAACCAGAGGTAGTGCCAATTCGTGAAGATGCTCAATTGCATCCTACAAATGTATATGGTCGTACTAAGCTAATGATTGAAGAAATGTTATCTGACTATAGTTCTATTTATGGTTCTACTTATGTTGCATTGCGTTACTTCAATGCGGCAGGGGCTGACCCATCTGGTACGATTGGGGAAGACCATCATCCAGAAACTCATTTAATTCCACTTGTTCTTGATGCGGCTCGTGGTAAAAGAGAACATATAACTGTATTTGGTACTGATTATGATACAGCTGATGGTACATGTATTCGTGATTATATTCATGTTAATGATTTAGCTAAAGCGCATGTTTTAGCAATGGATTATTTGCGTAGTGGTGGAGCATCACAAGTGTTTAATCTCGGCAGTGGTAATGGCTTCTCTGTAAAAGAAATTATTGAAACTGCAAAAGAGGTTACGGGCATTGACATTCCTGTTCAATATGGTGACCGTCGTGCTGGTGACCCAGGTACATTGATTGCTTCTTCTGAAAAAATTAAAAACTTACTTGGTTGGGATCCTAAATTTAGTAATGTAGCTGATGTTATTAAGGATGCTTGGAAATGGCATACATCTCATCCTGATGGTTTTAACAGTAAATAAAATAATAACAAATCGCGTTGACTTGTTAATATAATGAATGACTCTATTAGTCACTTCGGTGACTGGTAGAGTCATTTTTTTGTAGGAATTTAAAAGGACCGCCTAGAATATGTCAGCAGGAGGTGGAATATGAACTTACAAGAATATATACAACGTATTAAATTATGGATTGGCAAACAGTATTTTATTATTCGTCACTATAAAATCATTATCTCTGTATTCCTTATAATTTTAATAGGTGTATTAATGGTTGGTATTTTCTATCCCCGTGAAGAGGAAACTATTCATATATATCCAGATACTAGACAGAAACATGATAACAATAATGATATAGGAACAAAAAAAGATGGAGAACTAAGAACGATAGAAACTGGTCGATTGCTATATGATGTGAGTACTGTAGAACGAGCTCATCCTTGGAGAGAGGTTTTTAAAGAGTTACCAGATCGTGATTTACTTAGGGGAAATGAAGATACTAAGGTTGTAGATGAAGAGTTAGGTGGTAATGATGATGTAGATGTATTGGGAGATGTTAATTACTCTGGTAGTAATAAGTATAAAAGAGGACATAGAACTGATAAGCACAAAAAAAGAAGAGTACAGAGCAAGAGTAAGCAGATAAGTAGTAATACTATAAGTGTAAGGAATGATGATTTTGCGGATAATCAAACTAGCCCAAATTCACATAGGATTTTAAATTCTTCGAGTATAGAAGAGTCTGTTGAACTTGTGGGCATTATTGAGGGAAATCAAACTATTGCTATCCTTCGAAAAGGTACCGACGAGCAAGTGGTTACTGTTGGAAGTATTTGGCACGGAGTTTCTGTATCTAACATTAATAAAAATGGTGTAGAAATTATTGAAGGAGGTTCATCACGGTGGCTAAGGATCAATTGAGAGCGGCTCGCTTGTTTATTAGGAAGAAAATACTCAGAAATAGATTCATCCAAACTAAAATACTACTAAAAATAATTGTACTAGTGACTATATCTCTATATGTATCGTTAGTGCCATCTTTTGTAGTATTAGCAGATAATGCAAAGCCAGCAGTAACTAGTAATCAAGAACAAGATTCGCAAAGTAGATCAAAAGAACTAATTACGATATCCGTTCGCAATGCGTCTCTAAAAGAAACTGTATTAGGAATTTGTCGTAGTTATCATATATCTGTTATGGGCGTAGAATCTTTAACTAGTAATATTACAGCTACTGTGCAAGGTGAAACGCCAGAAGATCTTATAAAAGAATTAGGCAGGCTATATCATTTTTCTGTTTCAAAAGAATACAATACAATTCTTATTGAACCAGATGATAAAGCTCTTGAAAATAGAGAGTTATATGTTATACAGCCAGAACATTTACCGGCTGAATCTTTAAAAAATATAATGGGTACAGTTGTGAAACAAGATAAAATAGCGGTGCTTTCGGAGCAAAATGAAGTCATTACACATTTAACAAACAGTGAAAAACGACGTGTAGAAACTTTAGTCCATGCTGTAGATAAGGAGCCTAAACAAGTCCAACTAGAAGCAACAATTATTGCCATGGAACAATCCTATGCAAAAGAGCAAGGCTTTAGGTGGTCTTGGCTGAGTTTGACTGGCCATGGGGATGATAAGACTAACTCCTATGGGGCCGTAACCTTTGGTAAAACACCTACTGGAGAGGCATACAAATTCTTTGTAAAACCCGAGTTAAGTCTCATGGAAAGTTCTGGAAAGGCTGTATTAATTGCGAGACCTTCTATTATGGCTATGAATGGTGAAACGGCACATATCTTGATTGGGGAACGCATTCCGGTTATAGAAGAAACTGAAGTAAATGGAGAACGCAAGCGCTCTACGCGTTATGAAGAGGTGGGGATTAAGTTAAACTATACTCCTATTATTACTGCGGATGGAGGGGTAGATGCAAAAATTCATGCAGAGGTAAGCTCACCAATCATGGTATCTGAAATGAAAGCTTATAAAATTAGTACGCGACAAGCACATACAAGAGTGCGTTTACAGCCAGGAGAGGTACTCGTTATAGGTGGCCTCATGGATAATAGAAATCAATACCAAATGCAAAAGGTTCCTATACTAGGAGATATACCTTTATTAGGTAAGTTATTCCGTCACAGTAGAAAAACAAAAGATTCTATAGAGATGTTAATATTAGTTCGAGCAATTGTGGTATAATAAAGGGTAAATGATTAGGAGGTTATGAATGGAACGCATTCGAATGATAGGCCTTGGAAAATCATTTGGGGTGCGCCAAGTATTTTCCAATGTGTCTTTTGAGATAAAAGAAGGTGATCGACTAGCCTTAGTAGGTCCTAATGGGGCTGGGAAATCTACCTTATTAAAATGCATATTAGGCTATGAAGAGCTAGATGAAGGAAATGTGGTTAAGTCTCCTGTAGCAAGCATTGGTTACTTACAACAAGATGTAAATCTAGGAGATGATAGTTTAGCTACAGAAATTGAAAAAGCTTGGGCTGATGTCCATGTACTAGAAGAGCAACTAAAAGAGCTTACCACACGCTTGGAAACTGAAGAGGCTAGTGAGGCAGATTTACAGCGATTAGATTATTTACAAAATCGTCTAGAATGGCTTGGTGGATATGATTATGAGCAAAAAACTAAGCGCATCATTTATGGTCTTGGCTTTACCGATGAGGATTTAGATAAGCCAGCCAGTGCTTTTTCTGGTGGGCAAAAAACTCGTATTAATTTAGCTAAGGCTTTGGTACGTCGTCCAGACTTTTTGTTCTTAGATGAACCAACTAACCATTTAGATATGGACATGTTAGAGTGGTTAGAAGGATATTTGTCTGCCTATCATGGCGGTATTCTCATTGTCAGCCATGACCGCTATTTCTTAGACCGTATTGTGACTGGCGTTGTAGAATTGGATAATCATAAGGCCACAACTTATCGTGGTAATTATAGTCGGTATATTCAACAGCGGGATGAACGGTTGAAAGCGGATATGGTGGCCTATGAGAAACAACAGGAGTACATCAAAAAGACAGAGGCTTATATAGATAAATACCGTGCAGGTATTAAATCTAAAATGGCTCGTGGTCGTCAATCTCAATTGAATCGTCTAGAACGACTTGATGCACCGGTAACTTCACATCATTTACAATTTTCTTTTCCTCCTGCTGCGATGAGTGCCGATAAGGTTCTAGTTCTAGATCATTTATCAGTAGGATATGGTGAAAGTCCTGTCATTGATGATATATCACTTGTAGTACGACGAGGTGAATCAGTAGCCCTTATTGGACCTAACGGGGCTGGTAAATCAACACTCGTAAAAACTATAGTAGGTGAATTATTCCCTGAGAATGGTCACGTTGATATCGGTAATCGCGTACAAGTGGGATACTTCTCGCAAGAGCACGAGGAATTACATGATTCTTGGCAGGTAGTAGAAGAGGTTATGAACCATTTTAACTACACTGAAGAAAAGGCCCGCAATGTATTAGGCTCATTCCTATTTAAAAGGGATGATGTATTTAAGTTGGTAGGCGACTTATCCGGTGGTGAGAGAGCTCGGTTAGCATTGTTAAAATTATTCCTTCAAGGAGATAATTTCCTTATCCTAGACGAACCGACAAACCATTTAGACATTCCAACACGTGAAATAGTGGAAGAAGCATTACAACAATTTGAAGGTACTGCTTTTATTATTTCCCATGACAGATATTTCTTGGATCAAGTTTCTACCAAAACCATCGTTTTAGATGATGGAAAAATTACCGAATATCTCGGTAATTACTCGTACTACAAAGAAAAGTTGAAAGAACAAGAAGACCTATTAGCATTAGCTAATGAGCAGAACTGGGAAGTTAATAAGGTTGATACTAAAATTATAGAAAATGTTGAAACCGCATCTTCTGTATCTGAAAATACGGAAGATAATCAAAAGAAACCTAATGCTTATATGGTGGAAAAGCAATTGACTGAGGTAGAGTCTGAAATTGCTCGTTTAGAAGCAACAATGAAGATGTATGAAGTTCAATTGGCTAATCCTGTAGTACAGCAAGATTTAGATGAAATGTCCAAAATTTCCATACAAATTGAATCAACACAAAGTGAGTTAGATGCATTATATGAAAAATGGGAACGACTATCTGAATAACTTATAATAGTATATATTATTATAGAGTTATTTTAATTGACAAAAAATTGAAAACTCTAATAATATAGATATAGATTTAAAGTTTTATGTTTCAAAGGAAGGGTGTAGCATGAATAAATCCATGTTAAAAAAAGCAGCCATTTTTGGTCTTGCTGGTGTAATGGCAGTTGCTGCAGGTTGTGGCAGCAATAAAGATGCAGGTAATGCAAATAGCAATGAAGCTAAAATTGCATTGTTAACAACAACAACTGGTGGTGCAGCGGCATATGGTGAATCCATTAAAGCTGGTGCAGAATTGGCAGTAAGCGAAATCAACGCTGATGCAAATGCTGTAAAAATCAACTTGTTAGTAGAAGATACTAAAGGTGATAAAAACGAAGCTATCAATGCAATGAATAAAGTAATTTCTAAGGATAAAGTTGTAGCTGTTATTGGACCAATGTTATCTGGTGAAATGATGGCAGCAGGTCCTGTAGCAAACAAAAGCAAAATCGTAGCTCTTGGTACATCTACAACTGCTGAAGGTATTACAGATATCGGCGATTACATTTTCCGTAACGCTGTACCAGAATCCTTGGCTGTAGATACTGCAATTAAAGAAGCACATAAAACTTTAGGCTTCAAAACTGCAGCTATTATGTACTCCAACAACAATGACCAAATGGTATCTGTAAATAATACAGCTCGTAAAGCATTGGAATCTGAAGGCGTACAAATCGTTGATACTGAAACATTTGCAGATAAAGATACTGACTTCTCTGCACAATTAACTAAGATTCAACAAGCAAAACCTGATGTCATCGTAGTTGCTTCTCTTTACCAAGAAGGCGCATTGATTATGAAAAAAATGCGTGAAATGGGTATGAATCAACCTGTAATTGGTTCTAATGGTTTCAACAGCCCTGAATTCATTAAAATTGCAGGCGCTGCAGCTGATGGTGTTATCGTAGGTACACCTTGGTTCCCTAACAAAGACGATCAAAAGGTAAAAGACTTCCGTAAAGCTTACAAAGATAAATACGGTAAAGAACCAGACCAATTCGCAGCTCAAGCTTATGATGCTGTATACCTCTATGAAGCAGCTTTGAAAAAAGCGGGTTCTACTACAGATCGTGAAAAATTCCGCGATGCTTTGAAAAATATTGCTGACTTCGTTGGTGTAACTGGTCAATTCAAGTTCAACGAAAAACGCGACCCTTCCATGGAAGTTCAAGTTTTACAAATTAAAAACGGTCAATTTGACGCATTAAAAAAATAAAAGTTGAGGTAGTATAGTGTTTTTACAACAATTAGTTAACGGGTTAACCCTCGGTAGCTTATATGCTGTACTCGCTATTGGCTTAACACTTGTGTTTGGCGTTTTAAATATCATCAACATGGCACACGGAGGCATCTTTATGATAGGTGCCTTCGTTGGTCTTTTTATGGTAACTGTTTTTAACGTTAACATTTTTGTAGCCCTTATCGTAGCTATGGCTGTCGGTGCTATCCTCGGTTATCTTTTAGAATTTGTGGCGCTTCGTCCACTACGTAAGAAAAAGGTGTCTCACTTGGCACCACTTATCAGTACCATTGGTGTTTCTATTTTTCTTGAAAGTTTGGCATTATTGCTTTGGGGCCCTCAAACAAGATCTTTCCCACCAGA
>URQX01000031.1 GCA_900550175.1 uncultured Veillonella sp.
TTTTTGACCGACTTACGTGTCGTATGGAGGGAGAAAACCACATCTATTCCTCCCCCTATAAAAGTAGTATCAGTTTTAAGTTCTATCGGATTTAAGTTAAATCTATATAAAAGTCTTTCAGAATAGCCCTAAAATATTGACAAATTTACGTTTTAACTCTATAATTACCCTGTTATGGTATAAGTAAAACAATACAAATGACGAGGAGGTGTTTTACTAATGAAACGTACTTACCAACCAAATACTCTTTGGAGAAAACGTACCCATGGTTTCCGTGAACGCATGAAAACTATCGGTGGCCGTCTCGTTTTAAAAAGAAGACGTGCAAAAGGCAGAAAACGCTTATCTGCATAATATAATAGCTGTTAGGCAGGAGAAAAAACTTGGCGCTGCTGCCAAGTTTTTCTATTCTTAGGACTTAAGGACAATGCATATGGATTATTGCCTCGATAAAGCAAGACGACTGACGCACAATAATGAATATCGCCTTGTGTATAAGCACGGTAAATACGAAGTAGGCCGTATGTGTGTACTGTATCGTATGCCCGTGGCGAAGCAATCTACTCGCATTGGATTTGTAACAGGCAAAAAGGTTGGTTGTGCAGTGGAGCGCAACCGAGCTAGACGCCTTATGAAAGAGGTATATCGCCTCAATCAACATTCCATTCGCGAAGGATATCATATCGTAATTGTTGGACGTGGCCCTCTGAAAAACGCTACCTACGAAAAAGCGGAAAAGGAGATTTTGTATCTCTTGCGAAAAAGCAAATTATTGGTACAAAATGATAAATAGGACCACAAGTTAGAGGCTTTGGTCCTTTTTGTGTATATGGAGATTTCTATGAAACGCTGTATTACAATGCTTTTACGACTTTTAATTAGGTTCTATCAGCTTGCCATATCTCCCTTAAAACCTGGATGTTGCCGTTATTATCCGACATGTTCCACATATACTCTGCAGGCCATCGAAAAATATGGTCCTTTGAAAGGTAGCTGGATGGGTTTAAAACGCATTCTTCGCTGTCATCCTTTCCATAAGGGTGGCTACGATCCAGTTCCCTAACCCATTTGGGATTAGGCTGGTTATGTGTTGTGTGAAAGCAACTTTCACCATTACCATTTAGCACAGATTTGGAAATACCTGAGCATCTGTATGGATGAAATTTAGACCATACCATAACGATATATAGATGCGCAAAGGACGATTTCGGACTGTATGAAAAAGGAGAAACAATGGAATTTTTAAGTAGTGTATTCCAACCTATCGTTGATTTAATGAGTTCTTTGGTAACTTACGCGTTCCAATTAACTCAAATGGTAGGCTATCCAAGCTACGGTGTAGCTATTATCCTTTTAACAATCTTTATTAAAGCGATTTTAGCACCACTTACTGTTAAACAAATTAAATCCATGAAGGCTATGCAAGAGTTACAGCCTCGCATGCAAGAATTGCAGAACAAATACAAAAATGATCCTGCAAGATTGCAAGCGGAAATGGGTGCATTGTACAAAGAAATGGGCGTTAATCCACTAGCTGGCTGCTTGCCTCTATTGGTGCAAATGCCATTCTTGATCGCTATTTTCTACGCTTTACAAGGCTATCCATACGATCAAAACTATGTACAATTCTTATGGCTTCCTAGCCTTGGCGAACCAGATCCAATGTACATTTTGCCAGTATTGAGTGCGGCGTCCACTTGGATTATGTCTAAACAAACTGGTAGCGGTGCAACTGGTGCTGCTGCGCAACAACAAAAGATTATGACAATCTTTATGCCTCTATTCATTGGTTACATCTCCCTTAACTTCCCTTCTGGCTTAGTTATTTACTGGATCGTATCCAATGTGTTCCAATTTGTGCAACAACATTTCATTTACAAAGGCTTAGAAGCTAAAAAATAGGAGACACTATGGAATTTATCGATGTATCTGCTAAAACCATTGAAGATGCCATTGCCAAAGGTGTAGCTCAATTGGCTGAAGATGGCCAAGAATTGGTTGAAACTAAAGTTTTAGAACAACCTTCTAATGGCTTCTTGGGCATTGGTCGTAAACCAGCAGTTGTGCGCTTATTCTTCACATCTATGGCAAAAACTGCTACTGTGGAAGAAGTAGCTGAAGCAGAAGAACAATCTGTAGCTGTTGCTTCCAAGCCGGTTGCAACGACTGAAACAGAAGTGCAAGAAACAGCAACTGTGGAAACTTTTGATGAGGAAGTAGAAGAAAAACCTTCTAAAAAGGAACTTTCAAAAGAAGACCAACAAGAAATTGCTGAAAAAGGTAAACAATTCCTCGATGATATGTTTACTCAAATGGGCCTCAAAGTAGTTATCGAAAAAATGATGACGAAAGATAAAATTACATTCCAAGTACACGGCGAAGAGCTAGGTATTTTGATCGGCAAACATGGTCAAACATTGGATGCTATCCAATACTTAACTAATCTCGTGGCTCACAAGGATGTATCCGGCCACTGCCACATCGTTGTGGATGTGGAAAATTACCGTTCTCGCCGAGAAGAAACATTGGTCAATCTCGCGAAACGCTTGGCTTCTAAGGTAAAACGCAACCGTCAAAAGGTTTCCTTAGAACCGATGAATGCTTTTGAACGTAAAATCATTCACACTGCTCTTCAAGGGGATAAAAACGTTGTTACTAACAGTGAAGGGGACGAACCGTTCCGTCACGTTGTGATTACGTACAAAAAATAATATAATGGTGCAGCTTTCAAGTGACTGATATTTTCGGTTGCTTGAGGGCTGCCCCCTTTATTCTTTAGGTTATGGTGAAAGCTAACCTAAGTTAATCTTCGCATGCAAAGATTAGTTTAGTTTAACTTTCACAGGCGAAGAACATATACAAAAGCAAATACTAGATAATCGAAATACGGAGATATGTATGTATATAGATGATACAATAGCGGCCATTGCGACGCCGCCCGGCATTGGCGGGGTTGGTATTATTCGGGTCAGCGGTAAGGATAGTTTTCCTATTGTAAATAGCCTGTTCAAGAGCGCTGGCACCGTTCCTTTGATGGACCGCCAAAACAGAACGATACAATACGGGACCATTGTGGACCCTGCAACGAACAAGACCATCGACGAGGTTCTTGTATTATTAATGAAAGGCCCTCATTCTTACACCGCAGAAGACGTGGTAGAAATTCAGTGTCACGGCGGTATTGTGCCGGTTCGACAAATCTTGAAATTGCTCGTAAATCACGATGTGCGCATGGCTGAAGCTGGCGAATTTACGAAGCGTGCCTTTATGAACGGACGTATCGACCTCACCCAAGCGGAGGCGATTATTGATATTATTGAAGCGAAAACAGAGGACTCCCTCTCTCTCGCTGTATCGCAGCTGGACGGCACAGTTTCGTCCTTTGTAAAAGATGTGCGTGAACAGCTCATCGCCATGATTGCTCATTTAGAGGTAACTATTGACTATCCAGAAGAGGATATCGAGGATGTAACGAGCCAAGAGGTTCGCGATCAATTACTGCCCATTTTGAAAGCTATGGATGAACTCTTATCCACAGCTAATACGGGCCGCCTCATTCGCGACGGCATTACGACGGTTATTGTAGGCCGCCCAAATGCAGGTAAATCGAGCCTTATGAACGCTCTCTTGCGTGAAAACCGCGCCATTGTAACGGATATTCCTGGTACGACGCGGGACAGTATTGAAGAATATATGACCGTAGAAGGCATTTCTCTGCGCCTCATTGATACGGCAGGTATTCGAGACACACAAGATACGGTGGAAGCCCTCGGTGTGGAGCGTGCTCGTGATTATATTAACAAAGCAGATATTGTGCTCTGTGTTATCGACGGGTCTACTCCATTAACCCCTGAAGAAATTGAAATTTTGACCTCTGTTAGCGGTTTGAATACCATCGTACTCCTCAATAAGTCCGATGTGGCACAAGTCGTTACAGACGAAAATATTAAAGAACACGGGACTTTTACAGCTATTGAGCGTATTAGTGCCAAAGAAGGCGAAGGCTCTGCAGTTCTCTCTAAATGGGTACAAGAACTCGTCTACGGCGGTCGCGTAAAACAAGACAACAGCGCCATGATCAGTAACGTGCGCCACATCAGCCTCATGGAACAAGCAAAGGCACAAGTCGAACAAGCCCTCTCCTCCATCGACATGGGTATGCCAGTAGACTTTGTAGCTACCGACCTGCGCAGCGGCTGGGAACTATTAGGCGACATCACGGGCGATACCATCCGAGAAAGCATGATCGACGAACTATTCAGTCGATTTTGTCTTGGTAAGTGATTTAAACTTTCACAATAAGTAACAAATATAAGGAATTCAATTGATATGTACACAGTAGATAATTATGATGTCATCGTCATCGGTGGTGGTCATGCTGGTTGTGAGGCGGCTCTTGCCGCTGCCCGCATGGGTCATCGCACGTTGATGGCGACCATCAGTTTAGATAACATTGCGCTTATGCCATGTAATCCTGCCGTTGGCGGTCCTGGTAAAAGCCATCTTGTTTATGAACTTGACGCTTTAGGCGGTCAAATGGGTATTAACGCAGATGCTACGGCTATTCAAATGCGTATGCTCAACATGGGTAAAGGCCCTGCAGTACATTCCTTGCGCTGCCAATCTGATAAAATTAAATACCAACATTTGATGAAACAAACCATTGAAAATACAGAGAACCTCAATGTTAAGCAAATCATGGTAACGGAGCTTAAGGTTGAGGACGGCAAGGTAACTGGTATTGTTACAGAACTTGGCGAATTCTATGGCGCTAAGGCTGTTATTCTTTGTACAGGTACCTACTTGAAAGGCAAAATCCTCATCGGCGATATCGATTATGTAGGTGGCCCAAATGGTCAACGTGTAGCAGAACATTTCTCTCAATCCTTGCTCGACAATGGCATTGAGTTGATGCGCTTCAAGACTGGTACGCCAGCCCGTGTAGATAAACGCACGCTTAACCTTGAAAATATGGAGGTTCAAGAAGGCGATACACATCATCACTCCTTCTCCTTTATGGATGAATGGATTAATCGCAATGAAGACGTATGTTGGTTGACCTATACTAACAAAGAAACGCACGAAATCATTACGAGCAATATTCACCGTGCCCCTATGTATAGCGGTAAAATCGAAGGTGTAGGCCCTCGTTACTGTCCTTCTATCGAAGATAAAGTAGTGCGCTTTGCCGATAAAGAACGCCATCAATTATTCGTAGAACCAGAAGGTACTAGTACAAACGAAATGTACGTGCAAGGCATGAGTACTTCCCTTCCTATGGACGTACAATATGCATTCCTTCGCACCATTCCAGGCCTTGAAAATGTAGAAATCATGCGCCCTGCGTATGCTATTGAATACGATTGCTTGAACCCAACGCAATTGACGCCAGCCCTTCAAGTAAAACATATTGAAGGCCTCTACTCTGCTGGTCAAGCTAATGGTACATCTGGCTATGAAGAAGCCGCTGCACAAGGCTTAATGGCTGGTATTAATGCTGCTTTATGGCTTGAAGGTAAAGAACCTTTTATCCTTGCTCGCTCCGAAGCATATATCGGTGTTCTCATCGATGATCTTGTAACAAAAGGTACGAATGAACCATACCGCATGATGACAAGTCGCAGTGAATATCGTTTATTGCTTCGCCAAGATAATGCAGACATGCGCCTTACTGAAAAAGGTCGTGCTATTGGTCTTGTAAAAGACGATCGTTGGGCTAAATTTACAGCAAAGAAAGCTGCTATTGACGAAGCAATGGATATGTTACGAAATACACCTGTAAATCCATCTAAAGAAACACAAGCTTTGCTTGAAAGTTTAGGTACAGCACCTATTAGAACAGGTATTCATGCTTATGATTTAGTAAAACGTAATGAACTTTCCTACGCTATCGTAGCCGATGCATTTGGTTTAAAACGCTATACTCCTGACGTAGAAGAAGCTGTTGATATCTCCATTACGTATGAAGGTTATATCAAAAAGCAAATGGACCAAGTTGATAAGGTTCGTAAACTAGAAGAAAAAATTCTTCCAAAAGAATGGGATTACACACAAATTAAGGGCATTTCCCTTGAAGCTCAACAAAAGCTCAATAAAATCCGCCCTCACTCCATCGGCCAAGCAAGCCGTATCTCTGGCGTATCCCCGGCGGACGTATCTGTACTGTTGATCCAACTAGAACAATACAATAGAAGTAAATAATTGTGATAAGCAATCATATAATCGAAAAAGCTAGCTAATCGTTACGATTAACTAGCTTTTTTCTGTTATAGAGCTTCACGTTCTTGATGTTCATCTATTTCTCGACCTTTGCTCATATAGTCTGGAGTAAATAATGATAGGCCCATTTTAAATAATATCCACATACATTTTTGTTTCATGGGTACCATCTCCCTATTAATGGTAGTGTAATCTATAAATAAGTTCATTAGCAAGTAGCAAGTTTTATTTTATATATGTAATAGATGTCTATATCAGTAAATATTTGTATATTTATATGCATATTTATAAAGCATATATTATTCTATAACTAAAATATGTACACTAGAGAAGTACATCAAGTGTGCATTCAGAATAGACAAATTAATCTATATATGAAGAAAAGTTCATGGTGATAAATTAGAAATAAACCGTGAGTTTTGGTTACTGAAAAGATGAATGATGAAATTGAAAAAAGATGGACCGATTTCTCAATTAATTGTTTTAAATGATAATATAGGTATAACATTTCTCGCTTATCCTATTTTGTGTTACGCAGGTCCTATATTTTCGGTTTGTAAATGAGAATAAATTGAGAATGTGCTATAATATAAAGAAAAATGACTTAAATATTTCGCTTATATGGTCGTTTTATTAGTTTCTATATATAAATTTATATAAAATAGATTAAAAACGCCATAGAACGCAAATTTCTGAGTATTATAGGGTTTGAAATAAGAAATACTATTCTACTATCTTATATATTGATGATTACCTGGATTTGTTTATATGATGTATCATATGACATGAGATTTTCTAACTATGTGTCGTTTACTTTTACAATCATATAAATATCTGATAATTTATTAGGAGTACTTATGAAAGAAAAATACGATGTGCCTATTGCACGTGAGTCTGAATTTGTTTCATATATGATGGAGCAAATGAGCCAATTTGGTTTGCCTTGTACGGAAGAGCAGGCGAAGGATTTTTATGTGTATTACGCGCGCATGATTGAAACAAATAAATATCTCAACCTCACCGGTATTACAGATATGAAAGAGGTTGTAGTGAAGCACATGATCGACTCCCTCTCCTGCTACGATCCAAATATTATTAAATCTGGCATGTCCATCATCGATGTCGGTACTGGCGCTGGTTTCCCTGGTATTCCGTTGGCAATCTACGACCGTAGCCTCAAGGTTACATTGTTTGATTCTTTGAAAAAACGTCTTACCTTCCTTGAATCCGTTATGGATGAGCTACAGTTGACGAACTGTAATACTTTACATGGCCGTGCAGAGGATCTTAGTCATCAAGATTGCCGTGAAAGCTTCGATATCGCTACGAGCCGTGCGGTAGCGAGATTACCTATACTATTAGAATGGACCGTACCATATGTTAAAGAAGGTGGCTACGTTATTGCTTTAAAAGGTGCTATCTACGAAGAAGAAGTGGGAGAATCAAATAAAGCCCTTAGCACATTAAAAGCTAAGATTGAAGAAGTACGTACCGTTATACTTCCAACCTTGGATGATAAACGGGCAATTCTGTACATTAAGAAAATAGGTAAAACACCTAAACAATACCCACGTAAACCAAAAGAAATTAAAGACAAGCCGTTAGTATAACTTATTAGTGCTATCTCGTAATAGCGGATAATAGAAAACAATTGATACCTATACAAAAGAGGATGCAAACCTAAAATTTGCATCCTCTTTCTCTTTCCCATTGTCTATTAAGCGATATCTTATACGTGATCAATGATATGTAATGTTGTATCGATATCGTTTAAAGGCATAATATGTACGCCTGCAGCGATTTTTTTGATTTGTTCCAATGTTTCGATAGCGATTTCTGTACCCGCTTCTTTACCGCCCTTTTCTACGCGGTCTAGGATTTCTTGAGTAAGGTTGATCCCAGGCACTTTTTCGTGTAGATATGTAGCCATTTTGAAGCTTTTAAGTGGAATTAAACCGAGCATAATAGGTACATCGAATTCAGACATCTTATCGATGTAGCGTTTTGCTTGTTCTAAATCGTAAATTGGTTGTGTTTGTACGAAATGCGCACCATTTTTAATTTTAGCAGCTAATTTTTGACGTTCAATTTCTAAATCTGGAGCACCAGGGTTGCCAGTAGCACCAATGTAGAAGTTTGTAGGCTCGTCTAAATCATTACCTGCTAAGTCTTTGCCAGAATTCAAAGTTTTAGCGATATTTAGTAAGCCCATGCAGTCTACTTCGAATACGGATTGTGCAAATGGATGGTCCCCATTATCTGGTTTGTCACCAGTAAGGGTTAAGATATTATTTACACCAAGTGCTGCAGCACCAAGTAATTCGGATTGTAAACCTATGATGTTACGGTCGCGGCATGTAAGGTGGAAGATAGTTTCAATGCCTTCGTTATGTTGTAACAAATAGGACAAGGAAATTGGGCTCATACGCATCTTAGACATAGGGCTGTCAGCGATGTTAATAGCATCTACTTTTCCTTTTAAACGGGCTGCTTGGTCAAATACCTTTTGAGCAGAACTGCTCTTTGGTGGGTCTAATTCAACAGTAATGGTGAATTTCCCTTGTTGATGTTTCTCTCTTAATGTCATCATGTACCTCTTGATCTATACATATGGTGAAAGCTTATCTTGTTTAATCTCTTAAGTGGTTTTCACCATCAAAATAAGTTTTTAAGATGAGCTTTCACCTAGTTTTGTGTCATGTAAATCAGAAATTATTTTTCTAATGTTTCAAAATAATCGTTTGCGTGGTTAACAGCAGCGATACCGTCTTTAGCATAGATGTCTGCGCCGGCTTGGTCCGCGTAGTCTTGAGATACTACGGCACCACCAACCATGACCTTAGTTTTAAGACCTGCAGCACGGATAGCAGCGATAGTATTGTCGATTTGAGGCATTGTTGTAGTCATCAAGGAACAGATACCAACGAGAGCGGCTTTGTTGTCCTTAATAGCTTGAACGATGACCTCTGGATCAACGTCTTTGCCAAGGTCAACGATTTTGTAACCATTGTTTTCGAGTAAAGCTGCTACGATATTTTTACCTAAATCGTGGATGTCGCCTTTAACGGTTGCTACTACGACTGTACCTTTATCTAAGCTTTCACTAGCAGGGATGATTTCTTTAATGGTGTTGAAAGCAGCCTGCATTGTTTCAGCAGCAAGCATTACTTGTGGCAAGAATAATTTACCAGAACCGAATTTATCCCCTACTACGTTCATCGCTTCAGATAAGCCTTTTTTCGTAATATCTAATGGGTCCATGCCGTCTGCTAAGGCTTTTTTTACAAGCTCGACGATGGCTTCCTTCTCCCCTTGTTCTACACAAGCGCGGATATTAGCGAGTGGATCATTGCTGTCGAAGGATTTTTTCTCTGGACCTTTCGGAGCGGAGTTACCAGGAGCGCTTGATTCGTCTTCGTAGCCGTATTCTTTAATGAACTGAGCAGAACCTGGGTCCCAGCCTAATAGTGTTGTACTAGATACGAACGCTTTTTTAGCTGGATAATTTAATGGGTTCATAATCGGCGTTGTTAAGCCACATGCTAGAGCCATTGTTAAGAATTGGCCGTTCAAGTAAGGACGTTGAGGCATACCGAAGGAAATATTGGATAAGCCCATTACTGTTGGGAAGCCAAATTTCTCTTTATATAACTGTAATGTACGCAATGTTTGGCGTGCACTATCTTCACCGCTGGCAAGTGTTAATACCAATGGGTCAAGTAATAAGTCGTGTGGTTGAAGACCATAGCCGTAAGCGCGATTTACGATGCTTTCAGCTAAAGCAACGCGGTCCTCTGCTTTTTCAGGAAGATCACCACTAGATAATGGCAAGCAAAGTAATGCTGCGCCATAACGTTTAGCCAAAGGCATAACGTGAGTGATGGACTCCTCTTCCCCATTTACGGAGTTGATTAGGGCGCGGCCTGGGTAGTTTTTAAGAGCTACTTCCATGGCTGCTGGATCCAATGTATCGATGGATAATGGAGTTTCAACGAGCATGGATAATTCAAAAATAGCACGCTCCATCAATGGCGTTTGGTCCATGCCAGCTACACCCATGTTTACGTCGAGGATGTCTGCACCTGCTTCTACTTGGTCTAACGCATCGCGTTTTACACGGATGAAAGAACCATTGCGTAATTCTTGGGCTAAAACTTTACGGCCTGTTGGGTTAATACGTTCACCAATGATAAGTGGTTTTGTATTGTGACCTAATTCTAACAATCTAGTACGGCTTGTAATGATTGTTTTAGGTTCAATATGAGCACGTTCTTTAGGTGTATGTGCTTTTACAGCGTCGGAAATAGATTGGATATGAGCTGGTGTTGTACCACAGCAACCACCTACATAGGTTGCACCTGCATCTACGATTGGAAGCATCAATGGACCCATTTCTTCTGCTGTAAGTGGGAATACAGTTTGTTTGTTAATTAATTGAGGCATGCCTGCATTCGGTTGACAGCTAATTGGCAAGTTTGTAACGCTAGCGATTTCCTCGATAAGTGGTGTAATTTGTTCAGGTCCAAGGGAACAGTTGATACCGATGATATCTGCACCCATAGCCTCTACGATAGTAGTTGCAACTGCTGGTGGTGTACCTGTAATAGTACGGCCGTCTTCACTGAAAGAAAATTGACAGATGATTTGTACATCTTCTTTTGTCTTTCCTGCTGATTCACGTGCATCAAGAGATGCTAATAAAGCGGCACGCATTTCTTGTACGTCGATGATGGTTTCAATGATAATGAAATCTACACCACCTTCGATCAATGCTTCAGCTTGTTCGCGGTATGTGTCATAAATAGAGTCAAAACTCATGTTGCCCAATGGTTGTAAGAAACGACCTGTAGGACCCATAGAACCAGCTACACGAGCAGATGGTTTAACCTCTGCAATAGCCTCTTTTGCTACCTTTACAGCGGCAATATTAATTTCTCTTACGCGATCTTGTAAGTCGTAATCTTCTAATTTAAGACCACAAGCACCGAATGTATTTGTAGTGATAACATCACTGCCGTGTTGTAAGTATTGAGCGTGAATATTCTTTACTACTTCTGGTTTTTCTACGTTAAATAATTCTGGACAATAGCCCTCTTCTAAGCCTGCAGCTTGAAGCATTGTGCCCATAGCACCGTCAAATATATACATAAACATCTTCCTTTATCATCCTAAAATTTACAATGTTTCACGTGAAACATTATTCTGTTGGTTGGCCTTTCATAGTGATACCAGAGGCTTCAGCTGTTGTTTTGTTACAGCCCTCCTCGCCTTCATTATTAGACGTTACAGTCGCTTTTTCTGGTAGTTTACGAGATGCACAATCCTTTTGGGAACAGGATGTGCAACCACGTTTTGTTTTGATGTCTTCGTTAGCTGGCATCAAACCAATGATAGCTGTTACAGACTTACGTGGGAACAATAAATAGTTCTCTGTTACTTGTAAGCCAATCATCTCTGTTTTGATGATTTTAGCTAGTTGTGGCTGAATTTCTAATGGCCAGTTACCATAGCCAGGGCTAAAGCGCCATGTTGATTTATAGCCTTGTTTTTTAGCGATGGTATTGATAACTTCATTTACTTGATCTGCTACTTGTTCTACTGCTGTTGTAGCCGCTGCATCAAGTAACAAACCTACAGTGTAGTTACCTTGTTTAAATAACTGTTCACTGCGGATTTCTACATCTTCACCTACTGTTACGCCTAATACATAGACTTTTGTAGACTTTTCTAGATGTTTTTCGATGATGGAACCTTCAATTTTAAGCGGTGGATTGCTCAAAATTGTCTTTGTTTCTGCATCATAATCGTATTCTTGATATACACCTTTAGGTGTAGCTAATAATTGAATTTCTTTACATGCTTCGTCCACATATTGTTGCGGAAAATCCTCTGCATGACGAAGTCCTGCGTATCGTTTTACTTCTGCTTTATCGATGGCAGGAAGCATTCCGTTATAAATTGGCATGGAAACGCCTCCTATTCAAAATAAAAAGCTCTGCGTATCCGTAGAGCGTGTACTTAATCATTAGTATATTGTATATAGATCAGTTAAAACTTAAAATTTACTGATTTTACGCCTATAAATATAATTACTATCTAATTAATAGTATATAGATATCGATAATGCCTGTCAAAGCATATAGGGCCTGTATTCTCATATAATTTAATAGTGTATTGATATAACTTGAAGCTATATCAAATTGTATTTTAATCTTAAAAGTTATTAATAATATTATAAAAACTTTGCGCTGTTATATTTACTTAATAATCTTACTACTTTATATTAGATTGTTTCACGTGAAACAATTAGGGTTTTTATTAAGAGTTTTGAGAATACAAAATGAGTTTATATTATATTATTTGCTAATATTTGATTATGTATATTATTAAATGATGTGTTTAATAGATAAAATTATAGATATATTTTGAGAATTTGATTTGTAATTACCGTAATTATCGTTGTTTTATGTTATAATTAAAAAGAAATATTTTGAACGAATATGTGAGGTGAATTAAGTGGGCAAAGTTATAGCTATTACTAATCAAAAAGGCGGTGTTGGTAAAACAACAACATCCGTGAATTTGAGCGCTTGTTTGGCTGATGCTGGTAAGAAAGTATTGCTTGTTGATTTAGATCCACAAGGTAATGCTAGCTCTGGTTTAGGTATTGAAAAAGATGATTTAGAACTCTGTGTACACGATGTTCTAATCGATGGTGAATCTATTACTGATATTGTTCAGCCTACAATGCTTAAAAAGCTATTTGTAGCGCCTGCAACAATTCAATTAGCTGGTGCAGAAGTGGAACTCGTTTCCGTTGTTTCACGTGAAACAATGTTGAAAAAAGCATTGGCACCAGTACGTGACGAATACGATTTTATTATTATTGATTGCCCGCCATCCCTTGGTTTGCTAACATTAAACGCTTTTACAGCAGCAGATAGCGTTTTAATTCCAATTCAAAGTGAATTTTACGCACTAGAAGGGGTTAGTCAACTAGTAAAAACCATAACAATTGTACAACAAACATCTAATAAAGACCTTGAAATTGAAGGTGTCTTGTTAACTATGTTTGATGGTCGTACAAATTTATCTATTCAGGTTGCTGATGAAGTGAAAAAATTCTTTGGCAATAAAGTATATAAGACTATTATCCCTCGTAATGTACGTCTTAGCGAAGCCCCAAGCTATGGTGAACCAATTATTGTATATGATCCAAAATCTAAGGGTGCTGACGTATATACTAAATTAGCTAAAGAAGTAATTAAAGCCTCAAAAGCTAAATAATTAAATAATAGAGTGTTACAAATTGATATAGTCACTATGTAAGGTGAGAGAGGTTAGTTATGCCTAGAGAAGTTAAAAGTAAGAAAAGTAAATCATCTGGCTTGGGGAAGGGCCTTGGAAACTTAATGAAGGTGGATACTGTAGAATCTGTACTACCTGAAAAGGAGATTCATGAACTACCAATTTCCGAATTAGTTCCCAATGCAGAGCAACCTCGTAAAAGCTTTGATGAGGATAGTTTAGCTACATTAGCTGAATCTATTAAAAATCTTGGTATTTTTCAACCGATTGTAGTACGTAAACAAAAGAATAAATACCAAATTGTAGCTGGTGAACGTCGTTACCGTGCGGCTATTATTGCGGGTTTAGAGACAGTACCAGTTATTGTAAAGAAATATAATACAGAAGAAATGACAGAGGTAGCCCTCGTTGAAAATCTACAACGTGAAGGCTTAGATCCTATTGAAGAAGCTATGGCATACCAAGGTTTAATGGATACTTATAAACAAACGCAAGAAATGATTTCTGCTCGTTTAGGTCGCAGTCGTTCTTATATTGCAAATATGGTTCGTTTGTTAAAGTTGTGCGATTCTGTACAAAAAGATCTTATTGAAGGTGACTTAACAGTAGGTCAAGCACGTCCATTATTGGCGTTGCGTAGTGCTGCACAACAAATTGAAGCTGCTGAACGTATTAAAGAGGGCGAATTAAGTGCACGTCAAGCAGAGGCTCTTGTAAAGTCTATACAAAATAAAACTCCTAAAACAAAGGCTGCTAAGCCGCAAAGTACTGCAGAGGTACGTGCTCTTATGGACCGTTTAAAACTAAGCTTGGGATCTCCTGTAAACATTAAGTTCCGTGCTGGTAAGAAGGTTCAAGGTAAGATTGAAATTGCCTTCTCCTCTGAAACAGAATTAGAACGACTCATTGCTTATATGGATGGTCAAAACCATACAGATGATACTGAAACTGTAGAATTTAGAGTATAATTGCTCAGCAAAAGCACTAGTAATATATAATCTTGTACTCTTTATTACTACGTGATAACTATATATAGTGGATTTTTTATTAAATATCATAATCGGTATACTAAATTTGATATCGAATTATGTAAATTAAGTAATGACAAATTAATAACAATTCTGTATAATATAAATACAATTTACAATCCACGGTGAAAGCGTAGTCTACGGACTGCGCTTTTACTGTATTTAAGGGTTATAATTATATAAAG
>URQX01000032.1 GCA_900550175.1 uncultured Veillonella sp.
ACTTGAAGGAGCATAAGATGCAAATATTAACAACTGAAGATGCTCGATATATAGACCAAGAGGTACCTAAGCAACTAGGTGTTTCGTTAGAAATTTTAATGGAAAATGCAGGACGTGGTATTGTAGATGCTTTATGGGGACAATATGATCTATTTTCTCTAGATAATGCACGTTCTATCAATAGTTTTGTGCTATTTATATGTGGCACTGGTAACAATGGCGCAGATGGTCTTGTAGCGGCTCGACATTTATTAGAGCAAGGTGTACCTGTACAAATTGCATTAGTAGGTGATACGAGTAAATGTAGTGACCTCTTTGCAATGCAACTCAAACGATGTGAAGTGATGGGGTGTATCATTGATACCTTTGATGAATTTAATGATTGGTCCAATGTAGCTATCGCTGTAGAAGGTATTATGGGCACAGGCTTAACTGGTCGATTACGGGATTTAACCATTGATGTTTTGCATGATATTGATACTATGCGTAGTCAATATAATTTTGACTTGTGGGCTATTGATGTACCAGCGGGACTAGATGCAGCTTCTGGACAAATTTCAGAGGGAACATTGACCTATGATTATACGGTTACTTTTGGAGCTATAAAACAAGGTCTGTTGTTATATCCTGGAAAGGCTATAGGGGGAACCGTTATTGTGGCACCTCTAGGTGCTCCTTGGCAACAAGTATTAATTAATCGTGATAGTACCATCACTATTGATTCGGATTTAGCAGAAACGTTAATCAATTATCGTGTTCCCATGGCTCATAAAGGTATAAATGGGAATACCTTGATTATCGGTGGAGCTAGTGATATGGTCGGTGCTCCTATGTTGGCCGCAGAAGCTGCTGTTCACAGTGGAGCCGGCAAGGTTACATTGGGCGTACCAGAGTCAATTAAGCAAGTTGTACAAGGACATATTATACCTGAAGTAATGGTAACTTCTATTGGGGCTAATGAAACTCTTTATGAAGGTCGTCAAGTAGTTGCTATTGGGCCAGGCTTGGGACGTGCTTCAGATATTTCAGATGTAGTAAATCATACTATTGATACCTATGAAGGTGCTCTTGTTATTGATGCAGATGCACTATATGCATTAGGCCATGTAGGTTCTGTAGATAAAGATGCTTTGCGGGATGATGATATCGAGTCTGTATATAAGGTGGAAACAAATCTTCCATATTGCGTGATGACTCCTCATTTAGGTGAATTTAGTAGACTTATAGATTTACCAATAAAATGGATTGAACGTCATTATATTACACTGGCTCGAGCATTTGCCAAAGCGCATCAAGTTGTATTAGTGCTAAAAGGAATTCCTTCTGTTGTGGCCCTACCTGATGGTACAGTATATGTTAATACTATCGGAAATGCTGGTATGGGAACTGGCGGTATGGGGGATGTATTAACAGGTGTCATTGCTGGCTTTATTAGCCAAGGTTATTCTTTACAAGATAGTGCCATTTTAGGTGTCTATGTACATAGCCGCAGTGCAGATATACTAAGTGATACGAAAACTTGGGGGTATACACCTAGTGATGTAAGTTTATCGGTAGGTTGTGTCATTAGTGAATTATTGGGAGAATAAGAATGACAAATAAAATACAACGATTTATAGCCTTTTTATTGGTGCTATTTATTCCAATCTTTGCCATTGCAGGATGCACTAATAAAGATGTGGCTAATGCAGCATCTCAGACTAGTTCTAGTACAAATGAAGGCTATTCCATTGATACGAAACAAACAACCCCTGAAGGTCATCTAGATGTATATATGCTAGATATTGGTCAAGGGGATGCCATATTGCTCAAGGTTGGCGATGAATATAGTATGATTGATACAGGTGATATTGAGCATCGTGAGAATATTGTAGCCCAATTAAAATCCATGGGTGTTACAAAGCTAAAAAATGTAATTATCACACATCCTCATGCTGACCACATGGGTGGTTTCTATGCCATTGCAAAAGCCATGCCTATTGAACATGTGTATGATGATGGCATTTCTGTTGATAATAATATGTATAAAACCTATGAAAAATGGATTGATAAAAATAAAATCCAACGATCCACATTGCGAAGTGGTGATGTAGTAGATTTTGGTCATGGAGCAGTATTTGTTGTCTATGCACCATGGACTGAACCTTTAACAGATAAAAAAGGAGCGCCAGATCTTAATAATAACTCTATTGTAGGTAAATTAATTTTTGGTAAATTCTCTATGCTCTTTACTGGTGATGCAGAACTACAAGAAGAGAAAAAACTCATAAAAGAGCAGAACTCCAGATTGTTTGCCCGTGTTCTTAAGGTAGGTCATCATGGTTCTCGCACAAGTAGTTCTGAAGATTTTTTGAAATCTATTAAACCAGAAAGTGCATTAATTTCAAATGGCATGTATAATAGTTATGGTCATCCTCACGATGTAACATTGCGTCGTTTGCAGGAAAATAATATTGCTATTTACCGTACAGATACGATGGGACGTATTCACATTAGTACGGATGGGAATGAATGGCAAATTACAACTGAACGTTAGTATCGATTGCATAGCATAAAAAATAATTTGAAGCAACTTATTTTTATGTGTACTGTATAAAGACTTTGTATAGTAATATGTATAATCGGCATACTAATCTTCATGTTTGTATGAAATAATCTATCTATAATCTAACATTAGTTTATGGATAGATTGGAACGATGAGACTTTGATGTACAAAGATATCATCGACTCATCTCTATGGTTTGGACACTACGTATGTCAGTTAGATTGGAGTGAATGTATTGCGTAAACTATTTTTTATGTGCCTTGCTGTCTTGATGGCTATACCTCTATTCTTGACTCAAGCAAAGGCAGCTAATCTTGAAGATGCTCGATGGGTGACACGAACTGATGCACCTGTACCATATGTTCGTATGGTTATGGATTTGTCAGCACCGGTGAAAGCGTCTGCATCGATTAGCAAAGATGGGAAAACGACGACTGTTACCTTAAAGAACACAAAGCTAAAGACTGCTAAAGCGAATATTAATATGGACTCTAGCATAGCTAGTTCTGCTAGATTCACAGAAGATGACAGAGATGTGAAGGTAATGATCAAGACACCTTCATCTATCGATACGAGTGATGTAAAGGTATTTTCCCTAAAGAAAGATACGGTTAATAAGAAACCGTATCGTATCGTTGTAGATGTACAGAAAAAAGGTGTAGCACCTAAACCTGCTTATTATGGTAAACGCCCATCTCCTTCTGCACATCCTGCGAAAAATATGCCGACAGGATCCGGTAAGTATTCTATTAGCGGTGGTCTATCTGGTAAAACAATTACGATTGACCCAGGTCATGGTGGTAGTGACTCTGGTGCCGTTGGACCTCATGGTGTACAAGAGAAAAATATTACACTACCGATTTCTATGTACTTGAAAAAAGCCTTAGAAAATCGTGGCGCTAAAGTGCTTATGACTCGTACTACAGACGTAGACGTATATGGTCCTAATGCAAGTGGTGTTGATGAATTAGGCGCTCGTGTTAATGTAGCGAACCGTAGCAATTCTGATGCGCTCATCAGCGTGCATATTAACGCATTTAACAATCCAAGTGTTGGTGGTATTGCAACATACTACTATGCTAAAACAGGTAATGATGCTCGTTTAGCACAAAAGGTACAATCTCAAATTGCTAGCGTTCCAGGTTTCAATGGTGACCGTGGCATTCAAGAAGGTAATTTATATGTGTTGAGACATTCTAACATGCCTGCAGTTCTTGTAGAGCTCGGATTTATTTCCAATCCTAATGAGGAACGTGTATTGCAATCTCCTCAAACACAAGAAGACTTTGCAAATCGCATTGCTAATGGTATTGCCAGTTACTTTGGAGGTTAATCGATGAAATTACGTAAACAAGTTCTGTCGATCCTCTGTGTAGGCTTGCTTGCATTTGTAGCAGGTTGTACACCTAATCAAGCTCCTACAACAGGTAAAAGTGAACCTGTGCAAGAGACGAAAGTCAATAAGGATGCAGAAACAACGAAAGTATCTCAAGAAAAGGTTAAGATGGCCTTCTTTGTACCAACAGAGGATGGCTCAGGGGTAACACAATCAACCGTTGAGATGGAGGCGGATAAAATAACGCCTAAAGCTGCTCTTCTAGCAATGTTAAAAGCTGATAGAGCACAAAAATACCCAGTATTCTCTAAGGATATTGAAATCACATCCGTTACTGTAAAGGATGGCATTGCTTCTGTAGAAGTGAATGATGCTTTCGTAAAAGGTAATGGTGGGGACTTAACTGTTAAGTTACAAATGGCTGCCATTGTAAATACATTGACATCCTTTGATAACATTAATGGTGTTCTCTTCGTTAGCAATGGTAAAAAGGTTCCTACTGTAGGTTCCTTTGATACGAAAGATCCAGTTAAACGGATGACAAACCTAATTAAAAAATAATAATATTAGGCTCATTGATAGCAGATAGTTGATATATCAACTATCTGCTATTTTTGTTGTCTTTTATATATGTTACAATACAATATGTATATAAATCGGAAGCCAGGTGATGAGATGCAATTAAAAGATGTAGGGGAATTTAATTTCATTCGCCACATTAATGACAATACTATACATGATCCAAGCACTGTGATTACAGGAATTGGTGATGACTGTGCCGTATATAGTGCTATAGATAAAACAGATCAATTAATTAGTACTGATACGATGGTGGAAGGGGTTCATTTTAGCTTTCACTATATGATGCCCTATGATGTAGGTTATCGTCTTATGTCGGCTAATTTAAGTGATATTGCTGCTATGGGTGGCAGCCCTCGACAAATAGTGCTATCTGTGGCTGTACCTGAATATGTTGATACTACTATTCTGGATGAAATTTATAGAGGCATTAAAGATCAATGCGCAAGATACCATGTTAATATACTTGGTGGTGATACAGTACGTACAGAAGGACCTATGGTATGGACTGTAACGATTATTGGAGATGTTCCAAAAGGAACTGCCGTTATGCGTAGCGGTGCGCAAGTGGGCGATCTTGTGGGTGTTACAAATTATGTCGGTTATGCAGCTACCGGTCTCGGTGCCTTATCTTATAATTTAGAAGGCTATCATATGACGAAGGTTGGTCATCAACGTCCAGATCCACAAATTGAATTAGGTCAACGATTGAGGCAATTAGGTATTCATAGTATGAATGATATAAGTGATGGCCTCGGTAGTGAATTAAATGAAATTGCATCGGCTAGCAATGTATCTATTGTTATAGAGGAAAAAGCTATTCCACTTCATGAAGAAACTTATGAACTAGCTCGGTATTTACAGACTAATCCAGTAGATTATGCATTGTATGGTGGCGAGGACTTTCAACTGGTATTTACGGCTCCTAAATCATTGCTTCCTAAATTAGAGAATTTAGCAGGCATTACAATAATTGGTGAAGTTCTATCTGGACCATCTAGGGTTCAGATGGTTACACCAGATAAAACGATTAAGACCATAGAAGCGAAAGGATATAATCATTTTCATGAATCATAAATCACAGGTTCAATTAGAGACTCATACAGTAGAAGATACACAACAATTTGGTCAGTTATTAGGCAAATGGATTAAACAAAGTGGTGATTCTTTATGTATTGCCTTAATTGGCGATTTAGGGACAGGAAAAACGCATCTATCCCAAGGTATTGCGAAAGGCTTTGGCGTTACAGAGGAAATAACGAGCCCTACCTTTGCTATCATGAATACCTATGATGTGGATAGAACACATTTATATCATTTTGATGTATATCGCTTGGATGATATAAGTGAGCTAGAAAATATTGGCTTTTACGAATATACAGAAGATTGTGTATCCATTGTGGAGTGGGCAGATAAATTTCCTGATGAATTACCAGATGAAACATTATGGATATACCTAACTCGGATCGATGATACAAGCCGATCCATTTCTTTAAGTAGTGATTATCTTACAGAAGATGATTTAGTAGATATAGGAGGCCCCTATGTGGTTGGGAATTGAGACAAGTTCACTCGTATCAAGTGTGGCCTTAATGGATGAAACAAACTTGATTGGTGAGTTAACCATTCAAGCAGGATTAACTCATTCTGAGCAGTTAATTCCTCATATCGACATGTTGTTGCGCGCCTCACAAGTACAAAAGAATGAACTAAAGGGTATTATAGTTAGTATCGGACCTGGTTCTTTTACGGGATTGCGCATTGGTATGGGGACTGCAAAAGCTATGGCTTATGCCTTACAAATTCCATTGTACGGTGTGATGACCATGGATAGTTTAGCTCACAATATTTCATATACAAATCGTACAATTTGTACTGTTATCGATGCTCAAAAAAAACATGTATATGCTGGCCTGTATCGATATGAAAATAACAAACTAGTATGTAAAGAGGAGCCTTTTGTTATAGCTGCTAGTGATTTATTAGAAAAGTTCAGAGAAACTAAGGAAGAGATTCTATTCTTAGGAGATGGCATTAAGCGTATTGAAAAGCTTTTAGATGAAAATGATACTAATTTAACTATTCTAGATGTTGTTCAACGTATTCCAAAGGCAAGCTCCTTACTCTTAGCGGGACGAGAATTAATTGCCCGCAAAGAGATATGCGATCCAATGGATATGGTGCCTTATTATATCCGTCGCTCTGAAGCAGAGGTACTATGGGAAGAACGACACAAGGATAATCCTGAAATGTTAAACCAAAATCCTACTGTTGTAGTAACTGAAGCAGCAGGGGCAGAATAATGGAAATTCGGTTAGCTACTATCGAGGATGCTCAAGCCATTTATGATATAGAGCAACAGTCTTTTTCTGTTCCATGGAGTTTAGAATCCGTACTAGCTGAACTTGAAGGAGCAGATAATAAGCTGTATATGGTTGTTTGTGAAGATAATCAAATTGTGGGCTATGCTGGTGCTTGGCTCGTATATGATGAAGGACAAATCACGAATATTGCCATTCTACCTTCTGCCCGTAGTAAGGGGTATGGCTCAAAGCTTACTAAAGAATTAATAGATGAATGTTTGAATAGAGGGATGCATGAGATCTTCTTAGAGGTACGCATATCTAATTTACCGGCCTTGGCGATGTATAGAAATCTGGGATTCTCTGTTAAAGGGATTCGTAAAGAGTATTATTCGGAGCCAAAAGAGGATGCTTATATTATGTCTCTCGTTTCAGAGGAAATAGAATGAGTATATACACATTAGCCTTGGAAAGTAGTTGCGATGAAACATCTGCATCCGTCCTGAAGGATGGTCGCACGGTGTTATCCAATGTAATATCTAGCCAAGTGCCTATTCATAGAAAATTTGGTGGTGTTGTACCTGAAATTGCATCACGCCATCATATAGAACAAGTTATACCGGTCATAGATCAAGCTCTGCGCGATGCAAATGTGACGTTACAAGACGTCGACCATATTGGTGTTACCTATGGTCCAGGACTTGTAGGGGCATTATTGGTTGGTGTAGCTGCTGCGAAGGGATTATCCTTTGCTACAGGTATTCCTTTGGTACCAGTTCACCATATGGAAGGTCACATCTTTGCTAATTTCTTAGCTAATCCAGAATTAGAGCCTCCATTTTTAAGCCTTGTTGTGTCTGGTGGTCATACTATGCTAGTCCATGTGAAGGGCTATGAAGAGTTTGATATCCTTGGTCAGACTCGCGATGATGCTGCTGGTGAAGCATTTGATAAAATTGCTCGCGTTATGGGGTTCCCTTATCCAGGTGGACCTCACATCGATGCTCTCGCCATTGAAGGGAATCCAGATTCCATTGAATTTCCAAAAGCATTGAGTGAGCCAGGTAATTTTGAATTTAGTTTCAGTGGCCTGAAATCTGCTGTATTAAATTATCTAAATAGTAAGCAGCAAAAGAATGAACCTATTAATCAAGCAGACGTAGCTGCGTCCTTCCAAAAGGCTATAGTTGATGTGTTGGTTGAAAAAACACGAGATGCGGCACATACATTAGGTGAAACTCGTATTACCATAGCCGGTGGTGTTTCTGCTAATAAAGGTTTACAATCAGCACTACAAGTGATGTGTGAAAAAGAAGGTTTTACCTATTACAAGCCTCATAAAATTTTGTCCACAGATAATGCTGCTATGATTGGTTGTCGCGCCTATTATATGGCTCAAGCTGGTAAATTCGCAGATTTAACATTGAATGCAAAACCAAGTGTTGAAATTGGTCATGTATCTTGGAAAGAGGATTAATTGTGGATATCGGTCAAGATATTTTAAATACAACACCATTAGGCCCCTTACAAACCTCATTACTAGAGCATATTAGTAAACTCATATCCTTTGGCGAATCATTGACCCGTCAAAGGATACAGATTTTTACGCCTCTTCTGGAGTCATCACAAGGTAGTATGCAACTACGTGCTGATATGCTATGTATTGAACGGAGTGATCAAGGTATTATTACTCGACAATTAAAAGGGAGTAATACGTGGCATTCTATGTTGAAGAATGGGCAACCGCTTATTGGAGTAGAGCATGACCAACGGCAACATGTTTTTCCTGTTGTAGATAATGGTGGACGTATTATTGGGGGCATAGCTTTCACAGTATCACCGTCTATCAAGATGGAGCAATATGAGCAAGAATATACATTGTCTGATACGATGCAACGGCTCATGTTGACTGCTACGGATGAGCAAATACAATCGTATGAACCAATTTCATATTTTGACGGTTTAATTATCTTTGATGATTCTCATAGAATTCTCTATGGCAACGAGGCGGCTATACAATTAGTAGATCTACTAGGCTTTGATCGACGACTAGTAGGTTCATCAATTTATAGCAGTACCTTAAAAATTTCAGCCATCCAACAAGTGTTAGATGATAGGACAATATATACTAGTGAAGAAATCTATCAAGACATGGTTATTCGTCAACATATGATTCCTATTGCTATGGGGCGTAATGAAACGCGTTGTTTTTTAGTGCTTCACGACTGTACTCGTGAAAGTAAACAACAGCAAGAACTACTAGTAAAAAACTCTATTATCAAAGAGGTTCATCATCGTGTAAAAAACAACTTACAAACGGTAGCAGGTTTGTTGCGTATGGAGGCAAGACGGTCTAGCTTGCCAGAAGTGAAACAAGCCTTGCAAGAGGGAATCAATCGTATTGAAAGTATGGCTTTAGTTCATGATATTGTGTCCCATTATGATGAGGATTATATTGGTATTCGGTCAATCTATGACGAGCTATGTCGTTTATTGCGCATGAGTATGGTTCAACAAGACCAAGAGGTTACCTTTACCTATAGTGGAGAGGATATGTTGATTTCCTCTCATATGGCTAGTTATGTATCCCTAATAATTAATGAATTAATTACTAATAGCCTTGAACATGGCTTAGATGGTGAAAATGGAGAAATTCGTTTATCCGTTACAGAATTAGAAGACTATATTGTCTTAGATTTTTCTGATACGGGAAAAGGATTACCTCAAGATTTCTCTATTAACTCGAATAAGCGATTAGGATTAACTATCATTAATAATTTGGTTGCCCATGAGTTAAAAGGGCGTCTATTTGTTAAAAATACTGATGTCGGTGTTCTAGTGACAATACATATGAAGAAGGAGAAGTAAATGCGCGTTTTAATAGTGGATGATGAATCCCTTATACGTATGGATCTACGCGATATTATTGAATCCTGTGGTCATGAAGTTATAGCAGAAGGAACTAATGGTGTTGAAGCCATCAAGCTTTGCAAAGAATATAAACCTGATATTGTTCTAATGGATGTAAAGATGCCTGAATTAGATGGTATCGAAGCAGCGCGTCAAATTGGCTTTCACCATGAAGCACCTGTAGTTCTATTAACTAGTTATAGTCAACAGGATTTAATAAATAAGGCTAGAGAATCTGGCGTATATGGCTATTTAATAAAGCCGGTCCGTGAAGAACAATTGGTTCCAACCTTAGAAATGGCATTAGGGCGTTATCATAGTGATGCTGAGCTACGCGAAAAAATGGCTGAATTAGAACAATCATTAGAAGATCGCAAAATTATTCAAAAGGGGACTGGTATATTGATGAAACTATACTCTATATCGGAAGAGGAAGCATACAATCGCATTCGTGCCCTAAGTATGAAGAAACGAGATAGTATTGTTAATATCTGTAAAGCATTAATTAATCAAGTTTCAAAATAGACATAAAGGCTAGTATAAGGATAAATCTTATACTAGTTTTTTTGTGTCTAACATCAAATAAAAACTAAAAAGTCAAAAAATCAAAATTTCTGCTTGCATTTATTTTGACATAGGTTATAATAATACATGTGATTAGCACTCGATAACTTAGAGTGCTAATAAATTGTAAATAATAACTAGTAAATAAGGAGTGACATCATATGTTAAAACCATTAGCTGACCGCGTTCTTATCCGTTTAGAAGCAAAAGAAGAAAAAACTAAAAGTGGTATTTTCCTTCCTGATACAGCAAAAGAAAAACCTCAAGAAGGTGTTGTAGTAGCTGTAGGTGCTGGTAAAGTGTATGACAATGGTCAACGTGTAGCTCCAGAAGTTAAAGTTGGCGACACTGTTATGTTCGCAAAATATGCTGGTAGCGAATTAGAAATCGATGGCGCTACTCATTTGATCATTAGCGAACGCGATATCTTAGCAGTACTATAATAGCTGATTTATAGCTGTATAGAGCTAAACATACTATTGATACATTCTATATTGCCTGCGGGCATATACATTCCCTTACATTAGATACTGTTATTATCTAGGAGGTAATACATATGGCAAAAGAAATCTTGTTTAACGAAGAAGCTCGTCGCGCTTTGGGCCGTGGCGTTGATCAATTGGCAAACGCTGTAAAAGTTACATTGGGACCAAAAGGTCGTAATGTTGTATTGGATAAAAAATTCGGTTCCCCAACAATCACAAATGATGGTGTAACTATTGCTCGTGATATCGAACTTCCAGATCCATTTGAAAACATGGGTGCTCAATTAGTTAAAGAAGTTGCTACTAAAACTAACGATGTAGCAGGTGACGGTACAACTACTGCAACAGTATTGGCACAAGCTATGATTCAAGAAGGTATGCGCAACGTAGCAGCTGGTGCAAACCCAATGATCTTGAAAAAAGGTATTGAAACAGCAGTTAAAACTTTGGTTGAAGAAATTAAAAAACGCTCCATCAAAGTTTCTGGTAAAGCTGAAATCGCTCAAGTTGCAAGTGTATCCGCTGCTGACGAAGAAATTGGTGGCTTAATTGCTGAAGCTATGGAAAAAGTAGGTAACGACGGCGTTATCACTGTAGAAGAATCCAAAGGCTTGCAAACTGCATTAAACGTAGTAGAAGGTATGCAATTTGACCGTGGTTACATTTCCCCATACATGGTAACTGATCCTGACCGTATGGAAGCTGTAATGGATAACCCATACATCTTGATTACTGACCGTAAAATCAGTGCTATTGCTGATATGTTGCCAACACTTGAAAAAGTGGTAAAAGTAGGTAAAGAACTTCTTATCATCGCTGAAGATGTAGAAGGTGAAGCATTGGCTACATTGGTAGTAAACCGCTTGCGTGGTACATTCAAAGCTGTAGCTGTTAAAGCTCCTGGCTTTGGTGACCGTCGTAAAGCTATGCTTGAAGATATCGCTATCTTGACTGGTGGTACTGTAATTACTGAAGATATGGGCCGTAAACTTGATTCCGTAGAACTTACAGATCTTGGTACAGCTCGTCAAGTTCGCATCACTAAAGATGAAACTACAATTATTGATGGTGTAGGCGATAAAGATGTAATTGCTAAACGTGTAAGCCAAATTCGTGCACAAGTAGAAGAAACAACTTCTGAATTCGACCGTGAAAAATTACAAGAACGTCTTGCAAAATTATCCGGTGGTGTTGCAGTTATTGAAGTAGGTGCTGCTACAGAAGTTGAAATGAAAGATAAAAAACTTCGTATCGAAGATGCATTGAACGCAACTCGCGCTGCTGTTGAAGAAGGTATCGTAGCTGGTGGTGGTACTACATTCATTGATATCATCCCTGCATTGAACACATTGGAAGCTACTGGTGATGTTCAAACTGGTATTAACCTTGTTAAACGTGCAGTAGAAGAACCTCTTCGTCAAATCGCTTACAATGCTGGTCTTGAAGGTTCCGTTGTAGTAGAAAAAGTTAAAAATACAGAAGCTGGTGTTGGTTTCAACGCATTGACTGAAGAATATATCGACATGGTTAAAGCTGGTATCGTGGATCCTGCTAAAGTAACACGTTCTGCGCTTCAAAATGCTGCATCCATCGCATCTCTTGTATTGACTACTGAAACAATCGTAGCTGACAAAGTAGAAGAAAATGCTGCAGTACCTGCAATGCCTCCAATGGGTGGCATGGGCGGTATGATGTAATCAACTGCTTAGAGCATAATCTATTAGATTTAGAATAATCCTAATGAATTAGGAACTATATGTTCACTTTTTCATTAGGATTATTTTGTATTTATCTAAATTAGCAATGGTATTTTACAATACATATGATATAGACAGTACAAATAGTATAAATGGTATAAATAGCAGACGATTTTTCTTTATGCTTATGATTTGAATTAGACTAACATATGAGGTTTATCAAATCGATAAAATTGATTTTGTATACAACATATGTTATAATTCTATAGAATTTAATATTGAGTCTAGTTTGACACAGTAGTTAGTGGCCTTTATTATATGGTTATTGAATTATTTCGATGTTATTTAACCTGAAAGAAGGATTACTATGTTGAGCTTTATTTTTAAAAGTAAACCTAATTATGTAAATTTTGGCCTCTTAGTTTACCGGTTGGCACTTGGTATTTCCATGTTTTATCATGGATATTTAAAGTATTTGAGCGGTGCTGAAGGCCTTTATAAAGTTGGAGCTATGTTGGCACCATTAGGTGTACCTAGTGGTTATGAAATATTAGGTACTATGGCAGCATATGCAGAAATGATAGGTGGCGTACTTATAGTGCTTGGTCTATTTACAAGAATAGGCTCTTTGCTACTTATAGGTACACTAGCAATAGCAACGATATTAAATCTTAGTGGTAGTTTCTTTAGTTGGGACTATCCATCTCAAATGGGATTTGGTGCTCTTATGTTGTTCTTTGCTGGTGCAGGTCGCTATAGCCTAGATAAAGCTTTATTTAAATAATGATTAGGATAATAGACTCGTCGCTTGATGGGTCTTTTATTTGTGTAGCGAGGTTATTATGAATACAAAAACAGTTCCGTTTACAGCTGAACAATTAGAAAATATTATTGCCCAATATCCAACACCATTTCATATTTATGATGAAGAAGGTATCATTGAAAATATGAAATCTTTCATCGATGCATTTTCTTGGAATAAAGGGTTCAAACAATATTTTGCTGTGAAAGCGACTCCAAATCCATATATTATGCGTGTATTGCAAAAACTTGGCGTTGGTGCAGATTGCTCTTCCTTAGCAGAGTTGATTCTATGCGAAAAAGTGGGCATTATAGGTCATGATATTATGTTCACATCTAATGACACACCATATGTGGAATATAAAAAAGCATTAGAAATGGGTGCTATTATCAACTTAGATGATATTACTCATATTGAATATTTAGAAAAAAATCATGGTTCTTTGCCTGATACGTTCTGCGTTCGTTATAACCCAGGCTCCTTAAAAGAAGGTGGCAATACAATTATTGGCCTTCCTGAAGAAGCTAAATACGGTATGACTCGTGAACAAATTTTTGAAGCCTACAAACAACTACAAGCAAAAGGTGTAAAACACTTTGGTATCCATACAATGGTTGTTTCTAATGAACTTGATATCGATGGCTTAGTTGGCACTGCTGAACTTTGCTTCAATCTTGCTGTAGATATTAAAAATGAACTTGGCATCAATATTGAGTTTATCGATCTTGGTGGTGGCGTAGGTGTTGCTTATAAACCAGAACAAACACCTGTAGATTTCAAAGCGCTTAGCAAGGGTGTAGAAGAGGCTTACAATAGAATTCTCGTAGCTAACGGTCTTGGTGATGTAGCATTAGCTTATGAATGTGGTCGTATGGTTACAGGTCCATTTGGTTACCTAGTTTCTACAGCAATTCATAAAAAAGATATTTATCGTCATTATATTGGTCTTGATTCTTGTATGGCAAATCTTATGCGACCAGCGTTATATGGTTCTTATCACCATATTACTGTTATGGGGAAAGAGAATGCGCCTAAGGACCATGTATACGATGTAACAGGTTCTTTATGTGAAAATAATGATAAGTTCGCTATTCAACGTGAGTTGCCAAAAATTGATATTGGCGATCGTATCATCATTCACGATGCTGGTGCACATGGTCACTCCATGGGCTTTAACTATAACGGTAAATTGCGTTCCGCTGAGTTGTTATTACATAAAGATGGCTCTGTAACACAAATTCGTCGTGCTGAAACCTATGATGATTTGTTCGGCACTCTCGATTTTTCTAGCCTATAATTCAATATTGAGAATCAAATAGGATGAGAATGAATATTATTAAAATTCTATCAATATAAGTAATATATGATATTCTTTTAATTCCTGTATATTTTAGTAGGAATATCTTGCTAT
>URQX01000033.1 GCA_900550175.1 uncultured Veillonella sp.
TGTGCACCAGGGCTAGAACCTAAAAAGTTAGTATCATTGGTCAATCAATTGCAATTATTGGTAAAACGTATAGCCTTTGTGCCTGAGTTATTTGGCTTACCAGCAAGTAATATTACGGCTCGTGGCATGATGGAAGAACAAGCTGTTGTATTGCGTGTACAAAACAACTTGGCTCGCAAGTCTAATCGTATTATGAAACGCATTTTTGATATTGTTGCTACTGTATGTGGTGGAATCTTGATTTTACCAATTCTTGCCATCGTAGCTGTATTGATTTATCTAGATTCTCCAGGTCCTATCGTATTTGGCCACAAGCGCGTTGGCCAAGGTGGTAAAGAGTTCCCATGCTATAAATTCCGCTCTATGGTGCCGAATGCACAAGAGGCATTAGAGGTGTATTTGAAAGAAAATCCTGCAGCTCGTGAGGAATGGGAACGAGATTTCAAATTGAAAGATGATCCTCGTGTTACTCGTATTGGTAAATTCCTTCGCAAAACGAGTCTTGATGAATTGCCACAATTGTGGAATGTTCTCGTTGGTGATATGAGCCTCGTAGGTCCACGTCCTATCGTGCGTGATGAAATCGTAAAATACGGCGACTATATCAACGACTTTTACCTTGTACCACCAGGGATTACCGGTGTATGGCAAGTTAGTGGTCGCAGCGATACTACCTATGAAGAACGCGTATTGATGGATTCTTGGTACGTTCATAACTGGTCCGTGTGGATCGATATTGTATATCTATTGAAAACTGTGTTGGCTGTCGTTAAATCGAAAGGGGCCTATTAATGAAATACGATTATTTAGTAGTTGGGGCAGGCCCATTTGGTGCTGTATTTGCCCATGAGGCGCACAAGCGTGGTAAATCTATACTTGTTATCGATCGTCGCAATCACATTGCAGGTAATATGTATTGTGAAAGTAAAGACGACATCAACATTCACGTGTATGGTGCTCATATTTTCCATACATCCTTGAAGCATGTATGGGACTATGTTAATCAATTTGCTGAGTTCAATCACTATGTAAATAGCCCTGTAGCAAATTATAAAGGTGAAATGTACAACTTGCCGTTTAATATGAATACCTTCTCTAAAATGTGGAATATTCGTACTCCAAAAGAGGCACAGGATATCATTACGAAACAGCGGGCTGCTATTACAAGTGAACCTAAGAACTTAGAAGAGCAAGCCATTAGCCTTGTAGGTACAGATATTTACGAAAAGCTCATCAAAGGGTATACGGAAAAACAATGGGGCCGCAAATGTACAGAATTGCCAGCTTTCATTATTAAGCGTTTACCAGTTCGTTATACATATGATAACAATTACTTTAATGATCGCTTCCAAGGCATTCCTATGGGCGGTTATACGAAGATGATTGAACGCATGTTAGAGGGCATCGAAGTTCGTTTAGGCGTTGATTTCCTTAAACATCGTGATGAATACGAAGCCTTGGCAGATAAGATCATCTATACAGGTCCTATTGATGAATACTTTGGTTATTCTGAAGGGGTTTTAGAATATCGTGGCCTTCACTTTGAAACAGAACGTTTTGAAGAGGAAAATCATCAAGGTGTTGCCGTTGTGAATTATACAGAAGGTGATATTCCTTATACTCGCATCATCGAGCATAAACATTTTGAGTTTGGTATACAACCTGTTACATATGTAACAAAAGAATATCCAAAAGACTGGAAAATTGGCGAAGAAGCGTATTATCCAGTGAATGATGTAAAGAATTTAGATCTTTACGCAAAATATGTTAAAAAAGCTGAAATGATTTCCAATGTTATCTTTGGTGGTCGTTTAGGGGAATATAAATATTACGATATGGATAAGGTTATTGCTAGCGCCTTAACCCTATGTAATAAGGAGTTTAAAAAATGAGAATTGAGTGGCTAGATTCACTAAAGGGCTTTGCTATATTTTTAGTTGTTGTTGGGCATGTTATTCTTGGTTATATTCGAGCAGAAACTTTTACAGAACATCAATGGAGCTTACAGTTTATATATGATGTTATTTATAGTTTCCACATGCCGTTGTTTTTTTTAATTAGTGGTTTTTTATATAAGCTTACATGGTCACAAAAAAATTCAGGTCTGATTAAAAAAATTTCTAATAAGTTTTTAAATATGATACCTATGTATTTGTTATTTTCAGTTGTATTTTGGTTATCTAAATATTATGCAACACTGTATGGAAATATACAAATGAGTGATCATTTTAATTTAGCTGATTTAATGCATATTTATATAGCTCCTCTTTCTTATTTATGGTTCTTGTATGTATTGATTTGGCTTTTTGTAGCTATTCCTATATTTGAATCTATAATAAAGCCTACAACAGTCTTTATTATATTTCTATGTTTGTATTTTTTTATGCCGCCCGTTCATGGATTATTGAAGATTATTAATTTAATTATTTATGGAGGCGTGTATTTTACATTAGGATCAGTATTATGCATGTATCAGGATCAACTCAGGACAATTATTTGTAATAAGTTGATTGGTATTGGTTTTATTAGTATTGTTCTGGCAGTCATTACATTTCCTTATATAGAAGTGCATAATATTTTAAAGTTTATATGTGCTATATCAGGTTCTGTGTTTTTATCTATTTTATTTTTTAAGTTTAAGAATATAAAATGGGTTACTATTTGGAATATTTGTGGTCGTTACTCTTTGGGAATCTATATTTTACATTTATATTTTTCTGGGCCATTAAGAACTATATTTAAGCACTTATCTATTGACAATATCATGGTGTGTTTAATTTTATCTTGTCTGATTAGTACAATAGTGCCTATTTTTATTGTTAAGTTTTTTGATAGATATAAAATAACCTCTTGGATTTTTGGTAATTCCAAGTTAATAAAATTAAAATCATAAGATGAGAGTAGTAGGATGAGAGTATATGTCTAGTAATAAATATATTGATAGTTTAATAGGATTAAGTTTTATATTTGTAATATTTCCTGTAATCCCCATGTCTTTACGAATAGGTTTTTTAGGTGGTGAGTTTTCAGCAAAAGCATCATTTTATACACTATTTATTTGTTTAGTATATAGTGTATGGCTAAAAAGACATAGTCTACTTCAATATCATTTATATTGGAAAGAATTATTATATATAACTCTTTTAGGTTTCAGTATTGCTGTATCTTTAGTTCATGGTTTGATTAATTTCCCTTACTATGATTTAGTTCCTGGCACTAATTATATGAATCATAAATTGGAAGCCATAATTCAATTGATATTTAATGAATCTGTGAGTGAATATACATTATCGGTCATTCATTTTTGCTTTAGGGTTTTGAAGAACTCTTTGACTCAACTTATTTTTACATTTGGATTTTCTTATTTGATTTTCTATTGGTATAAAAATCGCTCGAAAACAATTTTGAAAATAGTAAGTAAAGGTTCATTAATTTCTGCTAGTCTAGTTGTTATTTTTGGTGTCATTGAGCTATTTTATTTTGGTAAACAACAATGGGCACTTTCATTATTAACATATATAAGACCTATTGTTCATGCTATTGAGATTAATAATACATGGTGGCCACCATTATTTTGGCCAGAATTACAATTTAGGTCTCTATTTCCCGAACCATCCTTTTTGGGGATTTATACAGTTATTACAATTCCTTTTATATGGAGTATTATTTTTACATCTAAGAATAAAAAGTTGGTAGGATTATCTTTCATTATTCTATTGCTTTTAGAGATGATTACCTTATTAGCTAATAGTAGAACTGCAACTGTTTTTTTAATAATAGATTACATATTGCTTGTATTTGCGCTTTGTATTCAATTTAGAAACAAAAAATTTATAATAAATACAGTTCTTGTAACTTTAATAGGCCTTTTAGCTTTTGTAGGAAATATAGTATATACATCTAATGTTTTCTATGTACAAGATGCTTCTACTAAAAGTATAAATACAACTAGTACAACAAGTAAAAATATTTCAACTCAACAGGTTGCAAATGAAATTACATCTTATGGAGAAAATAATATTAAGTCTTTATCTAAAAAAGGTGGTCGTAGTAATAACCAAAGATATGGTGTTATGAAAGCTGATTTAGATATATTTAAGGAGAATCCATTATTAGGAATTGGACAAGGGTTACGTACCCCATATGTTTTGAATCATTTAGATGAAGATACGTTAAATGGTACGGAAGTAAAAATGTGGATTGAAAATATTAAAAATAAGGGCCTTATTAATATTTCTATTCCAATGTTAGGAGAATATACCTCTCGTTTATCGGAAACAGGTATTATGAGCTTTGTATTATTTATGGCTCCTATATTATTGTTATTATTTAGATTGTTAAAATATATAATTCAAAATTCAAAAGATACATTTGTTATATTTTTTACAATAGCTTATATAGAGTGTTTATTAACAGGGATAGGAACAACTTTAAATGAGCTCTATTATTTTTGGATATTATTAGGATTTGGTTATGCGTTAGTATACGTCAAAAATTCATGTAATAATAAGGTGGATGAAATTAGTGAATATTAAAATTTTAGTAGCAACACATAAACAATATTGGATGCCTGAAGATTCTGTCTATATGCCAATTCATGTAGGGCGAGAAGGTAAGGTTGATATTGGTTATACAGGAGATCATACAGGAGATAATATATCTTCAAAGAATGCTAATTATTGTGAATTGACGGGCCTCTATTGGGCGTGGAAAAATCTTGATGCGGATTATATTGGTCTCGTTCACTACAGGCGTTACTTTACACGTAAAGAGGTACGCTCTGTGGAGGACAAAAAGAATCAAATTTTAACGGGAGCAGAATGGAATAAACTGCTTTCACAATATCCTGTAGTAGTAGCAGATAAGCGTAAATATTATATTGAGTCTAATCGTTCTCACTATAATAATGCCCACCACAGCTCAGGTCTGGATGCGGCAGAACAAATTATCGCTGAAAAATATCCCGAATATAGTGCTGCTTTTACAAAGGTTTGTAATCGTACTTGGGCTCATATGTTTAACATGTTCGTTATGCGTAGAGATTTATTTGATCAATACTGTGAATGGATGTTTTCCATCTTAGAAGAAATCGAAAAACGTGTTGATATTTCTGATTATGATACGTATGAAGCGCGTATCTATGGCTTTGTTAGTGAAATCTTGCTTGATGTATGGATTGAAGCTAATAGTATTAGCTATAAAGAACAAAATGTATCTTTTATGGAACCTCAAAATTGGATTAAAAAAGGTGGATTATTTTTAAAGCGTAAATTATTTGGGAGATAATATACTGACTATGATAAAGGTAATAGAACTTCCTATAGATAAAGATATGGGAGGTTTAACATCTTATGTTCTTCAACTGTATAGAATGATTGATAAAAAAGAATTTGAATTAACATTACTGAGTTATGATGATCCTCAAAATTTCGATGTAAATTATAAGGTAGAGATGGTTAGTAGACCGTATCATATTATTCAGTTTTATAAAAAAATGAAGTGCCTACTTTCTGAAGGAAAAGATATCATTCATTTTCATCAATCTTATGTCAATATTATTCCTATTTTGATTGCTAAATTAGCTGGATTTAAAACTATTATTTTACATGCGCATAGCTCTAGTATAGATGATAATCGAAAAATCGTATGCTTTCTAAAGACAGGATTACATAAGGTTGGAAGATTTTTATTGCCTTATTTGGTTGATACGTATATAGGCTGCTCTACTAAGGCATCAGAATGGATGTTTCCTAGAACCTGTATAGATAGTGATTCATATTATTTATTACATAATGCTATCGATTTGGATTTATATGATAGAAATATAAATCTAGGGTTGGAAGTTAGACAAAAATTCAATATTCCTAAGGATGCATTGGTAGTAGGACATATTGGTCGTTTTACACCTGTTAAAAATCATCCTTTTATTATCGATATATTTAAAGAGGTATTAAAACAAAATCCTAATAGTTATTTATTTCTCCTGGGGGATGGTGTAGAACGTCATAAGATTGAAAGTCTTGTAAAATTAGCAGCTATATCTGACAAGGTTATTTTTATGGGATATGTAAATAACACTGTTGAGGTTATGCAAGCTATAGATATTATGATATTACCCTCATTATTTGAAGGATTACCGCTAATTGCTATTGAGTCACAAGCATTAGGCATACCAATATTAATATCTGATACGATTACACAAGAGGTTGTGTTGACTAATCTATGTACGATTTTACCAATTGATAATCCTGAACAATGGGCTTATGAGATTATGTCTAAATTTGGTAAGAATAAATATATTGATTATAGATCTAGAATTAAAGAACTAGGTTATGATTCCAGTATTGCTATAAAGAAGATTGAAAATATATATAAGGGAAAACAATGAGTTTTAAAGATTATATAAAAGAAAATCTACCGTGGATTCGATCTATCTATAGAAAAAGGTTGGCTCCAATCAATTTAATCCATAATATTGTTGATAAGCCAGTAGTTGTTTTACTTTACCATAGAGTTAATTATTTGAATCGTGATTTATTTAATATTAATGTAACTCCTGATAATTTTGAAAGACATATCCGAATTTTAAAAAATCACTACAATGTAATAACTTTTAATGATTTAAAACACAATGATATAAAGGAACCATCTGTTATTATTACCTTTGACGATGGATATTATGATAATTACAAATATGCCTTTCCAATTTTAAAAAAGTATCAAGTCCCAGCGACGATTTTTATAACATCTGGCGGTGTAGATACGGATAAAGAGTTTTGGTGGGATCGATTAGAAAATGTTTTATTTGAAAATAAAAATCTACGAGAATCAATTGAGTTAGATATATTAAATCAAAGACATGTATTTGATGTATCTGATGATAAAAAGCGATTACATAGTTTTTATACGTTACACCATATGCTTTTTTCTCTACATCCTAATGAAAGAGATATGATGTTAGACAGATGGTATGAATCTTATGGATTGAAGGTTAATCCTAATAATAGGACTATGACTTCATCGGAGTTAATAGAGTTATATCAAAGTCAGTTAGTTACATTAGGAGCGCATACTATTCATCATCCAGCGTTGAAACAAATTAGTAGAGAAGAACAAATACATGAAATACAATCTTCTAAGCTCTTTTTAGAAAACTTGTTGCACACGGATATAGATATTTTTGCGTATCCTTTTGGTCATAAAGAAAGTTTTGATCAAGTGACAGAACAAATTGTTCAAGATCTAGGATTCACATATTCAGTTAGTACTAAAAGAGCACAGCTTCATTCTAATACTAATCCATTTTCTATACCTAGATTTGGCATTGAAGACTGGTCAGAAGATGAATTTATGCGACAAATGAAGTTAGTATGGTTTGAAAATTAGGGGATTTTTATAATGTTGACTATATCTGAAATTCAAGATCATTTATATATAATGCTTAAAGAGTTTGATTCCTTTTGTAAAGAGAATGATATTAAATATTCTTTATCAGGAGGATCATTATTAGGGGCCATTAGGCATAAAGGTTTTATTCCTTGGGATGATGATATAGATATTTGTTTAAGTCGACCAGATTATGAAAAATTAATTACTATATTTCCAAAGGTTTTAAATAGCAATTACCTGCTTAGATCTATTGAGCGTAATAACTCAAAATATCCTTTTGCACGATTAGAAAAGCTTGATATCAAGATTGAAGATGAGTACAGTAATGCTAATCAGTTTTTATTTATGGATATTATGCCTGTTGATGGATTACCAAATGATAAAAATGAAGTTATTAGTATCTATAAAAAACGTAAAATTTATAGTAAGATGCTTGAACTTTGTGATGCTAAATTAGGACATGGTAAATCATTTACTAGAGCATTTATCAAGTCTATATTAATTATTTTTGCTAAATGTGTGGGATATAAATATTGGGCTCATAAATTAGATCAATTAGCAAAACAGTATAATTATAATACTTCTGATTATGTAGGCGCTATTACTGGTGGCGTTTATGGTGAAGCTGAATCTATGGTAAAGAATGCTTTTGAAAAACGTGTCCCTATAGAGTTTAGAGATTTAAAATTAGATGTTTTTTCATGTTACGATACATATTTAAGTAATTTATATGGTCGTAACTATATGGAAATACCACCAGAAGGTAAACGTAAAATATCAAGTATTAGAGCATATGAGATTTAATGTATAGGGGTATAGCATGAATATAGGTATTATTTTTGCTGGAGGAACTGGACAACGTATGAGTTCTACTGGCACACCGAAACAATTGCTAGAAGTTAATGGAAAACCAATATTAGTGTATACGCTTGAACACTTTCAAAATAATAATAATATTGATGGAATTGTTTTAGTAGTATTAGAGTCTATTATTGAAGAGGTTAGTAAATTAGTACAAAAGTATGGTTTGGATAAAGTCAAATCGATTATTCCAGGCGGAAAAACAGGACAAGAGTCGATTTATCTTGGAATTCAAGAGTCTTCAAGACTATATGATGAAGATAGTATAGTTTTATTACATGATGGGGTTAGACCTATTATCTCTGATGAGCTAATTAATACGTGTATATCGTCTACAAAAATATATGGTAATGCCATTACTGTTTCACAAGCTATAGAAACTATTGTTTTAAAAGATAATGAGCTTTCTCATGTAGGAAAAATACTTTCACGAGATGAATGTTTACTTGCTAAAGCGCCACAATGCTTCTATTTAAAAGATATTTATAAGGCACATGAAAAAGCAAGATCTGAAGACTTGGAGTTCATAGATTCGGCATCTATGATGCAGTTTTATGGGGCTGAACTGTTTACAGTAATAGGGCCAGCTGAGAATATTAAGATTACAACACCTATTGATTTTTATACATTTAAGGCTTATTTAGAAGTAAAAAATAGCCTTAATATCATGGGACTATAGGCTGATATTATGCGGACAGTTAGTGCAATTAAGAACATAAATTCCACGTTAATTGTATATGGATTTAATATGGTATTACAGTTCATTATCCGTTTTGTATTACTATATTATTTATCTATTGAATATTTAGGCTTAAATGGTTTATTTGATAATATTTTAACTGTATTATCTCTTACTGAATTGGGCATTGGTCCGGCTATTATATTTAGTTTATATGCTCCTTTAGCTAATCATGATTTAGAAACAGTAAAATCAATCATGAGAATATTTAAAAAAGCATATATTTATATTGGTACACTTATTCTATTCTTAGGATTATGTATATCGCCTTTTGTTCAACATCTTATAAAGGTACCTCCTAATATTGCATATTTAAATATTTTCTTTTTACTCTTTGTTGTTGATACAGGTATTAGTTATTTTTACTCTTATAAAAAATGCTTGCTTATAGCTGATCAAAAACAATATATAGCTAACTATTACAGAGGAATTACTCAACTGATAGGGAGTTTATTCCAAATTGCCTTAGTCGTTTTAACTCATAGTTTTTGGGTATATATTATTCTACGTATATGTATGACTTTTTCTGAGAATTTTTTAATAGCTAGAAAAGCCGATCACTTATATTCGTTCTTAAATGAAAAGAATATTAGGCCTTTAAATAAAGATATATACCAAAGTATTATTAGAAATATAAAGGCCTTAATACTTCATAAAATTGGTGGTGTTACTGTTTTTGGAACATCAAATATTATTTTATCAAAATTTGTAGGTTTAAGTGCTGTTGCGTTATATACGAATTATTATTTGATTATTAATGGCATCGATAAGTTGTCTGATCAAGTATTTAATGCACTCAAGGCATCTGTAGGAAATTTGAATGAGTCTCAAGATGATGCTCATAAATTAGTTATCTTCAAGAGATTAGAATTTATGACAGCTTATTTGGCTTGTTTTATCTGTAGTAACTTGTACCTTTTATTAAATCCGTTTATTACCATCTGGCTAGGAAATAGCTATCGTTTTGATGAAAGTATAGTGCTTTGGATGGTTATCAACTTCTATCTAATGTTTATGCGTAAAGGCGTCTTAGTATTTAAAGACGCTATGGGGCTATTTTGGCAAAATCGATATATGTCCTTAATAGAGGCCTTAATAAATTTAGGGTCTTCCATTGTTTTAGTTCAATATTTTGATGTTTGGGGCGTATTATTGGCTATGTTTATTAGTACGATTTGTATGCCTTTTATAGTTGAACCGTATGTTTTGTTTAAATACGGATTACGTTGGTCTTTGGTTAGTTATTTTAAACTTTATTTCCGTTATACTCTAGTTACATTTATATTAGTTTATTTCAGTAAATTCTTATCACATTTTATTGCTTTGGATAGTGGGTGGTTTGGACTTTTGCTGGGGGTTGTATGTAATAGTATTTTTATAATTGTGGCATGGGGAATATTATTTATTAGAAGTAAAGAATTAAGGTTTTATCTTGATTTAATAAAAAGTAGACTATAAGAAGGGGATAATAATGAGAATAACTGTAACTGGTGGGGCTGGGTTTATTGGCTCTCATTTAGTTGATCGTTTAATAGAGGATGGTCATACTGTACAGGTTATTGATAACTTATATACAGGAAATAAAGAATTTGTTCATTCTAAAGCACAATTCGTAGAATTGGATATTAGAGACCAAAATTTATACTCTGTCTTAGAAGAATTTCGTCCAGACTATATATTTCATGAGGCTGCACAAACTGAAGTCTCCACATCTATGAGTGATCCAATGTTAGATTGTGATATTAATTTGATGGGGTTAATCAATTTACTTAATGCAGCAGTAAAACTAGATGTTAAAAAGTTTTTGATGCCATCTTCTGCAGCGGTTTATGGTAATTTAGATACATTACCGTTAAATGAGGAAATGCTTGGAAATCCATCTTCATTTTATGGGTTAACAAAGCTAACTACAGAACATTATCTTCGGATTTATCATGAAGCTTTTGGATTACCATATATATGTTATCGTTATTCTAATGTGTTTGGTCCACGACAAGGTAATGGTGGAGAGGGGGGCGTTATTAGTATTTTTGCTAAAGCGATTGTACAAGGCTCTCCTATTATTATTTATGGTGATGGAAAACAAACAAGGGACTTTATATATGTAGATGATGTAGTTGAAGCTAATATTTTAGGTATACAACACCAAGTTACAGGTATTTATAATGTAAGTACTGGCATCTCAAGTTCTATCAATTTGTTAGTTGATGAGTTTAGAAATATTAGCGGTAAAGATATAGAGGTAGTTTATGATAAGCCTAGATTAGGTGATATTAGAGATTCTGTTTTGGCAACTGATAAATCAGAAAAAGAGCTTTTCTTTACAGTAAAATATAATTTACACGATGGGTTAATAAAAACATATGAGTATTTTAAAACAGTAGAGGGTTAATCTTTATGAATGATGTTTTATCTTATGAGTTGGAACGTACTGTTAAAGATATTCATATTTTCTTATCTAAACTTTCAGGGAAAACTATTTTGATAACGGGAGCGACCGGATTCATAGGATCTATGCTCACTCGATTGTTTTTAGTTAGTAATATGAAATATGGAACAGATATTAATATTATTTGTTCTGTGAGAAATATAGAAAAGGCAGAGGCTTTGTTTTCTAATCTTAAGAATTCAGAACAGTTAGTCTATATTACTAATGGCCTTGTTGCATGTAATGATTCTGTTGATTATATATTTCATACAGCAGCACCTACTACATCTAAGTTTTTTGTTACTCAACCAGTTGAAACGTTAAATGGTAGTATCAGTACAACATTAGATGTCTTGCAATATGCAACAAAGAATAAAGTTAAAAAAATCGTATATTTATCTTCTATGGAACAATATGGTATTCAGCAAGTAGATTATCAAAATATGACTGAAGATGATTTAGGTTATATTGATCATTTAGATGTTAGGAGTTCGTATTCTGAAGGTAAACGCATTTGTGAATGTTATTGTAGTGCGTATTTTCATGAATATAATGTACCCGTTTGTATTGCTCGCGTTGCACAATGTTTTGGGCCAGGTCTTTCACTTTTAGATAATCGTGTATCTATGCAATTTGCTAAAAGTGTTATACATAATAAAAATATTATTTTACATACCGCAGGACAATCTGTATCAAACTTTTGTTATATAACTGATGTACTTTCCGCTTTGGTATTATTATTGTTTAAGGGGGAAAGTGGAGAAGCATACAATATATGTAATAGTGATGAAACAAGGTGTATCAAAGATATTGCAAATTTAGTAGCAAAAGAAATAGCTAAGGATAAAATAGATGTAGAATTTGATATTCCAAATAATATTGATCAATATGGATATGCACATGATGTAAAATTTATTTTGAATAATAAAAAAATAAAATCTTTAGGTTGGGTTCCTAAAGTTAGTATGAAAGCAGGATATAGAAACTTAATTGATTATATAAAATATGAGAATAGTAAGGCGTAGAGTTATATTTGTACAATGTTTCTTGTTTTTAGACGCACTTAAATAGGCCTCTAGGCCTAATTCATTCCAGATGTCTTGCTTTAATATGGCTAATTTAGATGGTAATTAAAAACTAAATAGACTTTATATTTAGTTTATTGCTCTATGACTGTAGAATTTTGTATAATTTATTTATGAATGAAAAGTTCATGAATGAATTGTATAAATGAATTTAATTATATTACATGTTAGTGGAGCATTGGTATGAAAAAATATGTCTTATCTGTAGGGGACAGAAAGCCTGTACATATTGAAATTATGAATGTTGATGATAATGTGCTCGTTAGTGGAGACTTACGTACATATCGACTTGATTATGATATGGAAACGAGTGCGGTTATTTTGCGTTTTTCACTACAAGAATCAGATATGATATATTCTTTACAGCTAGGTGAAGCTGAGGATGTGTTGGCAACAGACTTTATGACTCCCCAAGAAATATTCTTTACAATCGTAGGATTCTTAGGTGAGGTTATTCATAGTGCGAAATCATTTGGACGTACGTTAGCTATGAAGCTTGATAATGATGCATCTCGTGTGTATGTGAAGGATTTATTACAATCTAATGATAGCTATCGTGTATTTATGGGGGCACTAACATATTAATATAAACATATTTCACTTATTCATAGAACTTATAGAAAAAGTTTAATTGAAGACAGTAGTTGTAAGAGGTAAGATTCATTCAACTATTGTCTTTTGGGTTATAGGACAAAAAGTGTTGCTGTTAATGCCGATGGAGCTAGTTAAATACTGGCTCTATCGGCATTTTATCTTTTTGAGTAACTTTTACATATAGGACAAAAAGTGTTGCTAAAAAGTCTGAACCCCCTTGATTTTACTGACTCAAATAAGGTTTTATCTTTCTAGAAAGATATATTTTTTAGAAGGAGTATAATTATGAAACTAGTCAGATGCCCTAGTTGTGGTTTCATTTGTAAGAAAAATGGTAAAACAAGTGCGGGTTCTCAACGTTGGTATTGTAATCAATGTTCTTGCTCATTCACAAATAAAGTGAATAAAACTAACAATAATTTACAGATGTTTTTGGATTGGTTATTTGGTAAACACACACAGTTAGATATGTCTGGTGATGGACGTTTATTTCGGAGAAAAACATCACAGTTTTGGGAACTTTGGCCGTTACCACTAAAAGTTGAATCATCAAGTAGCGTAGTATTTGTTGATGGTATTTATTTAGCTAGAAATGCTTGCATTTTAATCTGTTGTAATGAGACGCATGTCTTAGGATGGTATGTTTGTAGATATGAGCATTCTAAGGCTTGGGAGGCTTTATTACGACGTATTTCATCACCTATAGTAGTTATATCCGATGGTGGTACCGGCTTTCAAAAGGCATTAAAAAAAGTTTGGCCGAAAGCCAAACTACAAAGGTGCTTATTTCATGTATTTCAACAAGTAAAACGTTATACAACAATACGTCCTAAAACGATTGCTGGCTGTGAATTATATGGAATTGCAAGGGATTTATTAACGATACACACGCAAGATCATGCCGTGAAGTGGGTGCAAAATGTTATGTCATGGAAAGTACGACATAGAGTATTTTTATCAGAAATGACAGTTGATGAAAATGGTACGATACGACCTAAACACGAACGACTTATCAAAGCAGAAAATTCCTTAGTTAAATTAATTAATAACAGATGTTTGTTTACTTACTTAGATACATCGTTGAGATGTACCTGTCCAGCTACTAATAATTGTATAGAAGGTGGCATAAATGCTCAGTTACGCGCTATGTTACGTAATCATAGAGGAATGTCTATTGAAAGACGAATAAAAGCGGTATTCTGGTGGTGCTATATGCACTCACCGAACCCGCTTTCTAATGCAGAAATACTTAAGGTTATGCCGACCAACAAGAGTATTTC
>URQX01000034.1 GCA_900550175.1 uncultured Veillonella sp.
TTTTTTATCGTTTAATTATATTAAAATTAATTATATATAATTTAAATCTGGAAATTTATGATATAATTAATCCTATAATATAGTTGAGAGCGGAGTTAGTTATGGATACGACATTTTTACGAGAAATATCCCTGCTGGTGCGTTCACCGAAGAAGGGAATCGATGAAATCTTCTGGTTTGGTACCTTAGAAAAGGGTATTAAAGCTGGACTCGCCGGTTGGTGTGCCACTCATATTATAGGATTTGCTTTAGGCATTGTACTATTACCTTTAGCTATGACCTTTGGTGGTTTTTTATTTGGCTTTATACCTGCTGTATATGGCATATTCTCTATATTACGAGAAATCATAGGTCTTGGAATCTATTGGTTTGTAGGTAGCTTTATACTGTGGAAATTATTAAGCGTTCTCTTAGAGCGTGAGTTTGATTTCAAGCAAGTATTAATGGGCACTGCTTATGTGGAAGGCTATACAGGCGCACTTGGGTTAGCATTAATTTTGATATCTATTCTTTGCATTTATATTACGCCATTTTTAATGATCCTATTAGTTCCCTTAGCATTAGCCTACGTTGGTGCCGTTATCTACGTAGCCGTTATGCTTTTATCTCGGATTATGAATGTAGAGCCTCTTACAGTCGGCGCTGTATATGTAGTTCTATACATTATTAACCTTTTATATAACTGGATTATGCGCATACTATTTGCGTAAATACATAAAACCTCCTAGTTTTATACTAGGAGGTTTTTATTGCTTTGAATAAAATTTTAGTAAAAGTAGTTTGTCATTATTGAAGAGAAGCATAATGTTGTAATAGTAAGTCTACATTGTCTTCATCGTATTCGATTTGTTGGGACCATCTTGCCACTTGTTTGAGTGGTGAGCCCTCTATAGCACTAGCCATCAATATATATTCTACACCATCCCTTGCGTAGGAAAGGATGGATTCTAAAGAATAATCTGCCAGCATATCGATTTGACGATATAAGATGTATTGGAATACCTTGTTGAATAGCCCCATATCATGAGTGGCAATATAGGTTTGTACAGAGATAATGAGTTTGTCTATATCACTAGATAATTTATTGACTTGTGCAGTCCAGTCTTCATCGATAGGCTCTGTTGTACCATATAGATCTAATAGTCTTGTATAATACTGTGCGTCAGGGGATGGAATATATTGAAATAGTGTTGGATCTATATCAAAGGCTAATAGTTCAAATATATTCTGAATAGTTAAACGTTCATGAGGACTAAATTCGCCGTTATCGTCTTCAATAGTAAAGATTACTTGATTAGACTGCATGTCTTCTGTCAGCAGTTCTACCGATGCTTCACAGGATAAACCAACCCCACATAGCTCGAGGTCCTCAATATATTTATAAAATCGTGGATGCATGTGACATGTATCGCATAGGCCTTCTTCACCTAGTTCGAGCACCACCTTACAGAGGCCATTTTCATTGAGTAACGGACACATAGGTTGTTCTTTAGAAAACACGAAATGGCTACCTTCGTCATCGACAGTGATGGCTTGTCGTAAGCTTTCACCAAGAGATCCTGTCATGGCATGATAGCGTTCAGCAGTGGTCTCGTCAATATCGATGGTCCACAGTTGGCAGCATGTATTTTCACATCGATCTGCTTTGCATTGAAATGTGTGATATATAGTAGGATATATTGAAATCATAATGGTCTCACTTGTAGTAAAAAATATTCTACGTGCATTGTATCATAGGGCAGTGGTCTATGCATTAATATTATAAATAAAGATTAATAAATCGTATCGGTTTAGTGTATAATTGTATATATACACTATGGTCCTGTTTGAGAGATGGAGGAGCCTATGAAATCCTTATTTGTAAAAGGTAGTCTTGTATTAGCCTTGGCAGCAGTGTTTGGTATGCCAAATGCAAGTGCGGCGCCTTTAGTAGCAGTAGAGCCAACTATTGCAGTTGTTGATGGAAACCATGCAGCGATTGTAGGTGCAAATGGTTTATTGAATGCATTTATTCAAAATCATCCAAATGCAGCTATCACTGAAATCGCTTTTGATGCGGATGGTGGTCAAATTAGATATGATGTAGAAGGCTTTGATGAAAGTGGCAAATATGAGCTCACTTATATCTATTCAACAAATCAAATCTTTGAAAAACGTGAAGGTGACTTCCATAAATCCTTAAAGAAAAAATCCTTTGATCCTCGTAAAATCTTGCCGCCAGCAGCGGTAGTTAACTTTGCCTATGCTCAAACACAAGGCAAAGCGACTAGCCTTAATGCGTGGTCTGTACAATATGATAAAGGTAAAATAGTATACAAAGTTAGCTTCGGTACAGAAGGTGACAAAGAGGTTGATGTACGCATTGATGCTATGAATGGTACGTTGTTGTCTGTTAAATTTGATGACTAAACATTCCTGTGATTAGTAAATACAACTTAATAGTAGAAGGCTTATTATCTTAAATATAAGAATTAAACTCCTTAAAATTATCTTTTTTTATAGAAAAGGATAGTTTTAAGGAGTTTTTTGTGAACATTTGCTCATGAAAGGGGATATTTACATTATGAGAATTATAATGAGTCGTCTCTGTTCCTTTATTTATGGGAAAAATGGCTTTTTAGAGTTAGTTCATAGAATACTTAGTTGTAAATCGAATACTATAGAATTTCATTGAAATTACATATAAATTCATTTTATTCTCACTCCAAAATAAGCTAGACCGTTGAGTTCTACATTTTTATTTCATAGATTATCGATAATATGTGTCCAGTCAAAAGACAGAACTCAAAGGAGGATATTATGAAAAAATCTATTTTGAAAAGCAGTATTGCTTTAGCAGTAGCTGGCGTATTTGGTGCTACTGTAGCAGTAACAGCGGCTGAACAAGCAACACCAGTTCCTGTAACTCAAGAGGTAGCAGCTACTGCAGCTCCTGTAGTACAACCAGCTGCTAATCAAGCAGTTCCTACCATTCAAGTAACTCCAGCAACTAAAGTAGAAGCAGCTCCAGCAGCAGTAACAAAAGCTCCTAGCGAAGCTAAATTAGCGCGTGCAGCCGATAAAAAAGTAGAAACTAATAAAGACGAAAAAAATACTAAAAAAGCGCAAGCACATAAAGCGCCTAAAGTAAAAGCTGACAAAGCAGTTAAAGCTGATAAAGCTGTAAAAGAAACTAAAGAAGTAAAAGCAGATAAAAAAGCTGACAAAAAAGAAACTTCTAAAGAGGAAAAAAAAACTCTAAAAGTGGAAAATCACAACCTAGCACAACAAGTAAGCAAGCAGGCGTAGTCGATCAAAATAGTATTTTCGTAATTGGTGCGAATTATTTAATCGATCAATTTGAAAATAAATATGGCGACTCTAAGATTACTAAAGTATCCTTCAAAGCTGCCGACAAAACTGCCATTTATGAAGTAGATGGTTTCAATGCTAGTGGTGCCCATTCCATGACTCTAGATGTGGCAACTGGTAATGTAACTGAAGGTACTCCTAAAGCATATGATGCATCCATGGAAGCTAGTGCTATTGATGCTGGTACTGTGTTACCTCCACATGTGGCAATCAATGCAGCCTTCACACAAACTGGCAATGTAGCAACTGGAATTAACTCTTGGTCTGTAGCAAACCAAAACGGTAAACCTATTTATACTGTAGAGTTCCATGACGCTCAAAATAAACCTGTATCCATTGCATTGGATGCTAAAACAGGTATGGCCGTAAAATAAGCTAATCCATATCCTATGCCACTGTAAAGCAACCCCCTTTAATACACGAACACTAAACACACAAAACTATACACACATACTTACACACATACACAATACACTTCCACACACAATAAACAATTACACACACGCAGCCCTCTGGATTGGATAGACAAACATTGACTCTCTCCTATGCCGTCTGTCGTTCAGAGGGCCCCTTATGCATTGTGGTTCCCTCCCAATCATAAGATTATATACTTGGTATATAATACTCTCTCTCACAATAAAAACGTAACTGCTTTACAGTACGCTAGGTATAGGGGAGCAGGAAAGCCCGTAATACATGTAGACCGCTGCACGTATTACGGGCTTTTTCTATGTCCATTCAATATAAAGATGTACCATATAAGAAAAATACATAGTAAAAATTAGAAAAGCGCAGATACAATAATGTATATCTGCGCTTTTGGTATATGGAGTATTTACTATTAGTAACAATAGTTAGCCTTTTATATGTATTGTCGAGGCACGCGTTCTGAGAAGCCACAGAAGATTTCATAAGGAATTGTAGATGCAAGGGCAGCAATCTCGAGTGCAGAGATGCTTTCATGACCTTGAGAACCTAGGAGCACAACCTTGTCACCTGGTTGTACAGTAATCGTATCTGGAACGGCCACCATGAATTGGTCCATACAAATGCGGCCCACTACAGGACAACGTGTGCCATGAATGAGGACTGTACCGCGGTTGGATAAGCTACGAGGGTATCCATCTGCATAGCCTACAGGAATGGTAGCAATCGTCATTGGTTCAGGTGTCACATAGGTAGAACCATAACCGATACCTTCACCTGCTTCTAGTCGCTGTACATGTACTACTTCGCTATGGAAGGAGAGAACTGGTTTTAACCCTAATCGATTTGGCACATCAAGGGATGGCATAATGCCGTATTGAATAATGCCAGGGCGGGCATCGGTAAATAAGCTGTCTTTTACGGATAATAAGCCAGCACTATTGGCAAGAGAGAATCGATAGTCCGCATCAGGTCTAAATGCACGGATTTCATCGACCATTTTATGGAATTTTTGCGCCTGTCCATGAGCGTGGCTTTGATCCGCCGCATCGGCATTACTCATGTGAGAGAAGAAACCGTCTACCTCAAGATTTTCGTAGGACTCAACGCGTTTGATAAACTGAACAGCATCTTCAGGCTTGATACCAATACGATGCATGCCTGTATCAACGGCGACTGCAACGCGGATAATCATATCGTGATTTTCTGCTACCTTGTCGAGTGCTTCTAAATCGGTAGATTCGCATACAGCTGGAATGGAATTTGTGTCTGCTACAAGCTCAAATGATTGTGGGCGTGTGAGACCTAGTAGGTAGATTGGTACCATAATACCTGCGTTGCGAAGTGGAACTGACTCTTCAGGAATGGCAACAGCTAAGGATTCATAACCTTCCTCAACGGCAATCCGGCCCATCATAACGCTGCCGTGCCCATATCCATTGGCCTTGATAACAGCTGTGGATGTGCTCCATTCCGGTAAACTATCTTTAATTTTACGCAAATTCTCGCGAACGAGACTTGTATTTATGGTCAAATAGGTGGGTCTCATGGTATTCCTCAATTCTATATAACATTAATATAATTGTATAACTTTTAGGGAATTACACAATACTTTTGTGAAAGTTTTATACAGAAATATTGGTTTTACTTTTAATTTTTTAGGCTTTCTGCATATATTATATACAATAATTGTGAAAGTATACTAATTAATATAGTTCTCTGTGATATTAATAGTATAAATTCATATAAGTAATAGTATAATTTATGTAGAAGTATTTTCCTTAATAGGTGTATGTACCCCTAGATTTGGGCAGTATGTATACTCTATAAAATTTAATAGCTATGTAGGAGGTTCTCATGAGCGAACGTGTAGTAGTAGTAAATGCAAGTAAAATGAATTATGATCATGCATTAGATTTTTCTGTATTATCTAGTGATGTACAGGTTTATGATGATAGTACAAATGAAGAGCTTATAGAACGTATTCAAGGGGCTCGCGTTGTAGTTACAAAAGAATTACCCGTAGGGGCTGATTTGCTTTCACAATTCCCAGATACTGTAAAACTCATCGTAGAAGCGGGTACAGGATATAATAATATTGACCTCAACGCTGCTAAGGAAAGAGGCATCACTGTGTGCAACATCCCAGCGTACAGTACTGAACGCGTGGCACATACGGTAATCATGATGATTCTCAATTTTGCATCTACCATGCAGAAACAAATCGGCATGCTCGCTAAAGGTGATCGCAGTAATTTCACAAAATATTTACAAGTGAGCCACACAGAAGTGAATGGTAAAACATTAGGTGTTGTCGGTGCTGGTCACATTGGTATGGAAGTGATCAAAGTAGCAAAGGCACTCGGTATGAATATCTTGGTTCATACGCGCACACCAAAGGCTGATGGTGACGGTATCCGTTATGTAAGTCTTGATGAATTACTAGACAATAGTGATTATATTACATTGCATTGCCCATTGAATGACCAAACTAAGTACATGATTAATAAAGAAGCTATCAGCAAAATGAAAACTAGTGCAGTCATCGTAAATACTGGTCGTGGGCCTCTCATTAATGAAGCAGATCTTTGTGAAGCATTAGCGGCTAAACGCATTGCCGGTGCAGGCCTTGATGTACAAGAGGTAGAACCTCCAGCAGAGGATAGCCCTCTATATACACTGGATAATGTTATTATTACACCTCATATGGGCTGGAAAGGCCTTGAAACACGCCAACGTTTGGTAGGTATCATTCGTGACAATGTACAAGCCTTCTTTAAAGGTGAACCTATTAATGTAGTATCTAAATAAATACAATAAGAGCCGTCCCCGGTTGTGTGGGGGCGGCTCTATTGTTTTTAGGGCTATCATAGATCAAGTCTTGGTATATATATGTATATATATCAAGGGAGGTAGTTATCCTCAAACTTGATTATGATTGATGTTGTGTTTTGATGGGACTCCACCAATGGCGTCGATAGGCCTTGATGCCTTCCACCACGGTTCTTGTCGCTTTGGCCGCTAAATCTTTTGTTGCGGCCGGTATGCCCTCTAGGCGATAGGTAATACCTAACTCCTTATATTTAGCAGTACCCATAACGTGATATGGTAAGCAATCAACGGCTTGTAAGTTGTTCAGGGATCCTAGGAAAAAGCCTAGACGATAGTGATGATCTGCATTATCTGTAACTGTAGGAACTACAACGTGACGAACCCAAATGGGAACTTCTACGTCTGCTGTCAATCTTGCAAAGCCGAGAATAGGCTCTAACGGTTTGCCTGTTAACCACAGATGTTTATCAGGATCGATTTCTTTAATATCTAGGATGACGAGACTAGTGACACTGAGTAATTTACGGTAGGCCACCTCTTGGTGGGGATCAAAACAAATTCCACTTGTATCTAAACAGGTATGGACGTTTCTTTCACGGAAATATGTGAAAAGCTCCGTAACAAAGTCAATTTGCATAAGAGCTTCCCCACCTGTGACGGTGATACCACCATTAGTATAAAATTGGCGGTTACGTTCGTACTGGTCCCACAACTCCTCAACAGTCATGAATTTAGCATCATCGCTAATTTCATTCCATGTGTCGGGATTGTGGCAATAAGCACAACGCATGGGGCATCCTTGGAGAAAAACCACCATGCGCATGCCTGGACCATCAACCGTACCCATCGTTTCAACCGAATGAATACGTCCTGTCATAGTAAACCTCGATTAGATTTGTTGATGGAATGTACGAGAAATAACTTCGTCCTGCTGTTGTTTTGTCAATTTGCTGAAGTGTACTGCGTAACCAGATACACGAACAGTCAATTGAGGATACAACTCAGGATGTTTTTGAGCGTCTAACAATGTTTCACGAGTGAACACGTTAACGTTCAAATGATGACCGCCTTTTTGGGAGTAGCCATCCAATAACTCTACCAAGTTATCAACTTGTTGTTGGTTGCTCATGGGTATTGCCTCCTTTCAACCAAGACTAACACTCGTATCGGTGCCGGTGAAAGCAGTCCGATACTATGGAAGATCTTATTTATCTTCCTCTATAGTAACATTTGGTTCGCTGCACGCGAAGTTTGTATTGGAGTTAGGCAATTGAGATGGATCTAACTCGATATCAAAATCGCTGACGGACACAAATGTTTCACCAGATTTACCTAATGCGTCAGGAATGATAGAGAAGGTATTGGAAATACCATCGGAGCTATCACGCCATGGCATTTTTGCTACGGATGCCAACGAAGAAATAGCACCGTGTGTATCACGACCATGCATTGGGTTAGCACCAGGAGCGAAAGCTTCACCAGCTTTACGGCCGTCTGGAGTGGAACCTGTTGCAGTACCATATACTACGTTGGAAGTAATTGTTAACAAGCTCATAGTAGGAACGGATTGACGGTATGTAGGATGTTTACGAATCTTATTCATAAATGTGGAAACAACTTTTGCTGCCAAGCTATCCACACGGTCGTCATCGTTACCATATTTAGGGAAGTCACCTTCGATTTCGAAATCAACAGCAATGCCGTTTTCGTCGCGAATAGGTTTTACCTTAGCATATTTAATAGCGGACAAGGAGTCGGCTACTACGGATAAACCAGCGATACCAGTTGCAAACCAACGAGTTACTTTGCGGTCATGCAATGCCATTTCTAGTTTTTCATAAGCGTATTTATCGTGCATGTAGTGAATGATGTTCAATGCGTTTACATATACGCCTGCTAACCATTCCATCATGTCGTCGAATTTTTCCCATACTTCATCGAATTCTAAGTATTCGGAAGTGATAGGGCGGTATTTAGGACCAATTTGTTTCTTTAATTTTTCGTCAACGCCGCCATTGATTGCATAAAGCAAGCATTTAGCCAAGTTGGAACGAGCGCCGAAGAATTGCATTTCTTTACCAATACGCATTGGAGATACGCAGCATGCAATAGCGTAGTCATCACCAGAGTTAGGACGCATTAAGTCGTCGTTTTCGTATTGGATGGAAGATGTTTCGATGGACAATTTCGCACAGAAGCGGCGGAAGCCGATTGGCATGCGAGGGGACCACAATACAGTGAGGTTTGGTTCTGGAGCAGGACCAAGGTTAGTCAATGTATGTAGGTAACGGAAGGACATTTTGGAAACTAATGTGCGGCCGTCAGTACCCATACCACCGATAGATTCAGTAGTCCAAACAGGGTCACCTGTGAACAAATTATTGTATTCATGGATACGTGCGAAGCGAACCATGCGCAATTTCATGATGAAGTGATCTACGAACTCTTGGATTTGTTCTTCTGTATATGTACCATTGCGAAGGTCACGTTCTGCGTAGATGTCTAGGAATGTAGAGTTACGACCAATGGACATAGCAGCACCGTTTTGTTCTTTAATAGCGCCAAGGTAACCAAAGTAAATCCATTGCATAGCTTCTTTAACGTCTTTAGCTGGTCCAGAAATGTCGTAACCATAAGAGGCGGCCATTTCTTTCAATTCTTTCAAGGAACGGATTTGTTCTTGGATTTCTTCGCGGTCGCGAATTACGTCTTCCAGCATATCGCCCATAGTAATGTTGAATTGTTCTTTTTTATCTTCGATGAGGTAATCAATACCATACAACGCGATACGACGATAGTCGCCAATGATACGGCCACGGCTGTAAGCATCAGGCAAACCAGTTACAATGTGAGCTGTGCGAGCGGCACGCATTTCTGGTGTATATACATCAAATACGCCATCATTGTGAGTTTTACGATGTTTTTTGAAGAAGTCTTCTGTTTGCGGATCCATTTTGAAGCCGTATTCTTCAATAGCGGATTTCGCAGTACGCAAGCCACCATAAGGGAACATAGCGCGTTTTAATGGTTTGTCAGTTTGTAAACCAACGATTGTTTCAAGGTCTTTGTCGATATATCCTGGCGCATGGGCAGTAATGTGTGTGGCCACAGAAGTATCAGCATCGAGCATGCCGCCTTTTTCACGTTCTTCTTCATAAAGCTTCATTACTTGGTCCCATAATTTTGTCGTTCTTTCTGTAGGACCAGCAAGGAAGGAATCGTCCCCTTCATAGGGGATATAGTTTCTTTGGATAAAGTCGCGTACATCAACGGCTTTATCCCACACACCTGTGTTAAATTCTTTCCATGCAGTATGTTGCATTTTGCACCTCCATAAAAGGATATAACTATAGATTTCTATGCCTATAGTGTACAATGTTTGTCACGATTTAACAAATTTTAAATGATATATATTTTCAATACATACTATGCGATTTTCGTAAGAATGGATGTTATTTGTAATTTAATAATATTAAAATACTTGGAAAATTCGTTAGGGATATAGTGTTTACTTGCTTTGCTGAAATAGATATGTTTTAACAATCTAATATTACATTATCTTTAAATAATGAAAATTTATATCAATAAATAGAAAGTATTCGATATAGTATGATATATCCTCTTGGAATTGTAGGGCCTTATTATGGTAATATTTAGATAGTATTGATTATAGAATTACGTAGAAAGGTAGATGCTAATGACAAATCGTATGAAAGCTATTTTAGGGGCATCTGCCACAATCGCTGTATGGGCAACAGCCTTTCCTTTTGGTAAGTTGGCTTTGCAATCAGTAGACGCACTGACACTCTCGGTAGCAAGGGTAGTAGGTGGTGCTATACTCATGCTAATTATTGGTGTATTCAAGGGATTACACATCCCTACATCTTGGCGTGAATGGGGCATATATATTTTGTTAGGTGCTACAGGGAACTTTGTTTACCAAGTTGTATTTAATGAAGGTCTTCGCACCATACCAGCCGCCACATCGAGCATTATAATGGCTTTGACCCCGATGGTAACGGCACTGATGGCATTGTTTGTTTATAAAGATAGAATACGTCCTATTGGTTGGCTTTTTACCATAACAGCCTTTATAGGTGTAGCTATTATTATTCTTTGGAACTCAACCTTAACTATTCCCATGGGTGCCATATGGACGTTAATAGGGATGGTACTGTTTGCAATCTATAATATTCTGAATCGAGGGCTAAGCTTAAAAGGATATAACTCTATTACCATTGCCATGTGGTCCATGTTTACAGGTGCTATCATGGCATTGCCATTTGCAGATCATGCGATTGAAATGATCGGAGCCGCACCAATTACAGCTAAGCTTGCTATGCTGTATTTAGCATTCTTTTCCAGTGCACTAGGATTTGTATTTTGGAGCTATGCCTTTGAACACGCTGAAAAGGTGTCTGATGTAACCAATTTTATGTATATCTCGCCAATTGTGGCAGCTATAGTAGCAGCCTTTTTATTGGGCGAAATACCTAATATGGGTCTCTATATTGGTGCGCCTGTTATTTTAGGATCACTATACCTCTTTAATCGATATAGATAAGTAATTTGTTAGTATCTAAAACATTTTGGCTTGATGGAAAAATATAGAATTATATATGTAGGAATGTAAATCTTTATAATATAGAAGCTATATAGTAAAAGAACCTCAACTTTTTAAAGGTTGAGGTTCTTTTTGTGTTTGACAGTCATTATAAATTGTAGTAATCTAAGTACATAATTAAAACATACCTTAAAGATATGTTTTAAAGTTAATATTAATTCCTACTAATTTGTAGGGAAAGAGGTGGTACAGTGATTGCTATACGAAATGTAACGAAAGAGTTTGACGTTAATAAGCAAAAGGTTACTGCATTATCTGATGTGAACTTTACCATAGAAAAAGGCGATATATTTGGCATTATTGGATTCAGTGGAGCTGGTAAATCTACACTGTTACGCATGATTAATGCTTTAGAGGTACCTACCTCTGGTCATGTTGAAATAGATGGTGTGAATATCAATGGATTAAGTTTTAATGAGCTCAGAAAGGTGCGTAAGCGCATTGGTATGGTGTTTCAACAATTCAATTTGTTGAATGCTAAATCTGTGTATGATAATGTGGCGATTCCGTTGATTCTAAATAAGGTACCTAAATCAGAGATTGATAAAAAGGTTAAAACCTTGTTAGACTTTGTTGATTTAGGTGATAAAGCAAATGCATATCCTGGAGAATTATCTGGTGGTCAAAAACAACGCGTTGGTATTGCTCGTGCATTAGCTACAGATCCATCCATATTGCTTTGTGATGAAGCAACTAGCGCTCTAGATCCTGATACAACAGAATCTATATTACAATTACTAGAACGTGTTAATCGTGAACTAGGAGTAACAGTAGTTATCGTAACTCATGAGATTGATGTAATTCAAAAAATTTGCAATCGCGTTGTGGTTATGGAACATGGAAAGCTCATAGAGAGCGGATCTGTACTTGAGGTGTTTAGTAAACCTAAACACGAAACAACAAAGCGATTTGTTAGGACTGTAATTCCTAATGAAATTCCATCAACAGTGAAACATACATTAGCTTGTGATAAAAGGCCATACACAATTCTTAAGATGCATTTCTTAGGAAATAATACGACAGATAATGTTCTATATCATATTAATAAAACCTTTGATTTAGAAACGAGTGTATTATTTGCTACGGTAACAGAGTTAGAACATACTGTACTTGGTATATTCATTGTTCAGTTTATTGGCGATAATCTTGAGGTAGGCAAGGTAAAAGAGTATCTTGTGACACAAGGTATTGAATGGCAGGAGGTGACACTATAATGGACTTCTTTACTCAAGAACTTGGTGTTCCCGGTTCGCAGTTATTGCTAGCTGCAGAACAGACATTATATATGGTATTCCTATCTCTATTCATTGGTACAGTACTAGGTCTAATTATCGCAGTCACACTGGTAGTAACAAATCCTAATGGTATCGTTAAAAATAGTATTATTTATACCATTACAAATACAATTGTTAATATTGTGCGTTCCGTACCATTTATTATTTTGATGGTGTTTATATTACCGTTAACTAAGATGATTGTAGGTACACGTGTTGGTACCACAGCGGCTATTGTACCACTTGTTATATTTATTGCACCTTATCTTGCTCGACTCTTTGAGAACTCTATTTTAGAGGTTAATAAAGGCATTATCGAGGCAGCACAATCGATGGGAGCCTCTCATTTTGAAGTGATTTGGCATTTTCTTTTACCAGAAGCGAAGGGTTCGCTTATTTTATCTATTACAACGGGTACTATTGGTCTAATCGGTGCTACTGCTATGGCTGGTGCTATTGGTGCTGGTGGTGTAGGTGATTTGGCCCTCACCTATGGTTATGAACGATTGAACTTCCCATTGATGTTATTTACCGTAGTTATTTTGATTATTTTTGTTCAAATTATTCAAACAATAGGTAACTATTTCGCACGTCGTGCGCGTCGTTCCTAATTTGATGAAATAGATTTTAGTTATATTGATTGTGAAAGTATAGGAGAAAATACTATGAAATTTAAAAAGCTTCTTGCCCTTGGTGCGGCATTAGTATTCAGCGTAGCTTTTATCGCAGGCTGCGGTTCTAATAATAGCGATAATGGTGCTAAAAAAGAATTAACCTACAGTAAATCTCAAGGTCCTTACTCTGAATTGTTTGAAAAAGGTGTAAAACCAATTTTGGAGAAACAAGGCTATACCTTTAAAGGCGTAGATATGTCTGATTTGGTACAAGCTGACCAAGTGTTAAGTGATGGTGA
>URQX01000035.1 GCA_900550175.1 uncultured Veillonella sp.
GTTGGTAAAACAGTTCAAAATATCGAAACTACTATTAATAACAAAATTACTGAAAACAATGTAGTTATTAATAAAAATATCGATGCTAAGATTGAAGCTAACAATACCGTAATCAACCAAAATATCACAAATGCAATTACTGAAAACAACAAGGAAATTAACAATACAATCAACAAGGTAAATGTTAAAGTTGACGGTATTAAAGGTGATATTGAAGGCTTGAAAGGTCGCGTAGATCGTCACGACCAACGTTTAGACTACTTACAAGATAATATTGTAGATAACTCTACACGTATTACAGCAGTAGAAGATAGTGTTAAAGCTAATACTACAAATATTGCTAACAATACAACTGCTATCGACAAGAATACAAAAGCTATCGAAGCATTGAACGGCAAAGTTGGTACTACTATCACTAACATCGAATCTACTATCAATAACAAGATTGAAGCTAACAATACTACAATTCTTAACAAAGTAGATCAAAATATCGATGCTAAGATTACTGCTAATAACACAACAATCATTAACAAAGTTGATAAAAACATCGATGTAAAAATCAATGAAAACAACAAACAAATCAACAACACTATCAATACTAAGATTGGTGATGTAAATGTTAAGATTGATGGTGTTAAAGGTGATTTGGATGGCCTTAAAGGTCGTGTAGATCGTCATGATCAACGCTTAGATTACTTGCAAGATAACATTGTAGATAACTCTACACGTATTAGCGCTAATGAAGATGCTATTAAAGCATTAAAGGGCCAAGTTGGTACAACAGTTACTAATGTTGAAAATACAATCAATGCTAAGATTGAAGCGAACAACACAGTAATTAGAAACGATATCAACACTGCAATTACTAATAACAACACTGTTATTAACAAAAACATTGCAACTGCAATCAACGAAAACAATAAAACAATCATTAACAAAGTAGATCAAAATATTGATGCTAAGATTGCTGAAAATAATACAGTAATTAACAACACAATCAATAACAAAGTTAATGACGTAAATGTTAAAGTTGAAGCTAATGCAAATGCAATTGCTAATAATAGCAAATCTATTACTGACATCAAAGCGAATGTAGCGAATATTAATAATAAAGTAGAAGCTAACACTACAAATATTGCTAATAACACTGCAGCTATTGCGACTGTAAGCAAACAAGTTGTAAATAATACAGCTAACATTTCCAACAATGCTACAGCTATTGCAAACATTAGCAAACAAGTTGCTGGTAACACTGCTAACATTACAGATGTAACTGCTAAAGTAAATGCTAATACTGGTCGTATTGAATCTAATACAACAGCTATTAACAACTTAACTGGTAAAGTTGATGCTAATGCTCAAGCAATTGAATCCTTGAAAGGTCAAGTTGGTAAAGGCAATACTACAATCGTTAATGTAGCTCAAAAAGTAGAAAATATTACTCAAAACATTAACGCTCAAAATAGCAACATCCAAGCTAATACTGTAAACATTCAAAACAATACTTCCAATATTAATAACATTAAAGCTAATGTTGTTAACGTTGAAAAGAATGTAAACAATATTAAAGCTGATGTGACAGTAGTAAAAGCTGATATCACAAATATCAATGCTAAAGTTGATCAAAAAATCAATATTGTAAACAACAATATTACTAACGTTAAAACCGATGTGAAGAATATTGATGCTAAAGTTACAAATATTGATAACAAAGTTACTAATATTAACAATAAAGTAACTAATATCGATAGCAAAGTAACAAATATTGATACTAAAGTTAATGATATTGATGTGAAAGTTAATAACCAAAATGTTGTAATCAACAATATCAAAACAGATGTATCTGGTTTGAAAGATCAAGTTGGCAAAAATACTGAAGCAATTAAAAACTTACAAAATGTAAGCGCTGATGTAAACAAAGTGAAAGAACAAGTTAATGCTAATACTCAAAAAGTAAATGCTAACGAAGAACGCATTAAAAATGTTCAAAGCCAAGTTTCTGTTAATACTGAAGCAATCAAACATAATACTGAAAACATCAATATTAACAAAGCAGCGATCAAACAAAATGCTGAAGCAATTCAAAATACTAATGTAACTGTACAAAAAGTAATCAACAAAGTTGATGAACATAGTAAAGTTATTAACGATGTATCTAAACAAGTTAATACTAATACAACTAATATTGCTAATATTAATAATGTTGTTAACCAAAATACAACTAATATTACAAATGTAACTAACCAAGTTAATGCAAATACAAGCAATATTAGCAAAGTATCTAGCCAAGTTAATACAAATACTACAAACATCAACACTCTAAATGCTAAAGTAGATACTAATGTTACAAATATCACTAAGGTAGATAACCGTGTAACTGCAGTAGCTAACCAAGTTAATGAAAATGCTCAATTAACTAAAGCTGTTGGTACTCTAGCACTAGAAAATCATGAAAAAGTTAGTGTATTAGGTTTACAAGTAAACAAAAATACAGAAGACATTTCTAACAATGCAACAGCAATTGCAAATGTAAATACTAAAGTTGATGAAAACGTTAAATTGACTAAAGCAGTAGGTACATTGGCATTAGAAAACAATGAAAAAGTTAATGTATTAGGCTTACAAGTAAACAAAAATACTCAAGACATCAGTACATTGGCAGAGGCTGCAAATTACAGTTTGAAAGCTTCTAACATTGCATTACAAGATCATGCAACACTTGTACAACACGATGCACAAATCGCAGAAAACTCTCGCCGCATTAGCAGCGTAGAACGTGATGTTAAAGTGGTAGGTGCTAATGCAGCAGCTTTGGCAGCATTGAAACCTATCGAATACCACGAAGGTCAAAAAGCTCAAATTATGGCCGCTGTCGGTACTTACAAAGGTAAAACATCTACTGCATTGGGTGTAGCTCATTATGCAAATCCTGATTTGTTAATCCATGCTGGTGCCGCTTATGGTGGTGATCATAGTGTAATGGCAAATGCTGGTGTAACAATCGGTATTGGTAATGCTCCTACAGCTCCTAAAGCATCTCCTGCAACTGTAAAAGTTCTTGAAGACAAAGTGGCTGATTTGCAAGCACAAAACAAAGAAATTCGTGAACTTCTTGATAAAGTGATTGCACAACAACCACAACAAGCACCAAAGGCAGCTGTAAAAACAACTAAATAATATGCCTCCCAACCGATGGGTTACACTTATAATCTATCGTTAGGTATAAAAGCCGCGTAGCAGAAATGCTACGCGGTTTTTTTGTGTAGATTTGTGGTGATTAATTAAATCAGTACTATTTAATTTAGATAAAATAAAGCTTTATTAAATATTGTAGTGGGGATTTGATCTTAGAAAAATTAAATTTGGAGGTTAGGTGGTGGCAAGTGGTTTTGTATTTGAATTCATTATTTATATTCGAACATATGTATCTTAGAAAAAGCGAGAAAAAGAGAGCTTATGAAAGAAAAATATAAAAAAGTGGGATAAAAATGGATTTTTTATTGTGGATGGTGGGGAATTGTGGTAGAATTTACCATATAGTGGTGGATAAGGGATAGTAAAGGGCGGTGATACGTATGTTCATGGGAGAATATAATCACACCATTGATACAAAAGGGCGGATGATTATACCTGCGAAAATACGTGAACAACTAGGTGAATTGTGCATCGTCACAAAAGGCTTAGATGACTGCTTAGCTATTTACACCCAAGAGGCATGGAAGAAAATTTCTGATGCCTTACAATCACAATCCTCTACTAAAGCTAGCGTACGTGCCTTAAAACGTTTTGTTTTCGGTAGTGCTGCTGAGCTTGAATATGATAAACAAGGTCGTGTCCTCATTCCTGTACCACTACGTGAATATGCGAGCCTTGATAAACAGGCCGTTATTGTCGGTGCTGGGGATCACGTTGAAATTTGGAGCCGCGAAAAATATGATTACTATGATGATCAAGTGGCTGAAAGTATGGAAGAATTAGTCGAAGGGCTTGAAGGGATTATGTTATAGGAGGCTATGATGGAATTTAATCATACCAGCGTACTCTTACGTGAAACGGTGGACTCCGTCGTAACTAATCCAAAAGGCATTTATGTGGACTGCACCCTTGGTGGGGCAGGACATGCTCACGCAGTGGGCGAAATGCTTGACCCAGAAGGCATGATAATAGGTTTGGATCAAGATGAAGATGCGTTGGGTGTAGCTCGACAGCGTTTATCTGATCTAAATTGTCAGGTATTAACAATACCAACGAATTTTTCTAACTTAAAAGAAGCTCTCCAAAATGCGGGCATCTATGAGGTAGATGGTTTTATATTTGATCTTGGTGTATCAAGTTATCAGCTAGATACGCCTGAGCGTGGTTTTTCATATATGAATGATGGTCCACTCGATATGCGTATGGACAAAGATGCACCTCTTACAGCAGAGGAAATTGTCAATGAGTACGATGCTGAACAATTGCTGCAAATCATTCGCGATTATGGGGAAGAACGATGGGCTAAGCGCATTGTTGAATTCATCGTTAATGCACGTCAAGAGAAACGAATTACCACTACGGGTGAGTTAGTTAGAATTATTAAGCAAGCAATACCTGCGAAGGCACGTCAAGATGGACCACATCCAGCAAAACGGACGTTTCAAGCCATTCGCATTGAAGTAAATAGAGAATTAGCTATCTTGCATGATAGTTTTGTAGATGCTGTATCTATGTTAAAGCCAAAGGGGAAAATTGGGGTTATCACATTCCACTCCTTGGAAGATCGAATTACAAAACAAACTTTCAAAGAGTTGAGTACAGCATGTATATGTCCTCCAGAATTGCCAATGTGCGTATGTAACCACAAAGCACTTGTGAAGGCGAAGAATAAGCCTATAGAGCCGAGTGCAGGGGAGATTGAGGTTAATCCGAGGGCTAGAAGCGCAAAGTTGCGCGTAGCTGTTAAGTTGTAGAATTGGAAGGGGTTAGTATTTATGTTAGCGAGAAAGGCTGTTGTAGGCCAAGTGAAAAGCGATGTGTTGGTCGCTTCACAAGGGAGAAAACGCAGTGCAAGTGTGGCTCTAGATTTGAGCCCTATGTTGCGGCAAGTTGTTTATGGTATTGCTGCATTGGTTGCATTTTTGTTTATTATGATGGTTATGAACGCGTACAGCACAAAATTGGGCTATGAGGTAGTTAAAACACAGCAAGCTGTAGTACAATTAACAAAAGATAATGATGCGTTGGATGTTGAAGTGGCTTCTTTGAAGTCTCCTGTTCGTATTCAACAAATCGCAGAACAACAACTAGGGATGGTTTTGCCTGATTCTTTTGTTTATAGCACGAAAAGCGCTGTTACTGAACGTACTGTACAAGAGAAACAGCAAATTATAGACTAGCAGGCAAAGCAGCTCGTATTGGGCTGCTTTCCTTTGCGTGTAAAGGAGATTGTATATGAAACAATTACAAGATATAGTAAAAACCTTGGAAACGCCGCATGTAGAAGGTAATACAGCTGTTGAAGTGTTAGATATTACGGCTGATTCTCGTGCTGTAAAAGCAGGTAGCTTATTTATTGCGTTAGATGGTGCCACTGTAGATGGCCATAATTATGTAAATAAAGCCGTAGAATCTGGTGCAGTAGCGGTACTTGTATCTAAACCAGTAGAGGTAAGTGGTGATGTTTGTATTATCACTGTAGAGGACACTCGAAAAGCTATGATGGCTTGTGTACCATATTTCTTTGATTATCCAGCAAATTCCATGCGTATGATTGGCGTTACTGGCACTAATGGTAAAACGACTACAACTCATATGATTCGTCATATCTTGAAAGCTCAAGGCCATAAAGTAGGTGTAATTGGTACTGTTCATATTATGATCGGCGATACAACATATCCAATTCATAATACGACACCTGATGTAGTAGATTTACAACATATTCTTCATCAAATGGTAGAGGAAGGAGTTACCCATTGTGTAATGGAAGTATCTTCACATGCATTAGCATTAGGCCGAGTTTCTGGTGTTGAATATGATACAGCAGTATTCACGAACTTAACACAAGACCATTTGGACTTTCACAAGACCTTTGAAAATTATTTGGCAGCTAAGTGTAAATTGTTTGAACAAGTTAGCGCACCGAACCAAACTAAATCTGGTAAAGGGGCTATCATTAACATCGATGATGAATATGGTCATCGTGTAATTGAAAAAACAACGGCGCCTATCATTACGTACAGTATTGATGGTAATGGCACGTTGAATGCTCATGATGTTGAAATGACACCTAAATCTAGCCGTTATACTGTATCCTATGATGGAAATGACTATACAGTGGCTATGAACACCACTGGTTTATTTAATGTATATAATACATTGGCTGCTATTGGTGCTTGTCTATTAGAAGGTATCTCCATGGAAGATATCGATAAAGCATTAAAGACATTTAGTGCTGTGCCGGGCCGTTTTGAGCTTATTGAAGAAGGTCAACCATTTGCAGTGGTTGTAGACTATGCACATACACCAGATGGGTTAGAAAATATTCTACAAACAGCAAAGGCAATTCAAGAAAATCGTATTATTGTAGTCTTTGGTTGTGGTGGTGACCGAGATGCTACAAAACGTCCTATCATGGGACGTATTGCTGCACAATATGGTGATGTAGTATATGTTACATCTGACAATCCTCGTACAGAAGATCCAGTGCAAATTGTGAAAGATGTAGAAGTGGGCGTCAAAGAAGGCCTTCGTGACGGTTCTCACTATGAAGTTATTGTTGATCGTCGGGAAGCGATTCAACATGCAATACAAAACGCAAAACCTGGGGATATTGTATTAATTGCTGGTAAGGGGCATGAGGATTACCAAATCTTAAAGGATAAAACGATTCATTTCGATGATCGTGAAGAGGCTAGAGCAGCCCTTAAGGAGATCTAATATGGCAGAATTTACATTGTCTCAAGTGGTGGAAGCCACACAAGGGACGAGTGCACATACCGACAATATTAAGTTTTTAGATGTATCTACTGATACAAGAACGATTGAATCAGGATTTTTGTTTGTAGCCTTAAAAGGCGATACCTTTGATGGTCATGATTTCATTAATACGGCTATTGAAAAAGGTGCTATAGGTGCAATCGTTGAAAAAGGCCGTATAGTGGATGGGATTGTATGTATTGAAGTAGATAATACATTAGTGGCATATCAAAATTTAGCGCGTTACCATCGCCGTCGCTTTGACATCCCTGTAGTAGCTATTACAGGCTCTTCTGGTAAGACTACAACTAAGGAAATGGTGGCAGCTGTACTCGGTACAGAGTTTAATGTTTTGAAGACTGAGAAAAACTTTAACAATGAGATTGGTTTGCCAAAAACATTATTGCGTTTAACTGCAGAGCATCAAGCTTGTGTTGTTGAAATGGGTATGCGTGGCCTTGGTCAAATCGAAGAACTCGCTTTGATTGCAGAACCAACTATGGGGATTATTACCAATGTTGGCACTAGCCATATAGAGCTATTAGGTTCTCGTGAAGCCATCGCACAAGCTAAAGGTGAGTTGATTCGTTGCTTGCCTGAAAATAGTGTGGCTATCCTTAATGAAGATGATCCATATGTTAAGGCTATGGATAGTCTTGCTAAAGGTAAAACTATTACCTATGGTATTGAACGTAATGCTACTTGCATTGGCAGTCATTTGCGTTACAAAAAAGATGGTATTAAATTTACATGCAAATGTTATGACGAAGTATTTGATATCTTCTTGCCTATGATTGGTGAACACAATGTATATGATGCATTGGCAGCAATTGTAGCAGGTCGTGTATTGGGGATTAAATCCAATACAATCCGTAAGGGCTTATGCGAATTTACAGGAACTCCAATGCGTCAAGAAATAGTACCATTTGAAGATATTGTTATCTTAAATGACGCATATAATGCAAATCCTTCCTCTATGGCTGAAGCGATTAAGGCTTTAGGTCAGCTAGAAGGTAAACGTAAAATTGCTATGCTCGGTGATATGCTTGAACTTGGTGATTATACGGAACAAGCACATCGTGAAATTGGTCAATTACTTGCTGAAGAAGGTTATAGTGTAGTCTTCACCTTTGGTGATGCTGCCGCTTTTATTGCTAAGGAAGCAAAAAAAGCTGGCTTAACTACATTCCGTTGTAATAGCCATTTAGAAATGGCCAATGCCTATAGTGATATTCGTGAAAAAGGGGATGTTATTCTTGTAAAAGGATCCCGTGGCTTGCGAATGGAACGAGTTGTGGAAGAATTAAAAGATCGAGAATAAAAGGTTACGGCTAGTTATATCTAGCCGTCATCTGTTTATTTATGAGTAGAGGATTCATATGATATATCACATTCTGTTAGCCTTCGTAGTGACCTTTATCATTACGGTAGTGCTAGGTAAATTTGCTATTCCTATGTTGCGCTCTTTGCATGCACAACAAAGTATTCGTGAAGAAGGTCCAGAAAGTCATCAAGCCAAAGCTGGTACACCTACAATGGGTGGCGCTTTTATGATGATTGCTCTCGTTCTTGGTGTTGCTATTTTTGCACCGTGGAATGTGGGTACAGGTATGTTACTATTCCTAACATTGGGTCATTGTTTACTAGGCTTTTTTGATGATTTTGTAAAGGCTGTAAAAAAACGTAATCTCGGTTTAACAGCAAAGCAAAAGTTACTAGGGCAATTTATTTTGGCTGCAATATTCTGTTACTGCATTACTGAAATTATGGTTATTCCTACTACATTGTGGATTCCTGTAGCGGACCTTCACCTTCAATTGGGTTGGGCTTATTATGTTTTGGCATTTTTAATCATCGTAGGTGCTACGAATGCAGTAAATCTTACAGATGGTCTTGATGGTTTGGCTAGTGGTACTTCTGCGGTAGCTGCCATTGCATTCTCTGTAATTGGGCTTATGGCTGCATCTACAACAAACTCTATTGGCGCTGAAAGCGTTGCTTACTTTGGTGCTATTGTAGCCGCTGTATGCCTTGGATTCTTAGTATACAATGTAAATCCAGCGAAAGTATTCATGGGGGATACAGGCTCCTTAGCTCTAGGTGGTGCTTTTGCAGCGATGGCGATTCTTACAAAAACAGAATTGTTACTCGTTGTAATTGGCGGTATTTTTGTTATGGAAGCGTTATCTGTTATTATTCAAGTTATTTCCTTTAAAACTCGCGGTGTGCGAGTATTTAAAATGAGCCCTATTCACCATCATTTTGAGTTGTCCGGTTGGGCAGAGCAAACTGTTGTTAACAGATTCTGGTTTGGTGGCGCTGTATTAGCTGTTATTGGTGTCATTTTAGCGACTATAACTTTGTAAGATAATACTTAACGGAAGCCGCAAATAATGGTATGCTTATAAGATAGGAATACATTATTTTGTTGATAATTTAGGTGATATAGATGGAATACGGAGATAAACATATACTTGTTCTTGGCGCTGGTGCCAGCGGTATAGGCGCATCTTGGGTATTAGCTCAAGTTGGGGCCCATGTAGTGTTAAATGATTATAAGCCTGTTACACTGCCTGCAGATGAGGAAAAAAGACTTGTATCAGCAGGTGTAGATATTATTACAGGTAGACAAGATGAATCCTTGCTTGATGGCGTGGATCGCATTGTTATTTCTCCAGGTATTTCTCTAGATATTCCCATTGTAAAAGCCGCTCAAGCACGTGGTATTGATGTAGTTAGTGAAGTTGAAGTAGCATATGAGTTATCTAAATCTTCAATTGTAGCCGTTACTGGTACAAATGGTAAGACCACTACTACAACATTATTAACAAAGGTATTAGAAGGAACTGGAAAACCAGTCCGCGTTGGTGGGAATATTGGAGACTCTCTCAGTGAAGTGGCCTATTCGATGCCAGCAGATGGTTATTTAGTAGCCGAACTATCTAGTTATCAATTAGAAACAATTAAACATTTTAGACCGATTGGTGCTATTATGCTCAATATTACACCAGATCATTTAGCTCGTCATAAGACGATGGAAAATTATATTGCCGCAAAGGAGCGAATCTTTGAAAATCAATTGAGCACAGATTTTATGGTGCTTAATATTGATGATTCCATTGTGGCAGACATGAAAGAACGTGTGCCTAGCCATATCCTTGAAATTAGTCAACATCAAGCAGTTTCAAATGGTGCCTACTACGATAAAGGACAATGTTATGTAGCAAAAGATGGTGTACCGACACCTATTATTGGTAGTGATGATATCCATATTCCAGGTAGTCATAATATTGAAAATATTTTAACTGTTATTGCTTTAACCTATGCGTTAGGTGTGCCAGTAGAAACTATTCATCGCATTATTAGTGAGTTCCATGGTGTAGAACACCGACTAGAACGGGTTAAAACAATTAATGGAATTACATTCTATAATGACTCTAAAGCTACTAATGTTGACTCTGTTGTAAAAGCATTAGAATCCTTTGATCAATCAGTTATTTTATTATCTGGTGGTCATGATAAGATGACTCCATTAGAAGATTTTATGCAGCTCGTTAAAAATCATACGAAAGCTGTTATCTTTATGGGGGAAGCAGCGGATCGATTTGAAAATGCTGCAAAAGAGGCTGGTGTAGAGCCTATTTATAGAGCTTCATCTATGAAAGATGCTGTAGAACAGGGTTATAAATTGGCTGACCAAGGTGATATTGTATTATTATCGCCAGCTTGCTCGAGCTTTGATTGGTATAGCTGTTTTGAAGAGCGTGGCGATGATTTTAAAAATTGTGTTCATATGTTGCAAGAAGGGGGACACCATTAATGAAACGTATCATTATTTCAGGTGGTGGCACTGGTGGACATATATATCCAGCAATAACTATATATAAGGAAATTATGAAGCAGAACCCTGATGCACAGGTTTTATATGTAGGAACCGAAAAGGGCTTAGAAGCAAACTTAGTACCTAAAGAAGGTATTGAATTTACTACATTACCTGTACAAGGTTTGCAACGTAAATTATCTATTGGTACGTTGGTGACATTAGGTAAGACTGCATTTTCTCTTGTGAAAGCCAATACCATCATTTCCAACTTCAAGCCGGATGTGGTTATTGGTACGGGTGGTTATGTTTGTGGTCCTATTCTCATGGCTGCAGCATTGCGCAATATTCCAACGTTGATACAGGAACAAAATGTTATTGCAGGCATTACAAACAAAATTCTAAGCCGTTTTGTTGATGTTGTAGCTATGGGTTACAAGGATGCAGAAGCATCTTTTTCAAAAGCAAAACGCGTAGTATATACTGGTAACCCAGTACGTCCTGATGTATTAGTCGATACTAGGGCTGATGGACGTAATTATTTTAATTTAAGTGATGACACGTTCACAGTACTCATAGCCGGTGGTTCTCGGGGGGCGAGAACTATCAATAATGCTATGATCGATGTACATAAGCATTTTCAAGGAACAAAAGGAATCAAATTAATTCATATTACAGGGGATGGGGAATATCAATCTGTATTATCTCAACTTGGTATTTCCGATGGTGATGGATTAGGTGACTCTTCATTGATTCTGCCGTATTTACATGATATGCCGAAAGCTTTGGCAGCAGCTGATTTAGCAGTTTTTAGATCTGGTGCTATCGGGCTGGCTGAGCTGGCAGTTCGTGGTATTCCATCTGTGTTGGTTCCATATCCATATGCAGCGGAAGATCATCAAACATATAATGCTCGTATCTTTGTTCAAGAAGGGGCTGCACATATGATCGTTGATCAAATGTTATGTGCTCATGATTTGATAGGGGAAATTGAAATGTTTATGGCTAATCGTGATCTATTGGCGCAAATGGGAGAACGAGCATTGCAGTTAGGGAAACCAAATGCGGCTCATGATATTGCAAAATTAGCATTATCTATTGCAAAGTAACAAGGAGAGGTTTTATGTTAGACGGTATTCATAAGATTCATCTTATTGGTATAGGTGGATCTGGCATGCGTGCTATAGCGAATATTTTAATTCAAAAAGGTTATGACGTATCTGGCTCAGATGTAGCTGAATCTGCAGTTATTGAAAAGTTCAGAAATATGGGCGCTACTGTTCATATTGGTCATAATAAAGAGTATGTAAATGGCGTTGATGCTGTAGTTCGTTCTACTGCTATTCGCGAAGATAATCCTGAAATTGTAGCTGCTAAAGCTCAAGGCATTACAATTTTGCACCGTTCCGATATTGTGAAAGCTGTGTTAGACGTAACAGATGGCATTGCAGTAGCTGGTGCACACGGTAAAACTTCTACTACTTCGATGATTGGTCAAATTTTAGTAGAAGCAGACGCTGATCCAACAGTTATTATTGGTGGTGAAGTAGATTATTTAAAAGGTAGTAGTTGCCTTGGTAAAGGCCATTTCTCTGTAGTAGAAGCAGATGAAAGTGATGGTTCTTTCTTGAAACTACGTCCACACACTATTGTTATTACTAACATTGAAGATGATCACATGGATCATTATAAAACGATGGATAACTTGCTAAATGCATTCTGTGAGTTCGTAGAAACATTACCAGAATCTGGCAAAGCAATCGTATGTGGCGATAATGAAAATATTCGTTATGTTATGAGTCGTGTCAATCGTAACTTCATTACATATGGCTTAAGTGATAATAATGACTATGTAGCAAAAAATATTCACTATGTAGACTCTACTTTGGTATATGATGTATACCATAATGGTGTGAATGTTGAGCGCATTCGCTTACGAGTTCCTGGTGAACATAATGTATTGAATTCCTTGGCGGCCTTTATTGTGGCACATGATTGTTGCGGTGTAGAAACACGTATTATTACTAAAGGCTTAGGTAAATTCATTGGTGCAAAACGCCGTTTTGAAACTAAAGGCCATGTAGCAGGTGTATGGGTTGTTGATGACTATGCGCATCATCCTACTGAAATTAAAGCTACCTTAAAGGCTGCTAAAGAGTTGGAAAAACATCGTGTTATCTGTGTATTCCAACCACATCGCTTTACTCGTACTAGCTTGTTAAAAGATGAATTTGCTACTGCTTTTACAAGCGCTGATGAAGTATATATGACAGATATCTATAGCTCTGGTGAAGATCCAATCCCTGGAATTGATGGCAATACAATTCCAAATGCTATTAAAGCGGCCACAGGTCAAGATGTACATTATGTGCAGTCTGTTGATGATTTGCCTGAGATATTATCAAAAGTAGTAAGACCTAATGACTTGGTTATCACCATGGGTGCAGGTTCTATTAATCAATATGGACCAAAATTATTAGCTATATTGGAGGAAGGCTTACAATGAAAGATAAAAAAATAAT
>URQX01000036.1 GCA_900550175.1 uncultured Veillonella sp.
TTTCGTAAATAAGGCGTAAACCTTCTAATGTAAGCATAGGTTCTACATGATCAATACAGTCCGTAGCACTGCTGATAAGTTGTGCCAAACCACCTGTAGCCACAACAGTTACATGATCGCCCATTTCGGCTTTCATACGAGTTACAAGACCTTCCACTTGGCCTACATAGCCATAGAACATACCAGACTGCATAGAAGATACAGTGTTACGACAAATTACTTGCCCTGGATCTCTTACATCAATACGTGGCAATTTAGCAGCCCGTTGGAACAGAGCCTCTGCAGAAATTGTGACACCTGGTGTAATAACACCACCCATATAATCGCCATTGCCTTTAACAGCACAATAGGTAGTTGCTGTACCAAAGTCGATAATGATTAAATCCCCTTTATATTGTTCATGTGCTGCTACAGCATTTACAATACGGTCAGCCCCTACTTCACGAGGATTATCATACTTAATAGCGATACCGGTCTTAGTGCCAGGCCCAACAATAAGAGGATTTACATTGAAATAACGTAAACAAACGCGCTCTAATGTAGGCATCAATGGTGGCACAACTGAGGAAATGATGATATCTTTAATATCCTTCACATCAACCTTACGATCATGGAAGAATAGGTTCATCATCAACATGCCATATTCATCGGTGGTCCGTACGCGATCCGTGGAAATACGCCAGTGACCCACAAGTTCTGTCTTGTCGTATACACCGAGAACAATATTGGTGTTCCCCACATCAATTACTAATAACATGAATGCCTCCTATTTGCGCGGACGAATTGACACGTCCCCTGCCACAATACGTTTAACTGTCCCATCAGGGATTCTTACTAACAAATTACCGTCTTCATCAATATCTGTAGCTACCCCTTCATAGGTATTTCCTGGTGCTCTCACTTCAATTTCCTCACCAAGTGTTACCGATAATTGGCGCCATTCATTTAGAGTTTCCTCAAAACCGCTATCGAGAACTTCATAATATTGATGTTCTAAAGATTCTAATATAATTTTAAAAGCTTCCGTCCGCTCAACATCAATACCTTCCATAGCTAAGGATGTAGCAATCAGCTTCAATTCTTCCGGGAGCTCTTCTTGTTTAGTCTTTACATTGACACCTATGCCCATAACAATATAGGAAATTTCTTCCATAGAGCCAGACATTTCAGTCAAGATACCAACTAATTTACGACCATTCACAAGAATATCATTAGGCCATTTAATACCTGCATCGGTAAGACCCATTTTATGGAACGCTTTTGTTAAGGCTACGGCTGCCATCAATGTACATTTCGGGGCTTCTACAGGTGCAAAGTCAGGGCGCAAAATGAGACTAAACCATAGACCTTTACCAAATGGAGAATACCAGCCACGCGATAAACGACCGCGACCAGCTGCTTGCTCTTCTGTAACGACAACGGTACCTTCTTCAGCACCTTGTTGAGCTAAGCGACGAGCTTCTAGGTTAGTAGATTCGGTAGTGTCCATATAGACATACCGCTTTCCAAATACATCTGTTTTTAAGATTTGCTTCATTGCTAATGGACTCAACAAATCAGGTTCCTCCAATAATCGATACCCCCTCTTGGTATAAGATTCTATTTTGTAGCCTTTTTGACGTAATGCCTTGATATGCTTCCAAATAGCTGTACGCGAAACATGACACGCTTCCGACATATCTTGTCCCGATACGAAACTACCTTGGTTTTGTCTCAAGAATTCTAATACTTCATCACGCATAGTTTAGAGCCCCTTTCTTTGTCAACCTAGGTTTACAATTCGATTGTACAAGTGTACCCTATAAAATGCAAGAGTTATTTAAAATAATTAATGGTATAATACATGTAGTATTAAGTTATACCTTATGCAAAAGATAACAATAGTATGGTCTATCATTATCTAGGGAGATATATGAAACAATTTACATTAGAAGAAAAAAATGAAGTTCTTGAGAACCCGTTTATTCATATTCATAGAAAGCTCGACGTCCTATTAAATATAGGTAAATTACTCATGGAATGTGGTGCCGATACAAATCGAATTATTGAAGAAATGCTTAAATCCGCCACATTTATGGGTATTCCTCATGATTATTTAAATATACATATTTCCTATACTACGATTATGGTCAATTTACTGCATAAAGAAAGATCTATTACCGTATTTAGAAAAACACCTGTCCATGTACCCAATATGGCCATGATTAATGCAGTATCTAAACTCACATGGCGAGCCTTTGAACGACATTATTCACTTACAACTTATGAACAGTTAATTTCAAAATTAGATTCCACTATTCCAGTATATCCTGATTGGATAAAGGGTATTGCTTGTGCCCTCGGATCAGCAGGCCTTGCCTTTTTGTATAGTGGCGATATGATAGCTTTTATTGTAACTGTTATTTGTTCTCTAATCGGTTATTTTGGTCGTACCTTATCGGTACGCTTTGGTTGCAATGAATATGTAGGCATTGCAATTGGCGGCTTTGCCGCCATGGTTTCTGCCTATGGTTTCTATTCACATATTGAACAAGATTCGTTAGTTTACGTTCTCGTATGCTGTACCTTATTTATGATACCTGGTGTACCGCTTATAAACTCCGTTATCGATACCATCAACAACCATATTTTATCGGGAATTACAAGAGCTATTAGAACGATTCTTATCGTTGGTAGCATGACCTTAGGCATGGCAATGGCTCTATACTTTAGCCCTATGCCGGCCTTTAGCTTTGTAGATATTAAGCCTCATGTATTATCGATTGAGCAAATTATAGGGTCTTTTACAGCTGCTGCTTCCTTTGCGGTACTCTTTAACGCTCCTGTCCGATTACTAGTATCCATTGGCATTGGCGGTGTATTATGCGTATTTATCCGCAATTTATTAGCTGTTGAATTTGGCTTTTCCATTCCAGGTGCTACCTTTGTAGGCGCTGCTGTAATGAGCGTGATCTATGTAAAAGTTTCTACGTGGCTTAAAACATCTAGCACAATCATCATCGTCCCATCTGCCATAGCCTTAATGCCTGGTATTTTATATTACAGATTCCTCTTTGATATGCTTCATATCAATGCACTATCAGAATCTGGCTTACTTCATATGGTCCAAAACAGTGTAACAGGCGTCCTTACTATTGTAGGTATTGCGGTTGGTGTAGCCATACCAAATGTACTGGCTCAAAAATATTTGAAAGCATTAAAAGAACGTAGAATTCAACAGCACTTGGCAACACGTCATATTAACGATGGCCAATAGTTATGCCGCACCAACTGCATTACTAGCTTCACAATATAGATAGCATACTGATTACCTATAGCTAGTAATAGGTAATTATAATCAAACGAGCATATATAAAAAGAGCTGGTCCTCAACGAGGCCAGCTCTTTTATTTAGATATCTCATTATTTGATTTCATTAGAAGGTGTTTCACTAGGAGCATCCACTGTAGCAGTGTTCTCTTTAGCTTCAACCACCTCTGGTACTACAATACCTGCCGCTTCGAGAGCTTCTTTTGGCTCCTCAGTTTCTGGTGCTTTTGTTGTACCATATTTGTAAAGATTATCTACTGCTTTTGCATCGATTGTTTCTTCCTCTAATAAAGCATTTGCCATATCATGTAAGAATTTCTCGTTATCGCTAAGAAGTTTTGTTACGTCTTTATACGCCTCTTCTACAATACGATGAATTTCAGCATCGATTTTTGCAGCAATCTCCTCACTGTAGTTGCGTTCATGGCCGAGGTTTTTCCCCAAAAATACTTGTTCTTGTTGTTCACCAAATACGATAGGACCAAGCTCATCGCTCATGCCCCAACGCGTTACCATGGCGCGTGCTGTATTCGTTACGCTTTGAAGGTCACCAGAAGCACCTGTACTGATTTCATCTAAAATCAAAGCCTCTGCAATTCGACCACCAAGGGCTACGCGAATATCTGCCAATAATTGAGATTTTGTTTTGTAGTTTTGTTCCTCTGTAGGAAGCATCATAGTGTAACCACCTGCTGCGCCACGAGGAATGATTGTTACCTTATGAACAGGATCTGCATGAGGCAATAAATGTGCCACAATAGCATGACCAGATTCATGGTACGCTGTTAACTTACGGTCTTTCTCGCTCACAATATGACTGCGGCGTTCAGGACCCATGCTAACCTTTTCACTTGCTTCTTCCACTTCAGCCATAGTGATAACTTTTTTGTTAAGGCGAGCAGCCAATAAAGCCGCTTCATTTAACAAGTTATTCAAGTCAGCACCAGTAAAACCTGGAGTTTTCTTAGCAATTGTTTTCAAGTCTACATCGTCAGCTAATGGCTTGTTACGAGCATGTACTTTCAAGATAGCTTCACGACCGCGTAAGTCTGGACGACCTACGATAACTTGACGGTCAAAACGACCTGGGCGCAATAGCGCTGGGTCAAGAATATCTGGGCGGTTTGTAGCGGCGATGGTAATAATACCTTCGTTGGCTCCGAAACCATCCATTTCAACGAGCAATTGGTTCAATGTTTGTTCACGTTCATCGTGACCACCACCAAGACCAGCACCACGTTGGCGACCTACTGCATCAATTTCGTCGATAAAGATGATACATGGCGCATTCTTTTTCGCTTGTGTGAAAAGATCACGCACACGAGAAGCACCAACACCTACGAACATTTCTACGAAGTCAGAACCAGAAATCGTGAAGAATGGTACCCCTGCTTCACCAGCTACGGCTTTAGCAAGCAATGTTTTACCTGTACCTGGAGGTCCTGCGAGCAATACACCTTTCGGAATTTTAGCACCGATTGTTGTAAATTTACCTGGATCCTTCAAGAATTCTACTACTTCTTCTAATTCTTGTTTTGCTTCTTCAGCACCTGCTACATCTTTAAAGCTAACCTTTACGTTACCTTCACCCATCAATTTAGCACGGCTTTTACCAAAGTTCATCACTCGGCCACCGCCACCTTGAGTTTGTTGCATGATAAAGAAGAACAACACCACTAAGATGATGATAGGAATAGCAGAACCTAACAAGCTCATCCACCAAGCTGGTTGCTCAGGTGGAGCTGCTGTAATTTCTACGCCATTATCTTGTAATGTTTTAATTAATGTTTCATCACTTGGCGCATAAGAATTGAACTCTGTTCCATTTTTTAATTTACCTTTAATACCATGATCATTGGTAATCGTTACGGACTCAACCTTTTTCTGTTGTACTTGTTGAATAAATCCTGTGTAACTTAGTTCAGATTTATTCGCACTTTGACCAGAGAAAGCGTCAATGGCGATAACGAAAGCGGCAATGATAAGTAAGTAAAGGACGATATTTTTTGTAAATCGACCCAAAAGATTACCCCTTTCAATAATAATTTAGTTGTATAAACGAATTGAGTACATCTCATTGAGAGATGCACTCATATATTATATCATATTTTTAATTTTGATACATTTCTTCCTTCAAAATACCAATATAAGGTAAGTGACGATATTTTTCTGCGTAGTCTAAACCATAACCGATAACAAAATAATCAGGAATAATAAAGCCTACATAGTCAACTTCTACGTCCATCTTACGGCGATCTGGTTTATTCAATAACGCTGCAAGGCGCACACTTTTAGCACCACGAGCATGTAAATTTTCTAATAAGTAATGTAATGTTGTACCCGTATCTACGATATCTTCTACAACGAGTACATGTTTACCCTCTACAGAGCGATCCAAATCTTTTAAAATTCGTACGACTCCTGTACTAGTTGTACCACTGCCATAGCTAGAGCAAGAAATAAAGTCAAAACTTACATCTACACTATCATCAATAGCGCGTGCTAAGTCTGTAAAGAAAACGACAGCTCCCTTTAATACTCCTACAAGCACTACAGATTCATTTTTATAGTCTTCACTAATTGCTTTACCCAACTCTGCTACACGAGCTTGTAATTGTTCCGCTGTATATAAAATCTCTTTTGCATCTTGATGCATCTATATGACCTCCACGATTCATATTAATGTTTGCAATATACTTTTATTGTATCACATTGAGCGGTTACTTTTATACTTTTAATAGTGAAAGTTTTCTCTTCCCCTGTGTTAACAATATCAAGTAATTGATCTTGATGAGCTGATGTCAGCGTTATATTAGGGTCTATTGTACTTACTAAACGCTGCCATAACCGACGTTGTATTGCCAACGGCTCCTGTCGCAAGGCACAGCGAGATGTCCTCACCTCATCCATATCAATAGTCACCAGCTTATCAAAAGATTGGTCCACTAAATCAGAAATGACTCGTAAGTCTTCATGCACAGAACTTCCCAATCTAACTATAGCGTCTACCACGGCTGGATTAACAGCTTCTAATTCAGGCATAATACAATGACGAATTCTATTTCGTTGGTATCGTACATCCTCGTTCGTCTTATCAATACAATAAGAAATACACTTCGCCTCTAAATACGCCAAAATAGTTTCTTTTGTAACATCTAACAGCGGTCTAACTACTGGAGTGGAATATTCAGAACTTACTATAGACATACCGGTCAAACCATTTAATCCTGAACCCCTGATGATATGTGCTAAAATCGTCTCTGCTTGATCATCTTTGTGATGAGCCACCGCAATATAATCATAGTTTTCAGACTGTGCAAGCTCCGTAAGCCATTGATAACGTACTTGTCGTCCTATAGTTTCTTCAGACTGCTTTCGTTCCTTGCACAAACGGGGCACATCAAATGTAGTGGAATAAAACGGTAATCCTAACTCTTCCACTTGATGTTGGAGCCACAACACTTCATCCTTACTTTCAGGTCGAATGCAGTGATCTACTATGGCTACACCTACCTCATATGTTGTATGTCGATGCATTGCAATATCTTGCAACAAATACAATAGCGCCATTGAGTCAGGACCTCCGGAGCAAGCCACTAATATGCGACTATTTTCTGGAAATAGATTATGCGATTTTAAGGTGTGATTAACGGTTCGAACGAGTGCTTTCACATTCACGGGCCATCGCCTCCATACCATCTTGGTCACTCACAAATATATGAGGTACCTCATAGGCATCCATAAAGGACGTTAAAATCTCTGCACCAGCTACGATAATATCGGCACGACCTGCAGGCAAACCTTTCACTTGTAATCGCTCGTCGCGACTCATATAACGCAAGTTTAAAATGATTCCCTCTACTGTTTCACGACTTAATTTATGACCTTGTACTTTCGCACCATCATAATTTTCAAGACCTAAATCAATAGCCGCTAGCGTCTTTAACGTCCCACCTATACCAATAAATTCACCAAATTCGCCTTGAATCATCATCGGGTCCCAAAGAAATCGAGTTTCTTCCCATACACGTTGAGGCCCTTCGTCAGACATAGATTGCAAACGTACCGCCCCTACTGGATAGGAACGACTCCAGTATACGCCATCTTTATTTCCCAAAGCTAGTTCTGTACTACCGCCACCAATATCGATAGTCGTATAATGGCGACCATCATTCAACTGGTCTCCCAATGCACCATTAAATCCATAAATGGCCTCTTCATCACCTGATAAAACTCGCCATTCCATAGGACAATATGTATGAATGCGTTCCATAAACTCAAGCCCATTTTGAGCTTCCCGAACCGCACTGGTAGCAAAGCCATAACAATAGTCAGCACCATATTCGTGTGCTAGTTTCTTTATATCTCCGAAAGCACGGTACGATGCATCCATCGACTCAGTTCGTAATGTGCCATCTGCATTTCGTTGTCCTAATCGAGTGGTCCATAACTGTTTTGGCTCATAACGCCATATATTATTTTCATAGGTAGCCAATAATAAGCGTACTGAATTAGATCCAATATCGATGATAGCTAACTTCATAATCGCTCCTTACATAATTAGTTTTCCTCTAACACCATTATAATGTTAAAGCCTATACATAAGTAAAGAGATGGCTCAATGCCATCTCTCACTATTAATCTCGACGACCGCCACGGCCTCCGCGTTTACCTTCTGTATTGCGTTTTAAATCGTGTAATCGTTCATTGCTATCGCGCAAAAATGATTTCATCTTTGCTTCAAAAGCCTCTGTACTTTGTTTAGCTTGAACACGACGAGGACGTCGTTCTTCATTGACTGTCTCTTTAGGTTGTGTTTGACGAATAGAAAGGCCAATTTTATTACCTTCAATAGATAAAACCTTAACCTTTACTGGATCTTCAACCTTTAATACGGCATTAATGTCTTCGACATATCCATGAGCTACTTCAGAAATATGAACTAGTCCCGTTTGTTTCTCTCCTAAATCAACAAATACGCCGAACTTTGTAATACCAGATACGGTACCATCAATAATGTTACCAACTTCGATTGCCATGCAACCTCCTAATTAATACGGAAACCTCAAACTACAAACTATTGCGAATCTAAATCACTAAAGTCAACCTATTTTACATAAGGTACTTCACCAGGTTTAACAAGGCCTAACTCCTCTCGAGCCACCCCCTCGATGGTCTTTGGATCTTGCAACTTTGCCTTTTCCTGTTCGAGTTCTTCATTTCGCTGTTTTAATTCTTGCAATTGTTGCTCAATATGTTGTTTTTCTTGATATACAGCCACCAAGCGATAGGCTTGCCCTAACAATAGCAGCACCATAATCCCTATACCAATTCGCTTGATCCACATGAGGATAATACGCTGATCCTGCGCTTTGCGATTAGGGCGAACCCGTTTGCGCGGCCTTTTTGGACGTTGTACTTCCATAGTGTCTTGAGTCATAATATCCCCCAAAAATATTCATCATCTGTATACTGTCATTTTTTAATTATATCACAGAACCTTGTAAGGGACTAAATAAAATTATCTATAGTTTTCCGTAAACTATGTATGCACGCACTCAATAGATATTTATTTTTTATTAGCTATTAACTTATATAACAGATACTATTACCTTACAACGTCTCTGCTTTATGAGCGTATTCACGAATAACTGCGCAGGACTGTTTAAATAATGCTAATTCCTCTTCAGTAAGCTTTAGTTCAAATACATCTTCAATACCATCTTTGCCAATAACTGCTGGAGTGGATGCAAAGATTCCTTCTTCACCATATTGTCCATCTAGATAGCAAGAACATGGTAATACTTTCTTTTCATCATGGAATACAGCGCGAATTAATTCTGTGGTTGCACTAGCAATACCAAATTCAGTAGAACCTTTACCAGCCAATACATGGTAACCACCAATTTTAACATCATCTAATACTTGTGTATGGTCGAGTGTAGGGAATCTATGAGGCAATTCTTGTTGCAATTCTACAAGCGGTTTTCCTTGTACATATACATGAGACCACGGAACCATCGCACTACCGCCATGTTCACCTAAACAATAGGCTGTAATTGTACGATTGCTAATATTGAAAATGCGAGCCAATTCCTTTTGTAACCGTGCAGAATCTAAGGCCGTACCACTAGAAATAATACGTTTTGGATTCCAATTTAAATGTTTACATAAATAAGTAGCTACAACGTCAGCTGGATTAGAGATAGAAATAATGAATCCATTAAATCCAGACTTTTTAATTCGAGGGATGACATCCTTTAGCACCTCTACTGTATCACCAAGACTTTCTAAGCGATCTTGATATAAATTTGGTAAAGGACCCGCACTAAATACGAGAACATCACAATCTCCACAAGATTCAATTGGACCAGCAGTAGCGGTTACTTTATGGGGAATATAACTAACCGCATCATTTATATCCATTGCTTGTGCTTTAGCTTTTTTCTCATCAATATCCATCATATATAGTTCATCTACTTCACCTTGTAGAGCAAGAGAAAATGCTACATGAGAACCTACATGTCCAGTGCCAATAATACCTACTTTACGTAACTTCATAAGAGCCTCCTACCATTAGTATAAAAAGATTTCTACCTTCCTATACTAATTCACTCAAATTAACGCCTATCAACATATGAGCCGTCAATTGAATTATGTTAATATATATTACATCTAAAATACATAAACTATTATATACCTATTTTTTCATAGGTATATAGGAAAATAGATATAAAATGATAAAAAGGACTAGTATAGAAAATCCTATACTAGTCCTTATCTTATATAGTTAGTCTCGTCCAGTAAAGAAGCTTACAACAGCAATAACAATAACCGCACCAACGATGGATGGAATTAATGCCATGCCAGCAAGGCTTGGACCCCAAGTACCAAGCAAAGCCTGACCTACAGAGGCACCTACCAAGCCAGCAATAACACGAAGAATAATACCCATACTTTGCGCTTTTTTAGTAATACGACCAGCTACAAAACCAATAAATCCACCTACAATAATTGACCAAAGCATAATATACCTCCTACAAAGTCATCTCATCAAGATTGAGAGGGAATAAGTCCTTGTTCTCCATTACTTGTGGTGACTTTTCTAAATATTGCTTTCTCATTGACCATAAAATCTCTAAATCCTTTGGATCTAACTTGGATAATGCGTATATCATCGTGAAATCTAAACCATAATGACCGCGCAAGCTATCCGGTACCCCCTTAGGGCCTTCTCCACCAAGACGATTATTAAAGAACCCTTGTATGCGTCGATTATCTAAATCAATAATAATAAACCCTGACGCATCATATACATATAATGTATGATTCACACGTTTTAAGGCACGTACCGTATTGGTTATAAAGTACTGGTCCTTCATATCGATGAGAGATGACTCATAACCTGAATGGTAAAAATCACCATAGTAATGGGCTCCTCTATCTGTAGATTCTAACAACGCCTTAAGTATGGATTGTTCTTGACTACTAAAATCAGAAAACGTCTTTACCGTAGCAATCTCGCGTAAACCACGTTGATAATTTTCTGTCTTCGGTGGCTCTATATGTTGCCCACGAAAAGTAATAGGCATCAACCGAAGTGTATTATCAGATAAATTATAAATGCCATAGCCTTCATAACCTAGAAAATAAACTTGTGAATCAATAGACTTCATCGCTAATATTCGTTTTGAAATAATAGCATCACTAGAGTTTACTAATGTATGCTCTTCTGGATCTACACGTACTGTTTTGCTGTCATAATTACCGCCTACTGCAAGCCAATAAGACAGTCCCATTACAACAAATGCGAGTACGCACAACCCAATACGTTTTATATTCATTTATACTCCCTATGAATCCCCAAGCATAAAACGTAATAATATATTGTTCTTACAATATGCACCTATCCATATAATCCCTTTTCATAGGTACAACTGTATCCTTTATATTTAATAATTTATGAATTTCTACGACAAGTTTAACTGAGCTAATCTGTCGTCAATGGTCACTCCCTTATAGGTAAAAGTTGGTAACAACTCATGTAAGGGTTCTAAGACAAAGGTACGCTCCCAAAAATAAGGATGTGGTATTGTAAGACTTTCATCACAAACAGAAATCATAGTCCCACCTTCATCAAAAGCCAAAATAATATCTAAGTCCAATGTGCGTGGTCCCCAATGAATGTGTCGTTTACGCCCAGCCCCCTTTTCTAAGGACTGTAACAAACATAACATTTGATGCGGGTCTAAGATACTTTCACAAAACCACATACTATTAACAAAGATATCCTGTTCCGTATATCCCCAAGGGTCTGTTTCTATTAACGAAGAACTAATGACCTTTGAAACCGCATCATGTTTTTGGAATGATTGAAAGGCCAAATTAATGTGCCCCTGCTTATCACCTATATTTGACCCCACACTGATGTAATAGGTATACATCAAATTTGACCTCGTGTGGTGACAACCTCAACATAATCTAGAATACCTGCAATCGGTACAGATGGTTTGCGCACCGTTACAGACAAACCTACAATTCCTTGATAATGTTGATATAAAGAATCCGCAATAAGTGCACCTAAACGTTCTAACAAATTATGTTTTTCTCCAGTCATAACAGATTCTACAATGTCATATACCTCTACATAATTGATAGAATCATCTAACTGATCACTTTGCCCAGCCTTTGTAAGATCTGTGGTAATTTCAACATCTACAAAAAATCGTTGCCCTTGCTCCTGTTCAGATGCCAAATTCCCATGAAATCCATAAAAGGCCATGTTCTTTAAAACGATTTTATCCATTACTCACCTCGTAATAGGCCATCTGCTACGGCCAAGGCACGTTTGTGCATTTTCACATTATGAACACGCACCATATCAACACCTTGGAATACGCCTGTAATACAAGCAGCTACCGTGCCTTCATCACGCTCCTCTGGTGGTAAACCACCCAACATAGAACCGATGAAACGCTTGCGGCTAGGAGCAAGTAAAATAGGATACTCATAAGCCGTCAACTCTCCTAAACGTTGCATAACTTCAATATTTTGTTCTTCTGTTTTACCAAATCCAATGCCTGGATCAAGCCAAATTTGTTGTGGTGTCACACCAACCTTTAATGCTTTATCTACAGCAAAGAAGAAGTATGCCTTCATATCTTCAATGATGTCACCATAGTTTGTATCATTACTATTGTGCATAATGATTACCGGCACCTTATATTTTGCTGCTACCGCTGCCATATCAGGATCATAGTGTAAGCCCCATATATCATTCAAAATATGAGCCCCTTTAGAAAAAGCATAGTCCGCAGTTTTAGCATGATAAGTATCAATAGATACAGGTACTGTAGATGCATGTAGTACAGGGTCTATCAATTGGGACAAGCGTTCAATTTCTTCATCTGCTGTCAATGGTGTGCAACCAGGGCGCGTAGATTCTACGCCTAAATCAATGATATCAGCACCATCTTCAATCATTTGCGTTACATGTGCTGCCGCCGCTTCTGGGGTGTTAAATTTACCACCATCAGAGAAAGAGTCAGGCGTACCATTGAGTATACCCATGATAAGGGTACGATCGCACAAAGATAAACTTTTGCCATCATTCCATGTATAATTTCTACGTTTAAACATTTGCCTGTCCTCCACCTAACATTGC